>NZ_JBFTSK010000084.1:0-12616 GCF_056399985.1 Chitinophaga sp. 01L420
AAGAAGAAGACCTGGTGTGGCTTCTAAATGCGAGATCCGTTGTTCATTTAAGAACTGTTCAAACAGTGCCATATCTGCTTGTATCTCCTTATCCACCAATATCAGCGTCGCTCCGTTTAACAAGGCAAAAAACAGTTGTTCCACAGAGGCATCAAAGCAATAATCAGATGTCATTAATATGTTTTCGTCTGATCCAATCTGATATACTTTGCTTTGACAATGCACCAGGTTTACTACTCCACCATGCATGGCGATCACCCCTTTGGGCTTGCCGGTAGAACCAGAGGTATAAATCACATAAGCTGCTGCCGTAGCAGGAATGGCTTTCAGCGGTTCGGTTACACGCAAAGCTGCCACCTTATCCCAATCCTCATCCAGTACAACGATAACGCCGCCCTTATTCCCAACCGCTCCTTTGCCCGCACGGCTGCTTAATACCATCTCTGCACCGGTATCTGTTAACATATGGATGATCCTTTCGGATGGATAGTCCGGGTCTATGGGCACATAAGCAGCGCCGGCTTTCAGGATACCCAATATCCCAACTATCATCTCCACGGATCTCTCAATACAGACACCGACAAATGATCCGGCAGTTACACCATTCTGTTGCAGGTAATGGGCCAGTTGGTCGGAGCGTTGCTCCAGTTCACCGTAGGTAAGTCTTTGTTCACCTGCCACCACTGCGGTAACCGCAGGATGAAGTACAGCTTGTTCTGCAAACAAAGCGGTGAGTGCTTTATCTTCCGGATAGGCGTCAACGTTATCATTAAGTGTTGCCAGCAATACCTGTTCCCCGGCTGCACTCAATAGCCTCAAAGTACTGATACGCTCGTCAGGTGATTGTACCACCACCCGCAACAATGCTTCGTAATGTGATATCAGTTGTACGATGGTCTCTTCATTGAACAGATCTGCAAAGTATTCGATATTGCCATATAGTCCCTCTTCACTATCCTGCATGGAGAGTGTCAAATCCAGCTGTGCCAGCGAATGTTCCAGAGGCATGGATGATAACTTCACTTCTCCTAACCTGAGTGCAGGCGCATCAGGCGTATTTTGCCATACAAACATCACCTGGAATAAAGGATGGCGGGTAAGGTCGCGGGTCGTAACCACGCTTTCCACCACTTTTTCAAAAGGCACTTCCTGGTGCGCATAGGCATCTAAAGTAGTTTGTTTTATCTGCTGTAACAGGGAGCTAAATAAAAGATCATCCTTCAGATCACTTCGCAGTGCCAGGGTATTAATGAAAAAGCCGATCAACCCTTCCACTTCCTGCTGCATTCGTCCGGCTGCGGGAGTACCTATACAGATATCTTCCTCACCGGTATAACGATACAACAATACCTTCAGGGCCGCCAATAATGTCATATACATGGTTACCCCCTGTTGCTGCGACAAGGTTTTCAACTGTGCCGCCAAATCCTGATCCAGGAAGAAGCGCCTGCTGGCCCCCCGCTTGCTGGTTACAACCGTACGCAGGTGATCATAAGGTAATTGCAATATAGCCGTCTCCGTTAGTTTACTTTTCCAGTAATCCAGTTTTTTATCTAATACATTACCCGTGAGATATTTCCTTTGCCAGATGGCATAATCCGAATATTGTACAGGCAATTCAGCCAACTGAACTATTCGTCCTTCCATGAAGGCATGGTATAATTCGGTCAGCTCACTTACAATGATGCCGGTAGACCAGCCATCAGAGGCAATATGGTGCAATGTTATCACCAGGATATGTTCCTCCTCTTCTAATACAATAAGTTCCGCCCTCAGTTTATGGTCTGTTGCTAAATTAAATGGAACCGATGTCAGTGTTTGAATGTAGGCAGTTAATGCCTCAGCATTATCGCGGTATGGCTGATGATTCGTTACTATCAGCTTCCATTGGTCAGTGGGCAGCACCTGTTGGAAAGGCGTTCCTTCTTCCTGTATAAATATTGTGCGCAATATTTCATGACGATTAACGATCGTTCGCAGCGCATACTCCAGTGCAGCACTGTTCAAATGTCCTGTCAGTCTTAATACAGCAGGTATATGATAAGAAACGCTACCCTCCAGCTGATCGATGAACCATAAACGTTCCTGCCCGTACGAAAGCGGGATATGCGACGGTTTCTCTGCCCGTATAACTGCAGGCATTAATATGCTTTCCGAACGCCGACTTAACTGTAAAGACAACCGGCTGATAGTAGGATAATCAAAAATATCCGCGATCGTTACCTCTACCGATAATTGTTTACGCATAGCCGAGATGACGCGAATAGCCAATAACGAGTGGCCACCTAAAGCAAAGAAGTCGTCGTGTAGCCCTACCTGTGGTACTTCCAGCAAGGATGCCCAGATACCCGACAGTGCTGTTTCCAATGCAGTAGCCGGTGCTACGTAGCTACCGGCAGCCATATTATCTGCTCCCGGCTCAGGTAAAGCACGGCGATCAATCTTACCGTTGTTCAGCAACGGAAATTGATCCAGCACTACCAGCTGCACCGGCACCATGTAATCCGGTAATTGCGCTTTTAAATACGCTAATAACTCAGCTTTATCAAAAGCGTCTGTAACCGTTAGGTAACCCACCAATGTTTTATCACTGACAGCATCTGCCTTTACCATCACTACACCTTGCTCTACTGTTTCGAAGGCATTCAGAGTGCGTTCTATCTCTCCTAATTCTACCCTATATCCACGGATCTTTACCTGATCATCTCCACGGCCAATAAACAGGATGTTACCATCTGTACCATATTTCACCACATCACCGGTGTGGTATAACTTTCCATCTCCCTTAAATGGATCATCAATAAAACGTTGATCCGTCAGCGTTACATTATTCAGATATCCGGCTGCCACTCCATCACCACCTATGTATAACTCGCCGGGAACGCCTGCAGGACATAGTTCCAGGGCCGGACTCAAAACGTAAGCACGGGTATTGGAGAAAGGTTTACCTATAGGAATATGACTTCCATAAGCCATGCTATCGCTAACTACATGGAGCAATTTACCGATAGTCGTTTCCGTTGGACCGTAGTGATTAACAACTTTACACCCTCTTCCGGCGGCAAGAATATTATCTACCACTGCTGTTTCCAGCGCTTCACCTCCAAATATCAGTAGTTGCTCCGGCAACAATAGTTTATCGGAGCCTGATACTGCTTTCCAGTAAGAAGGTACTACCTTGATACAATCTATCCGGTGAGAGGTAAAGTAATCATGCAGTTTGTCACTATCATTGATAAAGGCTTTCGGGAACAGGTGCAATTCCCCTCCCGTGGCCAGGCAACCATATAACACCGTATTGCCCAGATCTGTAGCGATACCGGTCAGTAAAGCAAACGAATGGCAATCAGCAATCGGTAGGGCCGCCTGCAAACCAGCAAGGTAATCAGACAAATTACGATGAGTGATCATAACACCTTTGGGGGCACCTGTACTACCTGAGGTATAAATCACATACAACAATTGTGAAGCCGATGGATGAGGCAGAACGGAAACAGCATCGTTCAACAAATCTTCGTCCAGTGAAATCACCTGCGCCGCTGTTGAGGGCAACAATCCCCTGCAACTACTACTGCTCACGATCACCGTTGCGGCGGTATCTTTTAAAATATAACTGATCCGCTCCATAGGATAATCCTGTTCAACAGGCACATAAGCACCGCCAGCCTTCAATATCCCCAGGATGCCCACTACCATATCAGCAGAACGTTCTATGAACAGCGGTACTAACGTATTAGGCCCTACGCCGTTTTTGCGGAGATGAACCGCCAACCGGGTAGCACGTGCATCCAGTTCCTCGTAACTCATAGCCTGGCCTTCAAACACCAGTGCAGTGGCCTGCGGGGTACGGGCTACCACTGCCGCAAACATATCCAGGATCGTTTCATCTGGGGCATAAGGCACCCTTTTTTCTGTGAGCGCCGGCAGTAACTGTTTTTCTTCCGATGTTAACAGCGGCAAATAATTGATCTGTTGCAGCGGGTTGTTCACCACTCCCTGCAACAGCTGCTCATAATGGCCTGCCATACGGCGGATACGGTCTTCACTGAATAGTTGGCTACGGTATACAATGCTTATTTCCAGCCCCTCCTCTTGCTCTGCTATAAAAAAGGTGATATCGAATTTTGCAGTATGATGTTCAAAATCCTCTCCGGATAAAATCACTTCTTCCAGATGCAGCGCCGGAGCATCCGATGTATGCTGCATTACAAACATCACCTGGAACAGTGGACTTCTGCTGGCATCCCTGTCTTTCACCACTGCTTCCACAATCTTTTCCAAAGGCACTTCCTGATGCGCATAAGCGTCTACGGTTGTGGTTTTCACCTGTTGCAACAGAGACGTAAAGGAAGGATTATTGCTCAGATCACTGCGCAACGCAAGCGTATTGACAAAGAAACCTATCAGCCCTTCCAGCTCACGGTGTGAGCGGGCAGCTGTAGAAGTACCCACACAGATATCCGTTTGATGACTATAACGGTATAACAATACCTTGAATGCCGCCAGCATGGTCATGAATAAAGTGGTGCCCTGCTGCTGCGATAATAACTTTAATCCATTAGCCACTACGCCGTCTACCTGGCATCTTATGTTTGCTCCTACGTTACTTTGTATTGACGGACGCACATAATCTACCGGTAGTTGCAGGGTAGCGACCCCGGAAAGCTTATCTTTCCAGTAATCCAGTTTTTTACCCAATACAGTACCGGACAGATGTTTCCGTTGCCAGATGGCATAATCCGCATACTGTAACAATAAGGGTGAGAGCGCCGCTGTGCGTGATGCTAAATAAGCACGATACAATTCCACCAGCTCCTGTATAATGATGCCGGAAGACCAGGCATCTGATGCAATATGATGCAATGTTACCACCAATATATATTCATCTTCCTTCAGCACAATTAAATGCGCCCGCAGCATATGATCTGCTGACAAATCAAAAGGTGCTTCTATCAATGCCTGTACAAACGGGTACAAGGCATCCACCCCAATATATGCTTCACCGGGTATTTCATTTAACCGCCATTGCCCGGCGGCTTGTATTTCCTGATAGGGACTGCCATCTTCCAGGTATATAATGGTACGCAGCGCCTCATGCCGGTTTACGATCTCCTGTAAAGCATATGCCAATGCCTCGCGGTTCAGGTTACCTTTTAATCTTAATACAGCGGGTATATGATACTGTACACTGCCTTCCAGCTGATCGATAAACCACAAACGCTCCTGGCTATACGAAAGCGGGATATGTACGGGCCTGCTTTCTGCAGCCAGCACCGATACCGGAGGTAGATGCTCTCCTGTGCAGGCAGCTGCCAGTCTTGCTACCGTAGGATGCAGGAACAATAATTTAATAGATATTCCTATTCCCTGCCCCAGGGCCGCTATTACACGCATTCCCAACAGGGAATGGCCCCCCAGCATAAAGAAATTATCGTGTATGCCTACACGCTGTATACCTAATATTTCCTGCCATACGGTTGCAATTGTCTGCTCCAGCTCATTACGGGGCGCCACATAGCCTACAGACAAGCTATCAGCACCGATAACAGGCAACGCTTTTTTATCAATTTTCCCATTTGATGTAAGGGGTAATGCGCCCAGTTCTACTACCACCGCAGGTACCATATAATCGGGTAGTTTATTATGTAATCCGGCGAGTATCCCTTCTCTGTCGAAAGCACCTTCCGGCACCACATACGCCACCAGCCGTTTATCCCGGCCTTGCTGATCATCTGTTACTGCCACAACCACTCCCTGTTTCACCAAACCAGTTTCCAGTAATACATTTTCTATTTCACCAAGTTCAATACGGTAACCACGTACCTTCACCTGTTCATCTTTCCTGCTCAGGTAGACGATATTACCGTCTGGCAGCCATTTACACAGATCCCCCGTTTTGTACAAACTTGCAGGTGCAGTACTGAATGGATCCGTTATAAATTTCTCAGCAGTGAGGTGAGGTAAATTCAGATATCCCTTTGCCACCTGTATACCACCTAAATACAACTCACCCGGAATACCTACCGGTAACACATGTCCGCTATCATCCAATATGTAAGCCTGTACATTGTCCAATGGTTTGCCTATCGGTACGGTATCAGTCAGGGTATGATCCTGGCGGTTAAACAAATACCCGGTAGCAGTAACTGTTGTTTCCGTTGGCCCGTAAGCGTTATAAAAATCAACATATGCCGCCCAGACACTTGCCAATTGGGGAGTACAGGCTTCACCACCTGAAACCACCCGTTTTAACCGTCCATACTTACCAGGAGTAAGTGTAGCCAGAAATCCGGGGGTTACATCCAGGTGCGTAATACCTTCCTGTTCCAATAGTTGAGTGAACAGTTGTTTATCCAACCGGATTTCATCAGGGATTAACACCAGCGCAGCGCCATTCGTCAGGGCCATATAAATCTGTTCGGCCGCTGCATCAAAACAATAATTATAGAACTGTAATAATTTATCATCCTTTGTTATACCAAACTGTCTGCTGCGGCTGTAAATCATATTTACCACCGCATTATGCGGAATCATTACCCCTTTTGGTTTCCCGGTTGAACCGGAAGTATAGATAATATATGCCAGCTCCTCAGGAGATATTATCCCGGCGACCTTTGTTTTGTGTTGAGATGCTAATGTTGTCTCCAGCTCATCTATGCAGATCACCTGCTTTCCACTGTTAACACCGGTTATCAGGTTTTTATGCTCGCTTGTTGTTACTACAACGCCCTGTTCACCGCAATCATCGAGTACAAGCCCCACCCTTTCAGCAGGATATTCAGGGTCAACCGGTACATAAGCGCTTCCGGCTTTCAGGATGCCCAGTATACCAATAATCATTTCGAAAGAGCGACTGGTACATAACGGTACCAGGCTACCGGCAGCGAGGCCCTGACCGAGTAAATAATGTGCCAGCTGGTTGGATCGTTCGTCTAATTCCCGGTAAGTGAGCTGTTGACCACCCAGCACCAGTGCTGTAGCTCCTGGTGTTTGTGCCGCCGCCTTCTCAAACAAATCGGTAATGAGCAGTGTTTGCGGATAATCATATGCAGTAGCATTAAATGTTTCCAGCACCAGTTTCTTTTCAGCAGCATCCAGCATCTCTAGCTCATCTATCCGTTGTGCTGGTTTTTCGGTAATAGCCAGCAGCAGCTGTTTAAAGTGAGCCTGCATACGACCTATGGTATCTGTAGTAAACAGATCTACGCAATACTCAATATGCCCTTCCAGACCATCCGGTGTTTCTCTCATCGCAAAAGTCAGGTCAAACTTGGAAGTGGTATGCCCAATGGGCACTTCAGACAAAGTTAGATTGCCCAATGTAAGCCTGGGTGTTTGCGGAATGTTTTGCAGCTCAAACATTACCTGGAATAAAGGTGTTCTGCTGATATCCCGTTCTTTTACTACTGTTCCCACTACCTTTTCAAAGGGTATTTCCTGGTGAGCATAGGCTTCCAAAGTATTCTCCTTCACCTGCTTCAGGAAAGTGATGAAAGAAGCTGTCTTATCCAGGGAGTTACGCAAGGCCAGCGTGTTAATAAAAAAACCTATCAGACCTTCTGCTTCTTCCCGTGTACGACCTGCTGATGGCGTACCTACGCAGATGTCCTCCTGCCCGCTGTAACGAAATAAAAACACTTTAAACGCAGCCAGCAATGTCATAAACAACGTAGTATCCTGTTCCAATGATAAACTGCGCAACCGGGCAGTTAATGTGTTATCCACCTGGAAATGGAATATATCGCCACGTGTACTTTGTAACACAGGCCTCGCATAATCTGTTGGCAGTTCCAATGCTCTTATACCATTCAACTTACTTTCCCAGTAGTTCAACTGTTGCTCCAATACGGAGCCGGACAAATATTTACGCTGCCAGATAGCATAATCAGCATATTGTATATCCAATACTGGTAATCGGTGAGCACGCATATCTGTATATGCACTGTACAGTTCCATTAGTTCCCGTACAATGATACCCATGGACCAGCCATCAGATACGATGTGATGCAGCACGATGACCAGTATATGCTCCTGTTTTCCCAGTACGATTAAATGCGCACGCAGCATATGATCTGCAGATAAATTAAACGGCATGCTGATTAAAGTGGTAATGTATTGCTGTAAGGCAATATCATCTGTTTTAAATCGCGGCTCATTTACTATCTCCCAATGCCACTGATCCTTATCCTGGATCTGCTGATAAGCGGTATTATTTTCCTGTGCTATAACCGTACGCAGTACCTCATGACGGTTCACTATAGTACTTAAGGCATAGAACAGCCCCTCGCTGTTCAGGTCACCATTCAATTTTAACGCAGCAGGTATATGATAATGGGTACTGCCTTCCAGCTGATCGATGAACCACAAACGTTCCTGGCTATACGAAAGCGGAATACGGGACAGCCTTTCCCCGGTAATCAATGGAGGTTCTGAAGATGCAGTAGTGCGACCTTTCAGTAGCTGTGCCAGTGCTGCAATGGTTGGATGATCAAATATTTCCCCTATCTTAATTTCCACCTGCATTGTTTTCTTTATAGCAGACATGAGGCGTACTGCCAGTAGAGAATGGCCACCCAGCACAAAGAAGTTGTCATCCACGCCTACTTGCGGTAATTCCAGTAAGCGTTCCCAGATATCGGCCAGGAGCTGTTCCTGTTCATTACGTGGAGCCGTGTATCCACCTGCGGAAATATTCCCCTCATCCAGCACCAGCAATGCCTGTTTATCCACTTTCCCATTGGCCGTTAATGGTAAATGATCAATTTCCACCAGCGTAGCAGGTATCATATAGACAGGCAGCTGCACTTCCAACCATGAAAGGATACCTGCTCTGTCAAAGGCTCCCTGCGGTATGATGTAAGCCACCAGCCGGCTATAGCCTTGAGGAGCGTGATTATCTGCCGTATCGCTTTTTGCCAGCACCACACACTGATCTACCAGTGCACATGATTGTAAAACACTTTCTATCTCCCCGGGTTCAATACGGTAACCGCGCACTTTCACCTGATCATCTTTTCTTCCCAGGTATTCGAGATTACCATCCGGCAACCATCTGCCCAGGTCGCCGGTGCGGTACATCTTCATATCTGGTTCCAGACTGAACGGATCCGTCACAAATTTTTCCGCCGTGAGCTCCGGACGATTCAGATACCCTTTTGCAAGGCCTGCCCCTGCGATACAGATCTCTCCTGCTACTCCCACAGGCGCCAACCCGTTATACCTGTCGGTGATATATAGTTGTACATTATCGATAGGCTTTCCGATAGATATACTTTTTGTACGTGCTTCCTGGTTTCCTTTTGCATAGAACGAGTGCGTACTACAACCAACCGTTGCTTCAGTAGGGCCGTATTCGTTGATGATCATGATATCCGGCATCTGTTCCGACAAATACCGGAAATGTGACCATTGCAGTGCTTCACCACCCAATACCAGTTTATTCGTTAAGTGCACGCCAGGATGATTGCTCATGGCAACTTCCAGCAGTGGCATATGCGCCGGTGTTAATTTGATAAAGTCATAAGGGGCGTATTTCCATAGCTGAGGGTCTTCAAATATATCTCCTGTGCGTTTCTCTCCGATCACAATCGCCTTACCGGCCATCAATGGCATAAACATCGCAGTGAGAGACGCATCGAAGGTATAAGTGAGGTGCACAAAGCTGCCGGATACATTATCATCCTCATTGATATAATTTGTTTTGCTGTTTAACAGGTAGTTTAATAAACTATCATGTGAGATCATCACCCCTTTAGGCTTACCTGTACTGCCTGATGTATAGATGATATAAGCCAGGTCTCTGGAAGAAGGTGTGTCGTAATTATTATCTACCTGATACCGGACAATATCCTCCCAATCCTTATCCAACAATATCACTCCGGGAACCGATGCAGGCAACACCTGTTCGCAGGCGCTGCTGCTTAACACTATTTCTGCAAGGGTATCTTCCAGTATATACCCAATGCGCTGCGTCGGGAACTCCGGATCTAACGGCACATAAGCCGCACCGGCTTTCAGGATACCCAGGATGCCCACTATCATTTCCAAAGAAGGCATTACGCAGATGGGCAACAACGCTCCCTTTTTTACACCTTTACTTTGCAGATAGTGCGCCAGTTGACTGGAGCGCTCATCCAATTCTTTATACGTGAGTGTTGCTGTACCAAACACTACAGCAGTAGCAGCGGGGGTATGTGCAGCCTGTTCTGCAAAAGTAGCTATCACCGTACCTTCCGGCCTGACTGTTACCATGTCATTAAAGTCATTCAGTAAGCGATGTGTCTCTACCGCTTCCAGCATATTTAATGCGCCGATTTTTTCACCGGGAGATATAATGGCAGCCCGTAATAATGCTTTAAAATGAGCTATCATGCTGTCTATCGTATCTGCACGGAACAGATCTGCCGCATACACAAAGCTACCACTCAGCTGCTCTTTGTTTTCTTCAACAGCAACAAGCAGGTCGAACTGCGCCATGGCCTGCGTACCCGGTTCTGATGTAAGTATCACTTCGCCTAAACGGAGTGCCGGCACTTCCGGTGCATTCTGTAAAGAGAACAGCACCTGGAACAACGGACTACGGCTCGTATCGCGTTCTTTTACAACAGCTTCCACTACCTTTTCAAAAGGTACGTCCTGGTGTTCGTAAGCTCCTAATGTCATTGCTTTTATCTGTTGCAGGAAACTTGCAAAAGATGGATTATTACCCAGATGGCTACGCAGTGCAAGGGTATTGATAAAGAACCCTATCAGCCCTTCCGATTCTTCCTGCATCCTGCCGGCAACCGGAGTACCCACGCAGATATCATCCTGGTCGCTATAGCGGTGTAACAATATTTTTAACACCGCCAGCATCGTCATAAATGGCGTGACACCCTGTTCAAGTGAAAACGCTTTTATGCGGGCATACAATAAAGGATCCAGACTAAATGTACTGGTGGCTGCACGCATATGTGTTGTAGCCGGCCTTACGTAATCGGTAGGTAACTGTAACGTACCAACGCCTGTTAATTTATTTTTCCAGTATGCCAGTTTTTTACTCAGTAATGCTCCAGTCAGATAGGCTCTTTGCCAGATGGCGTAGTCTGCATACTGTAAGGGCAACGGAGCCAGGGCAGCAGGATGTACGCCTGTGAATGCGTCATACAGCATGATCAGCTCCCGCACAATAATACCGGTAGACCATGCATCCGAAGCAATATGATGGAGGACTACCACCAACACATGTTCCTCTTCGTTCAACACCATCAGATGCGCCCGTAACTTGTGATCAACAGACAAATCGAATGGGGTGGCAATCAGCGACTGAACATGCTCCTTTAAAACAGCAGGGACCTTGTATGCCGGGTCTTTTGTTATAATTAACTGCCACTGACCGGCATCCAGTATCCGCTGGTAAGCCCTTCCCTCTTCCTCTGCTATAACGGTGCGTAATATTTCATGACGATTAACCAGTTCCTGTAAAGCAGATGCCAATGCTTCCCGGTTTAATTTACCGGTTAGCCGCAGCACCGCAGGCACATGATACTGTACACTTCCTTCCAGCTGATCGATGAACCATAAACGTTCCTGGCTATACGAAAGTGGGATATGTGATGGTCTTTCCCTGCGGGTAATAGCCGGTAATAATACATTACCCGAACGTTGATCCAGCTGTACAGATAACAGGGCAATAGTAGGATAGTCAAAGATATCAGCGATCGTTACCTCTACCGATAATTGTTTACGCATGGCCGAGATCAGGCGAATAGCCAGCAACGAGTGGCCACCCAGTGCAAAGAAATCATCCTGTAGCCCTACCTGTGGCACTTCCAGCAAAGATGCCCAGATACCCGCCAGCGCTGTTTCCAGTGCTGTAGCCGGTGCAATGTAGCTACCGGCAGCCATATTATCTGCTCCCGGCTCAGGTAAAGCACGGCGGTCAATCTTTCCGTTGTTCAGCAACGGAAATTGATCCAGCACTACCAGCTGCACCGGCACCATGTAATCCGGTAATTGTGCTTTTAAATAAGCTAATAACGCTTCTTTATCAAAAGCGTCTGTAACCGTTAGGTAACCCACCAATGTTTTATCACTGACAGCATCTGCCTTTACCATCACTACACCTTGCTCTACTGTTTCGAAGGCATTCAGGGTACGTTCTATCTCTCCTAATTCTACCCTATATCCACGGATCTTTACCTGATCATCTCCACGGCCAATAAACAGGATGTTACCATCTGTACCATATTTCACCACATCACCGGTGCGGTATAACTTTCCATCTCCCTTAAATGAATCATCGATAAAACGTTGATCCGTCAGCGTTACATTATTCAGATATCCGGCTGCCACTCCATCACCACCTATGTATAACTCGCCGGGAACGCCTGCAGGACATAGTTCCAGGGCCGGGCTTAAAACATAAGCACGGGTATTGGAGAAAGGTTTACCTATAGGAATATGACTACCATAAGCGATGCTATCGCTAACTACATGGAGCAATTTACCGATAGTCGTTTCCGTTGGACCGTAGTGATTAACAACCTTACAGCCCTTGCCGGCGGCAAGAATATTGTCTACTACTGCTGTTTCCAGCGCTTCACCTCCAAATATCAGTAGTTGCTCCGGCAACAAT
>NZ_JBFTSK010000085.1:0-12599 GCF_056399985.1 Chitinophaga sp. 01L420
GTGAAAAACCATTTAGCCTTTTCCGTACCATCTTTAAGATATTTAGCCGTAACCATGCCACTAATGCAGAAATAGCAGTGCCGGCAGATTTCCCCATAGTCCAGTATAATATCATTACGCTTAAAGAAGAATATCTCGCAACTGTTAATGATGTTGTTGGTTAACGCTTCGGAAAAATAGGGGAGGTATGTTTTTATGTTGTTAAATAAAATGCCAAAGTAATCCTGGATTTCGGGGGGCATGGCATTGGGAGTATACATGACTTTACTTCCGCGTCCCGGTTTTTTCATAACGGTGTTTATTTGGGGGAATGAAGGGGTGGGAGCTAACTAAAGGCTGGTCAGCGCATATGCTGACCAGCCGGACTTCAAACAAATTACGCTAAGCTTCTTCTACTGTCGCTTTAGGTGCATTACTTTTGACAGAAGCAATGCCATTATCACGACTAGCAGCACTTTCGTACATTTGGCTGGTACCAATGACTTGTCCATTGGCAGCTTTCAGGTTAAAATAATGTTTCCCATTGGTGGAAGTTTCTTTCTCGAACCGTTCATCAACCTGGGAATTGGTTCTTACGGACTCAATGCCGTTGTCGCAGCCTGATCTGGAGGTGTAGCCCTCGCTAACAAGGATTACTTCCCCATTACCTGCTTTTAAATTAAAACGGAATTCGCCGTTGCTACTTTTGGAGACAACAAATTTACCCATAGGATATTGTTTTAGTGTAAGGAAAGTTACTTAATAAATTTCAAATGCCTTTTAAGGAGGCAAATAAGGCCGTTTCTTTCTATATTAGCCCTCTGGAATAGCGATTACTCCCGCTATAATAACTTTTGGTAACTATCATATTGCTAATATCATGTACAAGGGAGAAGATAATATTTATTGGACATTTAGCTCCTCTGCACAGGCCATTGCGGCGCTAATCGGCTTTCTGGCGGCAGGATTTTTCTTTATCCACGAAAGAATGGATAGAGAAGTAGAAAAGGATGAAACCCTTATTGAAATTTATGCCGATATTAAAAAGCAATATTTTTCGAGGTTAAAATTTTTACTATGGCTTACCGGCCTTTCTATAACTTTTAGTTTGTTGGTCGTCTATCTTAATGGATTTGATGTAGGCGTATTCTCCATATTCCTTGTAGCTGTTGTCGGCGTTCTTAATATTTTTACAATTTTCCAGGCAATGGTATTTGTCATATTTATTGTAAATCCGTCGAAGATTGAAAAGACAGCAGATAAATTAATTGAAAACGATAAAGAATCATTTGATGTTAGAAATTCCCGTACGGTATCAAGAGGCGAGTTCCTGGAGAAATTTGCTGTATTGGAGAAAACAGCACGAAACATCTTGGCTAAAACTCCGGGTCAGGGTACGGACGCTGGTCGTCCCCAGCAGTTCATGCATTTTCAGCAGGTCTTAAGAGAGCTTTTTCAAAGAGGGATATTAACCCGCGATCAAATCAATAAATTCAATCGTGTAACCAGAATAAGAAACCTCGTTTCTCACGGAGAGATAGGGGTTGTTGATTCAAGGGCCGGCATCCTGGTCGATGAATTAAATAATCAGCTGCGAAATAACGCTTCCGCAGGTCGCTGATCAACGATGTGAAAATGTATGATTACATGAAGAACTGCTCTGAAATAATTTTACCATCTTTTACATGATATACGCAGAGCTCACTCATCTTTACACGGTCTTTGTCAATCATTTTGATGTCCATAGTGAGTACGAAGGCGATCACATTGCCCGTGATCAATGGTGTTGAAACAGTAGTGCCATACCTGGCTTCCACCATAGAGCGGAATTTTCTGTCTTTCTCCGTTAAAGCGTTCCGTCCTTTGGTTTCTTTTTCAAAATCGGGCGTGGCGTAAGGTTCTATGCTGATCGCATCATCGGCATAAAGTTCCTTTTGTGCAATATCAAATTTTTCTTCCCGGCAAAGTTCTGTGAGGCGGGAGGCGATTTGTTCTACTGTCATAATAGAAGGGTTTTATTGGTGAATAGCATATTATTGTCACTAAGAAGGTTTTTTTTCCATCAGATGACAACCTGTTTTTCAGTAGCAAGATAACCAAAATATTAGTTGTTTGCAGGGCTGACTATGCTTGAAATTAAAGCCTGAGAGAATATCTGCGCTATGTAAGGTGGTTAAAGCAATATGCAATATATCATTGTAACTGTTTTTAGATTTTTTTGATAAGTTAAGCTTTATCAGACTGCGACCCTATCGCATTATCACATTGTAGTTTTAACGCCGTAAAGGAAATATGAAAACCGTGTGTATCTGATATCTTTTTTGTAACACCCACCTCTGCCTGATAACACATTATATTGTTGTTATAATTGGTAATCTGGATTTATTAAGGAAACGTAAGGACTAAGAAATGAAACAAGCATTCGTAATTTTATCGGTTGGCATCAGGAAGCATTTTTTAATTAATAAGCAGTATTCTCCTCCTTCCTAATATTGTCTCTTCTTTTTTATTGGTTGTTCAGTTAACTGTACAGATTTCCTGGCTTTGCCTGGAAGCTGTGAGCTTTCGTTGCTGAGTAACCTGCATACAACCCTTTCTTACAACTAATTCGTGACAGGTGCATACACCTGTGGCGAAATCCAACGTGTATATCATTTTATAACCGTGGCATGAGTATGTCATTAATCGAACACCTTTAATTTAAACACTATCTATGAGCTATTTGCAATTTCCCCGGCTTCATTTTTCAGGAAAATTTGAGTCCGATATCCCGACAGTTAATAATCCCAGGGGTTATTATGATAATGATAATTTCCAGACCAGTTATCAGCTACCTGCTTATCCGATAGGAAATGGAGGTCCCAGTCCTAATGGAACCGGCAGCTGGCGATTGTATAATTGTACAGTTCAGCGGGTTACTTACCTTGATGGTACTACCTGCGACGATGCGGCTTTAGATGCTATTATCGGAATGCCATTGAGCGGAATGGACAGCCGTGTGGATGGTAAAATGGCAGATCTGGATACCGATGAAAAAACAACGGAACTATGGGGCTTCCAGGTAGTAGTTGGCAATGGCGATGATGCTGCTTTTCAGGGCGACTATGAAGTGGCGGCTTTCAGTGATTACTGGTTACGTGCACAGGATGCAATTTTCGGCGATGTTGGCAGTGGTGCTGTTTATCAAAGCGTTTTAAATATTGGAAGATGGAATCATAACATAAGATCCCGCTTCCTGGAAGAACTGACTGCAGGCCTGCCGTCAGGAGAGGCGCCGGACAAGCTGAGCATCAAGTTCAACCTGGATGCGTTTGATTTTAATCCTGCTTCCGCTACTTTTCTTTTTGGCAGGATTACAGGAGCTATCGGCAGATATCTTCCGGATGAACCGCTGCATTTTGTAAATGGCCGGGCGCTGTTTCCTAATCCTGCTGCGCGTATTAGTCTTAACACGGCTTACTGTAAAGTGGGTGATGGCGTGGTACATGTTGACCTGGGGAATAGTTTGCCTACTGAGAAGGGAGTACTGGCTGATGTAGACCAGATTTATCTGGCTGTATTGCCGGCTTCAGGTGGACCGGTATTATTGGGAGAGATAAATTATGGAGACACCAATTGGTATGCTGCTACTGCCGGTATTGTATCCATTCCTTTTACACCTGCAACAGCCGCATTAATTGAGCAAAATCCATTGGCTATCTTTCATTCTGCATCCGGCAGAACATTGCTGCAGGAAAATACCACCGGGACATTCCTGCGTGCCGATGCATTTACCTTCCGGTTAAATCCCGGAGAAAAACAAACTGCCAGGATATATGCCAGTGCTTTCGGAAAACCGTTCAGCAACCAGTCCATCCGGCTGTTTAATGTGCCGGGACGGAGAGCTAAACCGGGCGCACCATCTCACCTGGCTTTCCCTGCCAATGTTATGACTAATGTAAATGGTGTAGCAGAAATACCTGTTACCGCCAGTGATCCCGGAACACCGAGAGATTTTATTGATGGGCAGGTATATTATATTGGTTATGCCGCAGGGGATATACGGAGTAATGACACCATTATGGCAAAAGTATATTCCGGGTACCAGGTGCCAGATGAACCAACCTGGATGGAGCATGTACAACCTATTTTTCAGCAGTACGCCAATCTGTATCCGGTGATGAAGCCTATTGTCGACTTGTCTAACTATGCCAGTGTTATTCAGCGTTTGCATGTCATGAAAAATGTTTTCAGGCTGCCGGTCACAAGTCCTAATTATATGCCGGTAACGCGCGACCTTTCTGCCGCAAAGCTGGAGATGATCCGGAAGTGGCTGGACAATCCGGTGTATATGAAACTGGATAGTATTGATAGTCTGAAGCTGGCATTGCAAACGGCACTGGAGCTGGAGCATGCCACTATTCCCCCTTACCTGTGCGCTTTGTATAGTATCAAACAGGGATATAATATAGAAGTGGCTGAATTGATCAGAGGTATTGTAATGGAAGAAATGCTGCATATGGCATTGGTATCAAACCTGTTGATTGCTATCGGTGGTAGTCCTGATATGGTGCATCCCGGATTTGTACCACGCTATCCCGCTGCATTGCCGGGAGGTTTGAGAGCAGGTCTCACCGTGCATTTACGGCGTTGCTCTATAGAACATATCCGTGATACCTTTATGACCATTGAAGAACCGGAGGAAATGATTCAAACCAGGATGAAAGCACTGAATCAGCAATGGCCGGAAGGAACAAATCCCTATACCATTGGCTGGTTTTATGATGAGATCAAACGAGGATTGATTGATTTGAATAAGGCAGGGAAAATTACTTTTGGTAATATTGATAAACAGGTGAAGGAATGGAACGGACAAGGAAAGTTGTTCGCTATAAAGAATTTACAGGATGCGCTGGTTGCGTTGGAACAGATAAAAGATCAGGGAGAAGGGGTGTCTTCCTCCAATCCGGAGGATGGTGATGGTGAGCTGGCGCATTACTACAAGTTTGCGGAAATAGTAAACGGACATCATCTGGTTCGAAAAAAAGGTGGTGGCTTTTCTTATACAGGAGCTAAAATATCATTTGATGTTAATGGTGTATGGCCTATAGAAGATGATCCGCAACTGGTTAATTATCCGGAAAACTCCCGTGCACAAATATTGTCTGTACAGTTTGCACAGGCCTATCAGGCCATGTTAAAGGCATTACATCGTACATTCAATGGGGAACCCGGATTTTTGCAGGAAGCGGTAGGGACTATGTTTGCGCTGTCCCTCATGGCGCGTAAACTGGTGGAAACACCTACCGGTGCAGCTGATGGCACTACTATGACGCCTGCTTTCCAATTGCCGTGAACTTGAATAACCGGATATGTTATGCTGTTTGAAATGCTGCTATTTTAAACAGCATAACATACATATTGTGATGCGCTGTTTATGTCAGCCAAAAGTTTTTAAAAAAAAAATTTCATTGTTGTTTTTTTATTCCTAATTTTAGTCATACTTTTCTTCGACTACTAAAAAAAATTACAACAAAACCGACACCAACTCAATAACCGGAAACCCAACAAAAAACGCAACATCCAGGAAACTTTTTTATTGTCAATGAGACTTAACATTTTAATACTCGTATTTTATGAGGCGAAATCAGCTTAGTTCCTTTGAACCATATCCGCAGTGCTCCGTTTAGAATAACCCAGCCATCAACGTGGAAGCTATATCTGTCCATCAATCATAACCCGGTGGTTGAAATATACATGGGGTAAATGATTGCTATTTTTATCTATCAGCATGCCTTCTTTCAGATCTGCATAATAGTCTGGAAAGATCCGCTGATGCTTATGATTTGAATTTACTTTTCTTTCTAACCAGATATAATCTGGTTTTTTCTATGCAAGCTGGAGTATATGTTACAAAACATTACCCATTAGCTTTTACATAATTAATTATCGTAGGGAAGCCTTATAGTGTGAAACAAATATGTACTCACATCTGCGACAGCTATGTCCTTTACTTTGAGGGTCGTAAAGTGTGTTAACAACCGGTGTAATCATGCAGATTACCGGAAGCTTTTTGTTACTATCCATCTGCTACTATCTCCGAATAGTTCCCCCCGGTATTTAGTTACATAGCCGTTATATAAACGGCCTACTACTGATCTGCTGCCTGAAAGGGCGCAGGGCGGGCTTTATTTGCCTGTCCCTGTCACTACTCAATAATTTACCATACTCAAAATATAAAATGATATGTTCCAACAGATGATTTCGCTCCATCCCGCACAGCATGATATTTTCATGGATCAATTGATATATCCTGACAGCTCTCATTATAACACAGGTGGCTACCTGAAAATAGTAGGTACACTTGATAAAGAAAAATTTATTGCCGCCGTTTATTCATTGCCTGCGGTATTCGATGCACTCAGAATGAGATTCAGTATCACAGATGATACACCGCATCTGTATTTTGATAACAACGCTCTTTCATATCACATGCAGGAAGTGGATGCCACTGACATACCTGGTAATAATGCTGCCATGGAGCTATGGATAAAAGACCGGCTGAACATCCCTTTTAAATTAGGTGAGGATGCGTTGCTGTATGAGTTTTATCTTATCAGGATCAGTGATCAGGAACATTGGTGGTATTTTAAATATCATCATCTCGTAACAGATGGTGTAGGGGTGGCTGCGGTGTTCCAATATCTCGCAAAAAAATACAATGCACTGGTAACTGGTGTGGAAACAATTTTCAATTTCCCTTCTTATAAAGAAGAAGCCATCAGGGCGCATACTTATTGGGATTCTGAGGACTATGCCAGGGAAGGTGTATACTGGAAGGCCAGAATTGGTGAAAAACCGGATAGCGTGTTGAAGAAAAGACAGGGTGCTGCACATCAGAAACAGGGAGGAACCTACCTGCTTGATATTGCAGCGGAGGACAAAGCCTGGATAGATGAATTGGAAAAACGATCGGGTGTGAATTTGCAGCAATTAACCATTGCTGCCTTAATGATTTATTTTGCTACGTCAACATCGCAAACGTCCTTCATCTTTGGTGTTCCTTTACATAAAAGGAGAACGAAACAATTACGTACCATCGCCGGTATGTTTATGGGAGTTATACCCTTTAAAGGCGTGTATCAACCGGATATTCCTTTGCTCGAACTGCTGAAACAGATCGCTTCTTCCCAAAGGGAAGATTACCGTTATCAGAACTATCTGGTCAGCGATCTGAAAAAAATGATGCAGATCGGCCATATCAACGATTACCTGATTGAGGTGATCGTAAACTATGCCTTGCTGGATATGGAACTGGAGATGGAAGGAAATATAAAAGCCACCACCACCACATTATCTAACCCGGACCTCTCATTTCCACTGGAACTGATGTGGAAAGATTACGGCAAACAACAGCCTATACAGTTAAGAATGGATTACCAGGAACAGTTCTTCTCAGCGGAGGAGATGCCGTTACTGGCAAGCCGTCTTATGCATATTTTACGGCAGTTTAAGAATGGTTTGCAGGATCCTATTGGACAAATCAGTATCCTGCCAGAGGAAGAACATAGGTTGTTGTCAACCTACAATGATACTGCGGTAGCCTATCCTGGCGACAAAACCTGGCTGGATCTGTTCGCCGCCCAGGTAGCACGTACTCCCGATGCAATCGCCGCGGTTTTTAAAGAGGCTGCCATCAGTTACCGGCAACTGGATGAGCGCTCCAATCAACTGGCGCATTACCTGCAAAGTCAGGGGGTAAAAGAAGAAACATTGGTGCCTGTTTGCCTGGAACGTTCTGAAGAGATGATAACAGGCATTTTGGGCATATTAAAGGCCGGAGGTGCCTATGTACCCATCGACCCTGATTATCCGGCGGAAAGGATAGGTTATATGCTCACAGATACCGGTGCCGGCATCGTACTCACTACTATGGCGTCTGCTCCGCGTTTACAGCCGGCAGACAATATCCGGGTGATCACATTGGATGGCGACAACAGCAGTATAGCGGCTTATCCCCGCACCGCGCCACCCAATTCGCTTACCCAAGCCAGCCTGGCGTATGTAATTTATACTTCCGGCACTACTGGTCAGCCCAAGGGCGTAATGAATGAGCACGGAGGGTTGTTAAACCGTTTGCTATGGGCACAGGATTACTTTCATCTTGATAGTACCGATGCCGTATTGCAAAAAAATACTTTTTGTTTCGATGTATCTGTATGGGAATTATTATGGCCGCTGATCACGGGAGCCAGGCTGGTATTTGCGTTACCCGAAGAACATAAGAATGCTGATTATCTGAAGGAAATTATCATCCGGCAGGGGATTACTACCATCCATTTTGTGCCTTCCATGTTGCATGTTTTCCTGGAAAATATTGCTGCAGGGGATTGCTCCTGTTTACGTCGTGTACTTTGCAGTGGCGAACCCTTGTTGCCGCAGCAGGTACAGGCTTTCAAACAAACGAAGATCCCTGCAGGTTTGTATAATCTGTATGGCCCTACAGAAGCGGCAATAGATGTAACCTGCTGGCCGGCGCCGGAAGACAGCAGTATCCCTGAAATAGTACCTATCGGTAAACCTGTTGCCAATACCCCCTTGTACATTCTGGACACATCCGGCAACATAACACCTATAGGTGTGCCGGGAGAATTGCACATTGGAGGGATACAGGTGGCACGTGGATATCTGAATCGTCCGGAATTAACGGCTCAGCGATTTTTTAATAATCCATTTCTAAAAACAGGGCATACAAGAATGTATCGTACCGGTGACCAGGCAAGATGGTTACCGGATGGGAATATCGAATACCTGGGCCGGAAAGACGACCAGGTAAAAATCCGTGGTTATCGTATCGAACTGGGTGAAATAGAGAGTCTGTTGCTGCAATGTGAGCTGGTAAGCCAGGCGGTAGTAGTGCCAAGGAAAGATAATCAGGGGTTGATAGGTTATGTGGTGCCCCGGGGTGATTTTGATAAAAGCGCTATCCTGGTCTTTTTACAATCAAAATTACCCGGTTACATGGTGCCATCCTTTTTGATACCACTGGATGAATTACCGCTTGGCACAAACGGAAAAATAGATAAAAAAGCCTTGCCTGCGGTGGATATGAATGTGTTGCTGGAAGAGGATTATGTGGCGCCGCGCAATGAACGGGAACAAACGTTGGCAGCTATCTGGGAGGAATTGCTGGGTGTATCACGGGTAGGCATATACGATAACTTTTTCGAATTAGGTGGCGATTCCATCGTTACGATCCAGCTGGTAAGCCGCGCAAGGCGATCGGGTTATGCATTGCAACCCCGTAATTTATTTGCGTGTCAAACCATAGCTGCACTTTCTTCATTCCTGTTGTTGCAGGAGAATAGCACACTTACAGGCGAGCAGGGATTACTTACCGGTACCAGCGGACTGTTACCCATACAGCAATTTTATTTTGAAACAACAGGCAATACCAGTACCCATTTTAACCAAAGTGTGCTGCTGAAAGTAACTAAAACAACCGATACGGATAAACTTTCAATGGCTATTACACAACTGGTACGCCATCACGATGCGCTGCGTTTCGGGTATAAATATTCCGATGGCACCTGGAAACAGTTCTACGGCGACTATGAAGCTCCGTTGGAAATTCTCGACCTGCGTGACACCGCCCCGGCGGTATTACCGTCGGCCATTGCAGCGAAAGAGGAACAATACCAGCGTAGTCTGCATATTGAAAAAGGTATCCTTTTCCGCGCAGTACTATTGCTCACGCCGGAGGAAGAAGAACATCACCGTTTACTGCTGATAGTTCACCACCTTGCTGTAGATGGCGTTTCCTGGAGGATTTTATTGGAAGATGTAGTGTTGCTGCTGAATACAGCAGCACCTGAAATGACCGGTGTACTTAGCCACAAAGGTAGTTCTTACCGTCAGTGGTACAATGTATTGGAAAACTATAGCAGGTTGCCCCATTTATTAAACCAACAATCCTATTGGGAAAAAATCGCTGGAAAATATACCCCGTTAAGGGTAGCACATACTTATGATGGCGGCATTGCCACGGCTGATGTTGACCGGCTGGAAGTCCGGCTGGATGCAGTCCGGACACAACGTTTGCTGCAGGAAGTGCCTAAGGCCTATCACACAGAGATCAATGATATTTTATTGAGTGCACTCGCGCTAACACTCAATGAATGGAATAATAGCCACAGTGTAGTAGTGGGAGTGGAAGGGCACGGCAGGGAAGACATTGCCGCCGGCATAGATAACAGCCGTACCGTAGGCTGGTTCACCAGCATGTATCCGGTATTGCTGGAGATGCAAACAGCCGACCATTCAGCACTGATAAAAGAGGTGAAAGAACAATTACGTAAGGTAACGGATAAGGGCATCGGATATGGGGTATTGAAATACATCAACAAAGTACCTTCCCTGCAGGGGAATAATCCCTGGGATATCCTGTTTAATTACCTCGGGCAACTGGATAGCCTGCTGAGTCGCAATGACTATCTGAGTGCTTCCATGGACCCGCTGCATGCTTTTGCCGCTGAGGCACATCCTGTTCAGGAGAAAATAGTTATTGACAGTTATATCCAGGACGGAGTGCTGGTATTGAACTGGCGTTATAGTACCCGGCACTATAACATGACTGATATAGAAAAGCTGGCTTCCCATTATTTATCAAACCTGCAAATGCTGATCGCGCATTGTGCCTCACAGCAGGCTGTTTCATTTACACCTGCTGATTATGGATTGGGTGCCTATATCAGTCATGAAGCCTTGGATAAATTCCTGGATGTTCCTTACAAAGGTGTTCCAAGGCGTCAGCAAATAACCGGCTTATATCGGCTGAGCGGTTTACAGGAGGGTATCCTGTTTCATTCATTGTATAATCAGCAAGCAGATGTCTATCTGGAACAATTAACCTGTGATCTGGGTACATTAAATGAAACAATATTCTTACAGGGCCTGCAACACCTGGTACAACAGCATACTATTTTACGCAGTGTTTTCTATTACGATGAATTCAGTGTTCCTGTTCAGTGTGTGCTCCGGGAGGTGAAACTACCGGTAACCGTGCTGGATTACCGCCATCTGAACGAAAGCGAACAGCTGGACGCCATATCGCAATATGAAGAAACAGATCGGCGTCAGGGATTTGATTTTAGCGAAGCTCCGCTGACGCGCTATTGTCTGATACGCCTGAAAGATGAACATTACCGGTTATTATGGACATTCCATCATATCCTGTTAGATGGTTGGTCATTGCCGGTGTTGCTGGCAGAACTGCTGCAGTATTATGAGACTGTCACTACTGGCAGTAAGCCGGTCATCACAACGGAAGACAGGTTTGAAGATTTTATACGTTTCGTGGACGGTCAGGATAAAGCACAGTCATTGCAGTATTGGGGTAATTATCTGAACAAGATCAGTGAAGGAAGCTTGTTGCCTTTCATTGGCACTGTGGCCGGCCGGACAAAAGGATTGGGCGTTTACAGGGAACATCTGTTACAGCTGGATGCTATCGCGACTGACAGGCTTACTTCGTATGCCCGCCGTCATCGTATCACACAAAATACGTTGATGCAGGGAGTGTGGAGCTATCTGTTGTCCCGTTATACCGGCCGCAGGGATATTGTTTTTGGTATTACAGTTGCCGGCCGCCCGGAAGAATTGCCGGGAATGGAACAACGGGTAGGTATGTTTATCAATACACTGCCATTGCATACTACCGTGGAGCCGGAGAATGATATTGTTGCATGGTTACAGCAACTTCAGGTAAATCAGCAGGAATGCCGTAAATATCAATACACAGGGTTAAAGGATATTCAGCAAAGCACCGGTATAACAGGTGATTTGTTCGATACATCCATCACGTTTCAGAACTACCCGTTGAACAGTGTGCTGGCATTAAAAGACTGGCAATTGAAAATGACCAACCTGGAGGCCCATCCGCATACCAACTATCCTTTAACGATCATCATTCATACGGGAGAAACTACCAGGCTATTATTCAGTTATAACAGTGATCTGCTGGATACGTTTTATGTGCAGCAGATAGCTGCACAGTTCCATCATGTACTGTTGCAGGTAATTGATAATGAAGTAAAGCAGCTCAATGATATTGAGCTGTTAACAACGGCTGAACGTGAACTGCTGTTATCTGCAAATAACCAGGTGAGGCTACCCGGAACGGATGAAACGATCCTGGATATGTTTGCGGCAGTGGTAGCCCGTACCCCGCAGGCCACTGCACTGGTGTTTGAAGGCCAGGCTATGAGTTACGAGGAACTGGACGCACGTGCTACGCGGTTAGCGGTTCATCTCCGCAAAAACGGCGTAGGGGCTAATACGTTAGTACCGCTGTTCATAGAGCGTTCTGCTGATATGGTAGTGGGCATCCTGGGGATATTGAAGGCTGGCGGTGCTTATGTGCCTGTTGAACAGGATTATCCTATGGAACGGATCAGTTATATTTTAAAAGATACCGCAGCAACGGTGATCGTGAGCAGTAGTAGTTGTAGGGGATTGTTGCCCTCAACAGCGGCGCAGGTGATTTCACTGGACGAAGATTTGTTGAGCGATGCCGGATCCGCCCTGCCTCGTCCGTCGGCTTCACAATTGTTGTATGTGATTTATACCTCTGGTAGTACAGG
>NZ_JBFTSK010000086.1:0-12168 GCF_056399985.1 Chitinophaga sp. 01L420
TATGGACTATCTCTAACGGTACCTGTGCCGCTACTACCGACACCGTGTTGCTGACTAACTACGATGTTCCGGCTGTTGCGAAAGCAAACATTGATCAGTTACATTGTAATGACTCCATCTTCACTATGGCTGCTAACAAGCCTACTGAATATGGTGCTAAAGGCACCTGGTCTGTGGTAGGTAAACCTACATGGGTGACTGTTACTGATACCACTTTAAATACTACMAARGTTAAAGTACTSGCRGGKCATACTGCTACACTGGTATGGACYATCTCTAACGGTACCTGYGCYGCTACTACCGACACCGTGCTGCTGACTAACTATGATGTTCCTGCTGTTGCGAAAGCAAACGTGGATCAGAAACATTGTAACGACTCTATATTCACCATGGCCGCTAACAAGCCGACTGAATATGGCGCTAAAGGCACCTGGTCTGTGGTAGGTAAACCTACATGGGTGACTGTTACTGATACCACTTTAAATACTACAAAAGTTAAAGTACTGGCTGGTCATACTGCTACACTGGTATGGACTATCTCTAACGGTACCTGTGCTGCTACTACCGACACCGTGTTGCTGACTAACTACGATGTTCCGGCTGTTGCGAAAGCAAACGTTGATCAGTTACATTGTAATGACTCTATCTTCACTATGGCCGCTAACAAGCCGACTGAATATGGGGCCAAAGGCATCTGGTCTGCGGTAGGTAAACCTACATGGGTAACTATTACAGATACCACTTTAAATACTACCAAGGTTAAAGTACTSGCRGGTCATACTGCTACACTGGTATGGACCATCTCTAACGGTACCTGCGCTGCTACTACCGACACCGTGCAGCTGACGAATTATGATGTACCGGCTGTTGCCATCGCAGGCCCTGACCAGAAACATTGTAATGATTCTATGTTCATCACGGCCGCTAACAAGCCTACTGAATATGGAGCCAAAGGCACCTGGTCTGTGGTAGGYAAACCAACGTGGGCGACCATTACAGACACCACTTTAAACACGACCCGCGTTAGGGTACTGGCTGGACATACTGCTACACTGGTATGGACCATCTCTAACGGTACTTGTGCCGCTACTACCGATACCGTGTTACTGACCAATTATGATGTACCTGCTATTGCGAAAGCAAATGTGGATCAGAAACATTGTAACGATTCCATCTTCATCATGGCAGCTAACAAGCCTACTGAATATGGCGCCAAAGGTACATGGACCGCAGTAGGTAAACCTACATGGGTAACTATTACAGATACCACTTTAAATACTACAAAAGTTAAAGTACTGGCGGGGCATACTGCTACACTGGTATGGACCATCTCTAACGGTACTTGTGCCGCTACTACCGATACGGTGCTGCTGACTAACTACGACATCCCTGCTATTGCAAATGCCAACAGTGATCAGAAACATTGTAACGACTCCATCTTCACCATGGCGGCTAACAAGCCGACTGAATATGGCGCCAAAGGCACCTGGTCTGCGGTAGGAAAACCAACATGGGTAACTATTACAGATACCACTTTAAATACCACAAAAGTTAAAGTACTGGCTGGGCATACTGCTACACTGGTATGGACTATCTCTAACGGTACTTGTGCCGCTACTACCGACACCGTGTTGCTGACTAACTACGATGTTCCTGCAGTTGCGAAAGCAAATGTGGATCAGAAACATTGTAACGACTCCATCTTCACTATGGCCGCTAACAAGCCGACTGAATATGGCGCTAAAGGCACCTGGTCTGCGGTAGGTAAACCTACATGGGTAACTATTACAGATACCACTTTAAACACTACCAAGGTTAAAGTACTSGCWGGTCATACTGCTACACTGGTATGGACCATCTCTAACGGTACCTGCGCTGCTACTACCGATACMGTGCTGCTGACTAACTATGACATCCCTGCTATCGCAAATGCCAACAGTGATCAGAAACATTGTAACGACTCTATATTCACCATGGCTGCCAACAAGCCTACTGAATATGGTACTAAAGGCGTGTGGTCTGTATTAAACAAACCATCATGGGTGAAGATCACCGATAGTACTTTAAATAATACCCAGGTGAAAGTATTGGCTGGTCATACCGCTACACTGGTATGGACTATCTCCAACGGCACCTGCGCCGCTACTACCGACACCGTGTTATTGACTAACTACGATGTACCGGCGGTTGCCATTGCAGGCCCTGATCAGAAACATTGTAACGACTCTATGTTCACCATGGCTGCTAACAAGCCTACTGAATATGGCGCCAAAGGTGTATGGTCTGTATTAAACAAACCATCTTGGGTAAAAATCACCGATACCACTTTAAACACTACCCAGGTGAAAGTACTGGCTGGCCATACCGCTACGATGGTATGGACCATCTCTAACGGTACTTGTGCCGCCACTACTGATACCGTATTACTGACGAACTACGATGTACCGGCGGTTGCCATTGCAGGCCCTGACCAGAAACATTGTAACGACTCTATGTTCACCATGGCTGCCAATAAGCCTGCTGAATACGGTGCTAAAGGCGTGTGGTCTGTATTAAATAAACCATCATGGGTAAAAATCACCGATAGTACTTTAAATAATACACAGGTGAAAGTACTGGCTGGTCATACTGCTACATTGGTATGGACCATCTCTAACGGTACCTGTGCCGCTACTACCGACACCGTGTTACTGACTAACTACGACGTACCGGCTATTGCGAATGCAAACATTGACCAGGAACATTGTAATGACTCTATATTCACCATGGCCGCTAACAAGCCTTCTGAATATGGTGCTAAAGGTACCTGGACAGCGGTAGGTAATCCGACCTGGGTGACCATCACTGATACCACTTTAAACAACACGAAGGTGAAAGTACTGGCCGGGCATACTGCTACGCTGGTATGGACCATCTCCAACGGTACCTGCGCAGCTACTACCGATACCGTGTTGCTGACCAACTACGCAACCGCTAACCAGGCAAACGCCGGCCCTGATCAAAGAATCTGTAACAATACAGCTGACTTTATCATGCAGGCAAATAACCCGGGTGTACCAACTGCAAAAGGCATCTGGACTATCCTCCGCGGAAATGCCACTATTAAATCACCAAATAGTCCGACAACTGCAGTAACTGTGCCTGTAGGTGATACCGCTGTACTCCAGTGGGCGATTGCCAACGGTGTATGCGATACCACTTTCAGCAGAGTGACTATCATCAATTACAAAGCAGCCATTACAGCAAACGCTGGTCCTGACCAGGAAAAATGTAATACTACTGCCGACTTTGTAATGAAAGCAAGTCAACCTGGATCAGGCAGTGCGAAAGGTGTTTGGGAAGATATCAGTCGTATCCCTGGCGCTGCCATCATCAAATCACCAAATGATCCGTTTACCAGTGTAACTGTTCCTATAGGCGACACCGTTATATTGAAATGGACCGTTACAAATGGTACTTGTACAAGCAGCAGCAGCATTGTAACACTGATTAATTACAAGAAAGCAGATGATGCTAACGCCGGTGCAGATATTGAAATGTGTAATAACACCGGAGATTTCACCATGGCCGCTACTCCACTGTCTGTTCCAAGTGCAAGAGGCTTCTGGTCTATTATTAAAGGGAATGCAGTGATCAAGTCTATCAATAGTCCTACTTCTGCGGTAAATGTAAACGTGGGTGACACTGTTACCTTACGCTGGACAGTAACCAACGGTGTATGTAGTGCTACCTGGGACGATGTTACACTCATTAACTACCGCTTACCGGTAGCTGCCAACGCAGGACCCGACCAGGAACATTGCGATGATGCTACCTTTAAAATGAATGCCAGTGATCCTGGTGTGGCAGGTGCAAAAGGTACCTGGATTGTTACCAGCAACAACGCTGCGTTAATCAACATCAGTGACATTAACCAAAAAGATGCAACCATCACCGTTCCTGCAGGCGAAACAGCACAACTGACCTGGGTAGTAAGCAACGGCGTTTGTGATGCTTCCAGCTCAAGTGTAACACTGATCAACCGCAAACCAATACTTGGTAATACCATCCGCGATGATCAGACCGTTTGTTTGACAGAAATGCCAATGGCGATACGCGGTATTGCTCTGAGTGGTGGTAATGGTACCTATACTTACCAATGGCAACAAAGTACCACTGGTGCTACCGGACCGTTTACCAATATTAACGGGGCAACCGGAGATACTTACCAGCCTGGTGTTCTGTCTGTCAATACCTGGTACAGAAGAGTGGTAGCATCTGGTGCTTGTATCAACAACATCAGCAATGCAGTGAAGATCACCGTAGTAACTATCAGTCCGATTGTTACCTTCACTCCTCCTGCTATCACTACAGAATGTGAAAAAGGTAAAGACTACACCACACTCTTCGGAGATCCGGTGTTCAGTCACGCACCTTATAATAATGAAGCACTCACCGTTACTCACAATGATGTGACCGTAGTGACTTCTCCTTGTCTTAGCACCATCACCCGTACCTGGACGGCAACAGACAGATGCGGATTGTCGGTAAGCGCTTCGCAGACGATCACGATAAAGGATACAAAAGCACCGGTATTTACTACCCCTGCTCCTGCCGATATCACGGTTGATTGTGACAAGGTGCCTGCTAAAACAGACCTGAAAGCAAACGACGACTGCGCAGGTGAAATCATCATACCAGTGGTAGAGGTTCGCCAGGATATTCCAGGCAACTGTACTAACAACTATCTGCTGATACGTACCTGGACTGCGAAAGACGAGTGTAACACTGGCATTACCCTGAAACAGGTAATCACGGTGAAAGATATGACTGCCCCGGTATTCAATGTGACCACTCCTGCTGATACAACAGTAGATTGCGACAAGGTACCTGCAGGATTCAATCTCACCGCAGGTGATAACTGTACACCTGGTGTAATTACAGTAGTACCGAAAGACTCCGTGGTTCGTAACCAGGCAAATTGCAGCAACAACTACCTGATCTACAGGAAATGGACCGCCTTTGATGAATGTGGAAATGCAAGTGCAGTACAACAGATCATCAAAGTGCAGGATACCACCAAACCGGTATTCAGCATGCCTGCTCCGAAAGACACCGTAGTAGATTGCGATAAGGTTCCAGCATGGCCGGTAATTACCGCCACTGACAATTGTACCGCTACTGTACAGGTATTCACCAGTACTAAAACGGTGAAATTACCAGGCAACTGTGCCGGCAATTACCAGGAAACACGCACCTGGACAGTTACAGATGATTGCGGTAACAAATCAACCATGCAGCAGATCATCACCGTACAGGATACCACTAAACCGGTATTCACCGTGAGACCTCCTGCAGATACTACCGTGAGCTGCGACAACATCCCTGCTCCTGCTATAGATGTTCAGGTTACTGACAACTGTAGCACTATCGGAAATGGCCTGACGGTAAGCCGCCGCGTCACAACAGAAAGAACACCTGATGATTGTGCCGGTAACTACCGTATCATCAGAACATGGATTGCGAAAGATGCCTGCGGTAATACCACTACTGCAACACAGGTAGTAACGGTGAAAGATACCACCAAACCTGTGATCATGCCTGCTCCGGCAGATGTAGTGATCTTCTGTCAGGATAAAATCCCGGCACCTCCGGTGCTGACGGCTACAGACAATTGCGATAATACCTTCCCGAAAAGAGCTATCTATACGGAAGATCCATTTGTAGCAGATATCTGTAACGGCTATACGATTGTAAGAAGATGGAGTATCATGGATGCCTGTGGCAATAAAGCCGATGATGTGATCCAACGTGTAATCATCAACCCTTGTCCTAAACCACAGCTGGAAGCTACCTTGCCTTCCAACTGCTCTGACAACGGAAGAATAGCATTACGTAAAGTGGGCAACGTATACCTGCCTACCTACACCCTGGTAAGTGTAACACCTTCCAACGTAGTAACAGGTTTACCGCTGACACAAAGCAATAATGTGTTCAACCTGAATGGCGCTACTTCTGCATCATTCATTATAACAGATGGCAGAACCGGTTGTTCTTCTGATACGATGACTTACAACCTGACCTACATTCAGAAACCAATGGTGAACCTGGGCAACGATACCACAATATGTGGTGGCAACAGCCTGGTACTGGATGCAGGACCTGCTAACTTCGCTTACCAGATTAAATGGTCTACCGGCGCAACCACGCAAAGGATCAATATCAATCAGGCTGGTACTTACTGGGTAAATGTAAGCAACGGTGAATGTGCTACCACAGACACCATTCATGTAAGCCTGGTACCAACACCACTGGTAGATATCCCTGACACGACCATCTGTCGCGGTCAGTCTGTGAAACTGGATGCTTATGTAAATGGTGCACAATACCTCTGGAGCAACGGTTCTACTGCTTCTTCCATACTGGTAGGTACACAGGAAGAATTCTGGGTGAAAGTGATGAAGTCCGGATGTATCACTATCGATACCGTGAAAGTGAGTGTGAATCCTCCACCAGATATCAGCCTGAGTCGCGATACATCGATCTGCCCTGATCAGTCTATCATGCTCACTGTTAATTCAAATGGCGGCCGTATCAAATGGCAGACAGGCGAAACCAGCAACTCTATCGTGGTGAATCAACCTGGTGGTTACTGGGTGGCAGTAAGCAGAGACAATTGTGTGGTAAGAGATACTGTAAACGTAAGACTGAAACCATCTATCACACTGGATCTGGGACCAGACAGGAATATTTGTCCTGGTGGCAGCATCACACTGGATGGTACTAATCCTGATGCAATCTCCTACCTCTGGAATGATGGCGATCCTAAACCGGTTAAACAAATAACACAGGCCGGCAAATACAAACTGGCAGTGATGGATAGATACTGTCAACGTGTATTCATGGACAGTGTAACCGTAAGAATCACCGGTTTACCAGTTATTAATCTGGGTAGAGATACCGTAATGTGTAAAGGTGAAACACTGACCCTTCACGCTGARGGCGGTGGAATCACCGGAGTAYGCTGGGATAACGGTTCTTCCGCTCCTACACTGCCTGTGACGAACGGAGGTACTTATACAGTAACGGTGTTCAACGATTGCGGCACCGCTACTGATGATATCACGGTAGACTTTGTACAATGTGAACCAAAACCACAAGTACCAAATGCCTTCTCTCCAAATGGCGACGGACGTAACGATGTGTTCAGACCAATAGTAAGAGGACAAATGTTCGACTACGAACTGCGAATCTTTAACCGCTGGGGTGAATTAATCTTTATGACTTCCGATGATCATAAAGGATGGGATGGTAAATACAAAGGCGTTCCGGTAGATGTAGGCACCTACGTATGGTGGCTTAACTACAAAAAAGTAGCCGGAGGAACTTCCAACGTTCTCAAAGGTGAAGTAACTGTAGTCCGCTAACACCGGTCAACAGACATAAAACAAAAAGCACAAAGCAAAAGGTGATCTGCCTTTTGCTTTGTGCTTTTTGCTATTAACTGAATCTCACCTTTTTTATTAACTTAGTAGCGATGCAAATGGAATTTACTCACCAGCAATCATGATCAATATGAAAGTTTATGACACCGTAACAGCTGCAATGGAAGATCTGCGCAAACGTGGATACACGGCTGATTTCAATCTTCTTTTTGACAGTATACATACCACGGATACGAAGGTGCATCCACAAGACTTTGAAATTACAGAGACCTATCGTTTTGAAGGAGACACTGATCCGGGTGATGAAGCAGTGGTATATGCCATCGAAACAAAATCAGGCACCAAAGGCATATTAATGTATGGGTATGGTGTTTATTCAGAAGACATGTCAGAAGATATGATCCGTAAACTGGGGTCAAAATAAAATTGATGAAACATAGCTCCTTATTTTTACTGGCCATTGGCTTTGGGCTATCCGCCCATAGYCAGTCTGCCGGCAATCTCGATTTGATTCCAAGGCCCGCATCGGTCACTGCACAAAAAGGTACTTTTGCCATTTCCCCGCAAACGCATGTTTTTACTGCACGCGTCTTTTCCGGTGTAGCTGCTCTCTTTGCAGAAACGGCCCATCTTCCTGAACCACAGCTGGCGTTGATGAAAATGGTACCGTTGCATAGTGTTGTATTTACCGCAGCAGATAAATCCCTTATTCCAGATTCAGCCGGATACCAACTGAACATTTCGCCGGACTATGTAACGATTTTTGCACGTACCCAAACAGGCGCCATCAATGGTATGCAGTCGCTACTACAGTTACGGCTGCTGCAACCGGATCAGACTACCCTGCCCTGCGCTGAGATAACGGACCATCCCCGCTTTGGCTATCGCGGTGTTCACCTGGATGTGTCACGAAATTTCTTTCCTGCCACTTATATCAAACGCTTCATAGATCTGATGGCATTATATAAGATGAACACTTTTCACTGGCACCTGACAGATGGCGCCGGATGGAGACTTGAAATAAAACGCTATCCTGAACTGACGAAAGTTGCCGCCTGGCGTAATTACGCTAACTGGAAAGACTGGTGGACCAAAGGCCGCCGGTATTCGCAGGAAGGTGATCCTAATGCCTATGGTGGTTATTATACCCAGGCAGAGGCGCGGGAAATAGTAGGGTATGCAGCACAGCGGGGCATAACTGTTATTCCGGAAATAGAAATGCCCGGCCATTCAGAAGAAGTACTGGCGGTATATCCGCAGCTGTCCTGCTCCGGCGTACCTTATAAAAACTCAGAGCTATGCCTGGGTAATGATACTACCTTCACTTTTCTGGAAAATGTATTAACAGAAGTAATGGATATTTTCCCATCTCCCTATATTCATATTGGTGGTGATGAAGCAGATAAAAAAGCCTGGAAGAGCTGTCCTAAATGTCAGCAACGCATCCGCAACGAAAAACTGAAGGATGAAAATGAACTGCAGAGTTATGCCATCAGGCGCATAGAAAAATTTCTCATCGCGCATAAACGCAAACTGCTGGGATGGGATGAAATACTGGAGGGTGGCCTCGCTCCGGAAGCTACCGTGATGTCATGGCGTGGAGAAAGCGGCGGTATTGCGGCCGCAAAAGATGGCCATGATGTAATCATGACACCTGGTGCATATTGTTACTTTGACAGTTATCAGGCCGACCCGGCCACCCAACCTGAGGCAATCGGCGGATATCTTACACTCGATAAAGTATACAGTTATGAGCCCGTTCCGAAAGAACTGGATGCAGCTGCATCCAAACATGTTCTGGGCGCACAAGCCAATATCTGGACCGAATACATACCCACCTCCTATCACCTGGAATACATGACCTATCCACGTTTGCTGGCTTTGTCGGAAGTGGTATGGTCAGATACAGCACATAAAAACCTGTCTGATTTCCAGCAACGGTTACAATCGCACTATCTCTTACTCCAGCGGCTAAACGTAAATTATTATCGGCCCTCTCATAGCGTCACCATTCATCCGGATATAGATGCCGCACATCACCGGACTGTTATTTCATTCCGTTCAGAACAATACCAGCCGCAGATCCGCTATACGCTGGATAGCAGTATGCCAAACAACCAGTCTGCTTTGTATACCAGTCCGTTTGTGGTTGCTGGTTCTGCTCCTGTCACCGCCGCTATTTTCAAAGACGGTCAGCTTCAAGGAAAGCCAGCTTTCCTTCAATTGGATGATCACGTAGCTATTGGTAAAAACGTGAGCTATAATGTTCCTTACAGTAAAAAATATCCTGCTCAGGCAGCCGCTACTCTGGTAAATGGTTACCGCGGCTCTCTTACTTATGGGGATGGCCAGTGGCAAGGATTTGAGGGGGATATGGACGTGACAGTAGATATGGAACAGGAAACAAACCTGCATCGTTTAGCCGTTACATTTATGCAGCTGACGGGTCCTGGCGTATACATGCCATCCTTTGTAGAAGTATCGATCAGTGATGATGGGAAAACTTTCCGGCCGCTGAAGCAGGTAAACAATGACGTTCCTCTCAGTATTTCCACACTTGTTTTTAAAGAGTTTAAATTTGACGGGAGTGGTCAGAAGGCGCGGTATATCAGGGTTCACGCAAAGAACGAACAACACGGGTTTATGTTCGCAGATGAAATTATTATTTACTAATATTGAATGCGTAGCTGTTAGTGTAAAGATACACTAACAGCTACGTATATATGATTATTTCAATTTTGACATTTCCTTACTTAACCTGTAATCTACCATCCCATTGAAATTATTGAGTGGCCTACCGTTCGGAATAGCGGTGCGCAATCCATTCACGGTTTCTGTATTCAATTGTGCTGCTCTCGCTGTTGGGAAGGCACCGGTATTAATATAACCCATTATCTTCTTCAGATTATCGTCATTAGCGGTAGCGCCCCAGGGAACGTTAACATAATCAACAGCCGCTTTATCTACATCAATACCTGTATAATAATCTCCTGATCCATTGGCATTGTGCGTGGCAAAGTTAATGGCATAAAGATCAGCCAGGTACTTTACTGTGCCTGAATGATTATAGGCAGAGATATTAAAATCAATGAATCCAACCGGCTTGCCGTATGTCTTCTCACCAACGAGCAAAACTTTCACATAAGGCTTGAGATTATTGAGTGTCAGTTCGCTAGCAGAGGCTGTATTACCACTGGTGATAAAAAATACATTATCCAGTGCCAGTCCACCGGTTCTTCCCGGGAACTTAACCGTTTCCGTTAGTCCTGTAGCGGCCAGGTTTTGCATGATCTTATCATTGTACTTGTAAGTGTACATGGTTTTACCAGCTGCAGATGCGGGGGCAATGGCGCTATCCAGGTATTCTGCGGTAGTAGTAGCTCCTCCTCCATTATACCGTAAATCTACAATCAGGTTTTTAATGCCGCTGGCTACAAATTTGGTAAACGCCTGGTCAAGGGCTGTTTTGGTATAAGTAGCCTGTCCTTTATCGTTGAATACGCTGGCAAAAGTATAAAGACCAAAGTAACCTACTTTTGTATTATTCGCTGCAGTATATACGGTATCAAACAATACGGGGTTGATACTATACGCTACCGGATTGAGTGTAGTCGTAAACGTTGTCTTATCCGCCCTGGTTATTCCCAATGTTACCGTGGAAGTAGATCCCATGATAGCGTTGTATACAAACTGTAACGAAGAATTGGTATTGGTAAAAGAAGTAGTTCCGTTAACAGACGTAATTTCACAGCCTCTGTCGATCCCAGCCTTGCCTGCCGGGCTATTTTTATCTGCATACAATACAAAAATGCGTACCTGGTTGCTGCCGGAAGATACCAGCACAGGAGCATACTCCAGCCCAAAATCGCTGGTGGTAGCTGCAAAAGTGCTGGCGGAAATACCATTCATGAGTTTATTGGTCAGTGTGCCATTCCTGTCCAGGAAACTATAGTGGTCATATGGTGCAGCAGTAGCCGTGTTGACGGCATACCTTTTCATTACAGCGAGCAGTGTATCAGCGTTCGGGTAGCTGGCGCTAAACGGATCCAGCTTGGGTACGGATGAATACCAGAAGTAGGTAGGCAGGCCGCTTGACAGGGTGCGTCCACCATCACCATAGGTTACCTGCATAATCTGGTACATCAGGTACTTGAGTGAGTCTTCCGCTTGTGCGGTTGTGAGCTGCGTGGTATCCACCGGAGTAGGCGGCGTTGGGCTCGTATTGTCTTTATGACAAGACATGAAAATGCCGGCACAAAAAGCTCCGGCCAGCATGGCTTTAGTTCCCGTAGAAAACAATTTGTTATACATAAAAACGGTTAAGACAGATTTCAGTAGTATGCAAACTAGTGAGTAGCCAGTGTTTGTCTGGTCCAGAAGTCTGCGGAATAATACAAGGCGAAATGGTCGGCGTATTCACCCGGCATTGGTGCTTGTTGCCCTTTGGCACGCTTGGCCTCCAATTCCTTTTTATCCTCTCTCTTCATCGCATTCACCTTAAAATGGTAAGCAATGGGTTTATCAGCAACCGCTGTCATCCCCAGTGTTTTCAATGGAATAGCCAATTCACAAACCAGGTTACCGGAAGCCTCATAAGAAGCCGCTGATTGAATACCAAACGTATTATGCACCGGAATATTGCCATTGGGAATACTATCAAACCCATCGACCTTTATTTCTTTCAGATTAGCCAGGATCTGTTTTTTCAGTTCTCCGGCAATCAGTGCCCGGGAGGCTTCTGGTA
>NZ_JBFTSK010000087.1:0-12162 GCF_056399985.1 Chitinophaga sp. 01L420
ATAACTGCCCCGTGTGTGGTCAGCGAACAGAACTGGAAATAGGTTTCTGGTATGGAACGGGATATGTTAGTTATGTTTTGGCAGTGATGTTTTCAATACTAAACTTAATATGGTATTGGTTAATTTTTGGCATCACCTGGAGAGATAACAGCATCTTTCATTGGCTCATAGTTAATGGCGTAATACTTACTCTTGCGATGCCTTTGTTAATGAGATTGTCCAGGACACTATATCTGACCTTTTACATAGGTCATGATCCTGAAGCGGAAGACCGAAAAAAAGAAGAACTATAATAACTCCCTGGTATTTTAAGTTAACAACCTAAATTATTACTATATCAGGAACCAACCGTTTATTGAATTTCCTGGCAATACCTACGGCATATTTTAAAAGTTAGACAAAAGCATATAGTGTCACGGATGACATAGCTATATATGATTTGATCATTAGGAAAAGAAGGAGTACCTCTGTACTTCTTCATTCCATTTTTACTTTTCATGTCAGAAAATTGCCTGCCTGGTTTAAACAATGCTGAACGATAAGGCCGGTACGAATGACAGGTCAGCATGCAACTATCAATTAACGCTGACTGAAAAATGGGGGATACAGTTACACTAAAGGACATTCAGATACCTTCCTGCCATCCCCGGCCCTGGCAGAATATTGCCATATTTAACCGCAGAAAATTTCTATACCCAGCTCCCCTGTTGATTTAATTTTATATAAATCCGGACTGGTGGCAGCACATGCCGCGTTACAAAAACACAGAAATATTATCTTATCTGAGTTTTTATAAATGGAAGCCGGCAAATTTTCGCCGCGCACATCTTATCTCTTATCTCTATAAAAATGGTACTATCTTCCCAGGCAAAATCACTATCAATATATCCCAAACCAATTGCTTTCTTTAGCGAAGGCGATTGTGTACCTGAAGTCACCTCCCCAATAGGTACCTTGTTTGCACTATAAATTTTATGATTATGCCGCGGAATACTTTTCTCCATCATCTCAAATCCAACTAACTTACGAGAAAGGCCACCAGCCTTTTGCTTTTCAAGAAGATCATCCGCTGTAAATGTCTTGACAAATTTTGTGATCCAGCCCAGTCCCGCCTCCAACGGTGAAGTAGCATCATCAATATCATTGCCATATAAGCAGTATCCCATTTCCAGACGCAAAGTATCTCTTGCACCAAGGCCTATCGGTTTTATACCGAATTGTGTTCCTGCATCAAAAATATAATGCCAAAGCGTTGCTGCGTCCTCATTAGGAAAATACAGTTCAAAACCACCAGCACCGGTATAACCGGTATTCGAAATAATTACATTGGATACACCTCCCATTGTTGCTATTCTGAATCCATAGTAAGGGATTTCAGATAAATTAACCGTAGTTAGCTTTTGTAAGGTAGCCAACGCCATGGGGCCTTGTACTGCCAATAAAGAAATTTTACCTGAAATATTATCTATCTCCGCGTTGAAAGTGTTCTTCAATTTCATCCAGCTGAGATCTTTTTCTATATTTGACGCATTCACTACTAACATATAAGTAGTTGCGTCCAATCTATATACCAGCAGGTCATCCACTATTCCACCCATATCATTGGTAAGACAGGAATACTGTACCTTACCATCCACCAATTTAGAGGCATCGTTAGTAGTTACCTGTTGAATGAAGGATAAGGCCTCCGGTCCTTTGATAATAATTTCTCCCATATGGGATACATCAAATACACCAACACCTTTTCTCACAGTTTCATGTTCAATATTTATTCCCTCATATTGAATTGGCATGTTATAACCGGCAAACACCACTATCCTGGCCCCCAATTGACGATGAACATCTGTCAACGCTGTATCTTTCATTTTGTATATTAAAGTATATTTAGAATCTATCTTCCTTTATAAGACAATGTCGTTAGTCATCTTTTTATTGCACAAGATTTGTATACTGTTCGGCAGTGAGCAGGTTGGTCGTATCTATAGGTAGCTTTACCTGTACTTTAATAATCCAGCTGCCATAGGGATCCTTATTTACCAGTTCAGGGCTTTTTTCAAGTGAACTATTAACTTCCACCACCTTGCCCGCAACCGGCATAAAAAGATCTGATACTGTTTTCACTGCTTCAACTGTTCCAAAAATAGTCTCGGATTCAAGCACTTTATTCATTGAAGGAATATCCAGGAAAACAATATCTCCCAGCTCTTTCTGCGCAAAATCAGAAATGCCTATATACGCATACTCACCATCAAGGTGAATCCATTCATGATCTTTTGAATACAACAAATGTGTTGGATAATACATGCTTATCTTAAAATTTTAGTTTTGTTTATGATTTGATCCAGAATTTAAGCAAATGATCTATGTGTGTACTCACCATCTGATATCCATGCGGAGCCTCCGCTTCCGCACAGTGATACGTGGCCAGCCTCGTGCCCGCAGGCATTCTTTCAAGTTGGTGATATAAATACCTGTTATATTGATGATACAGGCTCCTGGAATAGGTAAGCTTATTGTCTATTTTATAAGTCCCGGGCAGGTTTTCATAAAAGGAGTTGAAAAAGTAAAAATGGTCGTATTGTGTGAAATCCAATTCCATTACATTACCGTGCATGTAAGTAACATTATTTAGCCCGGACATTTCCTGAGCAATAGTGGCGTAGCTTACCAGGTCATGCCGCTGCTCAATGCCATAAAAAAATGCTCCGGGGTTGTAATATGCYCCTCCAAGGCAAAATTTACCCGCTCCACTCCCAATATCCAATACCTTAACACCCGGAGATGCAGCCAGAAATCCGGATGCTTTCTGAACTACCTTTAACGGGGTCCAGTGTTTTTGAGCCAGCGCCTGTATGTATAGCGGATAAAGATGATGGAAACTATCATCTGAATTAAACCACTTGTCCAAATGTCCACGTAATGGTGTTGATGGTGTTGTTAATGACATGTATTATTTAAAAAATTTCGTTTACAATTGAAGTGGTAAAATTTCCTGAATGTAACTACCAGATCCATGTTGTAAAGGTATTTATCATTCCATCTCGCTGCGGTAAATTTTATCATCCTAAAAAGTGAGTTTTATCAATTTTAAAAATGTTAATTTTGTGTGCTATGAGTATCAAGGGTATATTTCCAATAGATAAATGGGATTTCAAAAGTGAATCCATCCTTGCTGATTTACCCCATGATGTTTATGAGCTGCTGACAGCCCATAAGAGTGAACAGATATATAAAAAAAACGAGGTTCTTTTCAGAGAAGGATCCTATCCATCTGGTATATTTTACATCACCAGAGGAAAGGTCAAAAAATATAAGGTTGACAATGAAGGCAAAGAACAGATCATCTATTTGGCCAATACCGGGCAACTGATCGGGTATCATGCCATCTTATCGGAAGATCGTTATCCTGATGCTGCCGCCGTGCTGGAAGAAAGTACCATCGCCTTCATACCTAAAGAGGATTTTTTGAATGCACTGGATTATTCTCCTTTGTTTAACAACAGGCTACTAAAAGCTTTAAGCCATGAATTTGCCGTACTCGCTAACAGCTTAACAATGTTTGCACAGAAAACTGTAAGGGAAAGACTGGCGCTGCAATTGATCATTATACGGGAAAAATATAAAGAGAATTATGTAGATGGTATGTCCATAGAAATAAATATAAGTCGTGAAGATTTAGCCAGCCTCGTTGGTACCGCCAGAGAAAATATCGTAAGGGTCCTGACTGAATTCAAGGTGGATGGCATACTGGAAACGAAAGGCAGGAAAATTATGATAAAAGATGTCAACAAGTTGATCAAAATAGCTAATTATAAATAGTTAGCTGGCTAAATCAGCCAATACTATTATCTGTTTACTACTAATGCTCTTTTATCCCGAATCATGATGCGATGTACCATTTTGGAAAACATCACACGAAAAACATCATAAAACATAGCAATCACCAATACAGCTGCCGGCAAATAAAAGGCGAAGTACCTAAGTTTCAAAAACATATATCCTCCTACAATTCCCCCTGTCAGAAAAAAGAATATGATAACGAGTCGCAGGATAATTTTTTTTCTGACAGCTGGAACAACTTTACCAGGCGCCGATATCAATGCATACAGGTCAATACCAAGATCTGTAAACATACCAGTTAGATGCGTAGTTCTAACCACATATCCGGAAATGGTTGATACCAAAGCATTTTGCATTCCCATGGCAAATAAAAGGCTACCCGCAAAATATTCTGTTTTGATAATAGACTGATCAAATGTGTAGCCGAAGCTACCTACCAGTATAAGGATTACGATCTCAGTTACTATAGGTACCACATAGCCAAATCTTTTATTCTGCCCTAGTTTACCGGTACAAAAACTTGAAAAAAATGCCCCGGCAAGAAAGAGTACCAGCCATAAACCAACCATTCTTGCAGATCGCAAATCTCCGGTTGCTAACTTATGTGCAAGTAATGCCGCGTGGCCGGTGACATTAGTGGTCAGTACCGAAAAGGCAACAAAACCAGCTGCGTTCACCATTCCTGCTGTAAAACACAAAAGCACTGCCAACCGTAAATTATGCCTGTAGTTCCTCTTTCTTCCTATATGACGCAGCATTTATAAATTTTGTTGAAAACTTGACATCAAAAATAAGCGCCCGGATATTAGTTTTATATCAATTCCATCATCGGATATTTTCTCAGGTATATATTAGCGTAACGTAAACATCCCCATTGCGTACTATTCCAATTAATGGGTGATAGATTTTCCAGCCAGGCTTGTAAGCCCAATACGAATGGCTTAATCATACCTGTATATCCCGTTTGCTCAATACCAGCTATTGCAACTGAAATAATTCTTTCCACCTGGCTATTATCCCGGGCCGATTTCAATTCTTCAATTACTAACAATACATATTTATCAGCTGCCATCACTTTTTATTTTAACGTAAAATCTTATTTATTTTGAATTATCTCTTTATCCACATTTTCAAAAGAAAATCAACCGTTGCGTCTACCAGCTGGTAGCTGGGTGGTATTTCGTCTTCCAGACTATGAAAAGTAACTAATCTCGTACCTCCCGGTCTATTATCTAATCCTTTGAACATATAGCGCGAATAATAATTGTACAAGCCAGTGGAATATTCCATCTCCTGGTCAATTTGTCCCTCATTAACAAGATTTTCAAAAAAAGAATTATAAAAATAAAAGTGATCGAATGCCTCAAAATCTATCTGCGTAAAATTGCCATTTATGAATTCAACATTCCTTGTGGCTGTCATTTTTTTGGCGGCTTGCGCAAAATGATATAACTCTTTTCGCTGTTCCACACCATAAAATGTGGCTTCCGGAAACTGATGCCCTCCAATAAGACAAAACTTGCCGACACCACTGCCAATATCAAGAATTCTCTTGCCTGAACCCGAAGTCAAAAATTTAGCAGATTTTCTTGCCACCTCCATAGGGGTCCAATGCCGCTTGGATAATTGCTGTATCCTTTCCGGATACAACCAGTCAAATGCCGCATCATTCACATACCAGGTTGCATTAGATGTAATATTTTCCATGTTTATTGCTGACTATCTAAAGAATATATCGTGACTGTTTGGAAAAGGTTAACCGGATTAACAAAAAACTGGCACTTTATTTCTACAGCAAAGTTATCAGAAGATTCATTCTGTTTAATTGATACTTTGCAATTTTAAAGCTGCAAAAAGTCACTTTTGAGCAAATACACAGGGAGACGCAATAACGAAACACGGTTGGTATAGAAGAAAAAAGAAGACCGAGCTATGCGAACATCGGGAATTACACTATTGCCTGATATAATTCTCTGTAATAGCTGATAAGCTCATTAAGGGTAAATCCCCGATTTAATCCACTTGGATTAGGCAGTACCCAAACTTTGGCCCCACAGCATTCTTCCGACTGAAGCCCCCATGAAATTTGCTTTTTCCCTGAAAACGCCATGTAGGCAGGTTTACCCAGGAACGCAATATACTTTGGTTGGAAATGCTTCATTTTTGTTTTAAAGGCTTCAATGGAATTGTGAAACTCTTCTTTTGAAAGCTCGTCCGCGCGAACGGTGGCTCGCTCCACGGCCGTAGTCAGACCATACCCGAAATCAAGGATCGTGGCGTCCTCTTCTGGTTCAATTTGATGTGGCGTAAACCCAGCCTGGTTCAATACCCGCCAAAAATGATTGCTTCGGTTGGAAAAATGGTGCCCGTATTGTGCCGAAGTTAAACCCGGATTAATTCCGCAAAAAATGATGGCCAGGTCTTTCTTAATAATATCCGTTAACATTCCTCAAATTTAAAACTAACTATATCATCTCCCTATTGCGCTTCCTTTACAACACCTCCTCCGTCATTTCCCTGATGGATACCACCCCTTCGATATTAGCTAGTCCCCAGTCCTGAATATTTTCCAGAATCCCCATAAGAGAATACCCTTTGGGCGAAAGCAGGTATTCTACGTGCTGTTTCTTGGGATCATATTGTTTCCGTATGATCAAACCATCGTTCTCCAGCTCATGCAGATGCGCAGATAGCATTTTCCTGCTGATATTGGGAATAATCCTGTGCAGGTCGTTATATCGCATAGGCTTTATAGCCAGGTAGCAAATGATACAGGGTTTCCACTTGGTGGAGAATATTTTAAGCGCGCCGATTACCGCGCATTTTTTGATGTTATAGGTATCGCTTTGTCTTTTTCTGACAGGTAACCTTTTTGTAACTTCTTGACTCATGTTCGCTACCGATTTACCTTTGAAGATAATTTTTTTCTATGACTTATCATATAGCACAGATCAATATCGGCAGAGTGCTCGGTCCGATGGACAGCCCGGTAATGAGCACTTTCGTTGAGCGCCTGGACGATATCAACGCATTAGCGGATAACAGTGAGGGTTTTGTATGGAGACTGAAAGATGATAACAATAACGCATCATCTATCCGGATTTTTGAGGATGACACCTTAATCGTGAATATGTCTGTCTGGAAAGACATAGATACGTTATACGTCTATACTTACCAGACGGCTCATACGGAGATCCTGAAGAGAAGGAAAGAGTGGTTTGAAAAAATGGGCGAAATGCAGCTGGCACTCTGGTATGTGCCGCAAGGCCATGTACCCACCGTAGCAGAGGCGGAAGAACGTTTGACTTATTTAAGGAAAAATGGTCCTACACCTTATGCATTCACGTTTAAACAAAGGTTTAGTTACGAGGAGGCTATTGCCCTTCATAAATGAAAATGCCTGAGTATGGGTAAAATTGGCAGCGTATCTGTATTTTTACCTGACAAAAATACGATAACCACCCTATATAGATGAAAAAAATACTGATAGCCGACGAACATTTTGTGATAAGACTGGGACTGGCTCAAATCATATCTACGCTTTCGATAAACACCATCACGGAGGAAGCTGTCACGCTGGACGAAGTAGTTATTAAACTGCACAAGCAGCGTTATGATCTGCTGGTATTGGATGCAGACCTTCCTGGAGGTAGCCACCTAAATACTATCGCAGCTACAAAACTTCGGCAGCCAAGCCTTCCTGTGTTGATCTTCTCCGATTTCTCCGAACAATTATACGCGCTTAACTATCTGCAAGCGGGCGCCGATGGTTATCTCGAAAAAAAGGCAAAAGAAGAAGAGATACAACTGGCATTAATCAGTATGCTCGGGGGGAAAAAGTATATCAGCCATGCTATGAAAGGTGAAATGCAAAAGAAACTCGTGGAACTACCGGCTGAAAGTACCAACACGATTAACAATTTTTCACCTCGTGAAAGAGAAGTAATGCAGATGATCTGCATGGGGCTGCCGGTAAATAAGATTGCTGCCAAACTGCAGTTACATGCTACCACAGTAAGTACTTATAAAACACGCATCTTTGAAAAAATGCAGGTTACCAATATCATAGATCTTGTAAAGAAAATAGAATTGCTTGATCTGAAAAATTAGGCCGGCCAGTTTACATGCCATAACTGCCGGCCTCCCCTCTGTCCTATGAATCCTACTTATTATCGTTGAAGTATGCGTACTTCGGTTCTCCTGTTTTGCTGGTGTTCCTCCTCTGTGCAATCCACTCCGTCAGCGCAACGGTTCAGCAAATGACTTTCCCCATAGCCTATTGCTATGATGCGTTCTTCACTAATGCCTTTACTGATAAGATAATCTGCTGCAGAAGCGGCTCTGCGGTTAGACAATATCAGATTGTACTCGGTACCAGCTCTGCTATCCGTATGGGCATCCAACTCTACCCGCATACCCGGATAACGCTCCATCATAATCACCAGAGAATCCAACGCCATAACCGCATCGGGACGAATATGAAAATCGTCACGATCATAAAGAATATTTTGCAGAACAAAGGTGTTGCCCACAACCGGCGGAGCTTTGGGTAGCCTTAATTCCAGGCGTAGTGTATCGTTACCGCTTGCGGTAAACCTCACCGGCACTGCAAGTCCGTGGTCCTTTCCAGTGGCAAATATCACGAACCGGTGTTTGTCGGTGAGCACCCACCGCAGCTTCCCACCAGAATTTGGCAGAAGCGTCCATATTTCATTCCGGTCTTCATCCTTCAGACTAACAACGGCATCTTTTACAGGTAAACCTGTTTCACTATCATAAACAAATGCTTCCAGTATTTTTGGCTCAACAGCAGGCGCAGATATCACCGGCGGCAATAAAGATTCAAAAGCATAAAGGTCATCATCCCCCCGGCCGCCCGGACGGTTAGAAGCGAATATGCCATTACCGTTTGGCTGCTTTACCATGTAGAAATCATCGCCTTCAGAATTAAAACCACCGCGCAGATTTAGCGATACAGACCAGGTACCTGCATCGCCCTGAGCACAAAAAATGTCAAATCCTCCCATCCCAGCATGTCCTTTACTGGAAAAGTATAGATGTCCTTCCTCGTTAATAGTGGGAAATGCTTCTTCCTCTTCTGTATTGATGACAGATCCACAATTCCGGGGGCCGCTCCAGTTGCCATCTGATTGCTTTTCACAGTACCAGATATCTGTTTTTCCAAAACCGCCGGGCATATCACTGGTAAAATAGAGGACATGACTATCGGCCGTTAATGCTGCGTGGCCCAGGGAATAAACAGAAGGATTGTTATAAGCAAATGGTACAGGCTTTTGCCACTCCCCTTCCTTTTTTATGCTGCAATACAACTCCAGGCGCCGGGTATAATATGATCTGGGGCCATGATAGGCGCCCTTGGCCACATTCGTTAATGTGAGGTAGGCTGTATCCCCTCCCGCAGTAAAAATCACCGGTCCAATATGATAGCGGTAACTATTTATATTTGCATCGAAGCCACGGATAATAATTCCGTTAGGATTATTGCCTACGGAATCTACCCGGTATAATTTCGAATAGTCATTGCCAGTTCTTCCTACCTCCTTTTTTGAAGCGGCAATCATCGTATAGCGTAAACTGTCTGAGGTAAATACTAATTGCCTTCCGAGGTACCAGGTAGCCCCCCACTCAGAAGCACCTGTATTCAGTTCACTCAAATTCCTCGTAGCAGCCTCGGGACGCATTGCCTGCCAGCGGATGGCAGAATCGCAACCCGCTATCTGCCTGGACACATCTCTGCCGCCCTGCTGCATATAGCTGGTATATGTTTCTTTTGCTCTGGCGTAGTCTCCTGTGTTCTTCAGCGCATCGCCATAGTAAAGCAGGTCATCTGATTGTACACCGCTCAGCATTACTATTTTGCCGTAACAGGCAGCGGCTTTCAAATAACTATTTGTATTCCGATAACAATCTGCCAGCCTACGGAGAATTGTAATGTTGGTATTTTTCTTTGAAGCGGCCTCCTCGTAAAATACCGCCGCCTGTTTGTATTCATAACGCAGGTAATGTGCATCCGCCATCGCTAAAGCCGACTTTTGCTCCTGTGCAAATACCAACGTAAAAATGCCCATTAAACCGCCTGTCAGCAATGCCTTATTAAAATGCCTTTTTATGATCATTTATTATTGGTTTAATGAAATTAAAAATACCTGGGACTAAGTACCCGGTCCTGGCGCTTTTTACCAAGCAGTAACAGGCCAATGGATATTTCATGCGAACCAGATTGATAGCTGGAAAGCCCACTTGTTGTGAAGTCATAGGAATAGCCTATTCTTAGCCGTTCATTCGCAAAAAACTCCACAATAACGCTGGCTGCGTTGGATTTCATCAGTCCATCCTGCAGACTATGTTTCTTCCAGATATCTGCAGAAGAACGATAAGAACCTCCAAGCCAGAGTCTTTCACTCAACAATAAAAAGGCATTCAGGTCGAAACTTGTTGGTCCTTTAAAATCTTCCTTTACCATGATGGAAGGCTTTAATTTTAACTGGTCAGATAAGTTAACCAGGAACCCGGAAGTGAAATAATAGTGTTTCGTTCTTTTGATGACCAGGTATTCGCGGTCTCCTCCGGCAATTGCAATTTTTCCGGATAGCTCCTGCGAAAACAATTGTAAAATGGAAACACCTGCATAAAAAGAGGAAGTATTATAATAGATCCCAAAACTGGCATCCGGCTTAAGGGAACTAATTTTACCCGCCGGAGCTGAGGGATCGTTCACATCCGTGAACTGCAACGCGTCACCCTTTACGCTATACTGCGCCAGGCTTAACCCCATGCCAATACTCAGTCTTGAGCTACCAGACTCGTTCAATGGGATGCGATAGGCATAAGATCCCGCTAACGAAAGATATTCCTGCGGTCCCAACTTATCCCATTGCGCCTGAATTCCCAGTCCTACCCTCTCATCCTGGATCCAGTTGGGAAGTCCATCCAATGATACAATGCCTGTTTGTGGCGCTCCCGGAAAATTCACCCACTGTTTACGGTAGGTAGCATTCAGGTAAGCATCACCTCTATACCCTGCATAGGCAGGGTTTACCGCCAACCCATTAAATACATACTGGCTAAACTGTACTTCCTGTTGGGCATTTACTGAAAGAGCGCCAACAGTAGAGAATAGCATCAGAAAAAATATTTTTACACGCATCGTTTTTATTTTATTTCAGTAACTGGATCCAACCTTTATATGCTTTGATGCCTTCCGGCATTTTCAGTTTCAGTACATAGTAGTAGGTACCACCGCTCAAGCCATTACCGTCCCAATTGTTATTATAGTTGCCGGAATGATACACTTCATTGCCCCAACGATTAAATACAGATAGCGAGCTACTGGGATATTTGTAGAGATCAGGTATTACAAATCGGTCATTGATACCATCATTGTTAGGTGTAATCGCATTCGGGATAAAGAATCCGTCATCAGCTACAGTAATTCTTACGACAGCTTCATTTGAAATATTCCCAGCAAGATCTTTTACCTGGTAAGCAAATACATCTACTCCTTTGAAGCCCGCATCTGGGATATATACTACCTTACCATCCACACCTATCTTTAAGATACCTCTGACCGGCTGGATCGTAATGACTATGCCGGCAAAATCGTCGAGCCACCTATCATTATTCAGTAGATCTACCACGACTTCCTTCCCTGGTAAGGTTTGCACAGTATCGTTTACGGCAACTGGTACCGGATTTACGGTAACTGTAACAGTTGCCTGATTGGATACTTCGTTGCGGGTGTTACGGATGGTATAACTGAAGATATCTGTGCCGGTGAAAGCAGCTACTGGCGTATATGTGACAGTGCCGTTGGCATTTATATTAATTGTACCCTTGGATGGCTGGCTCATTATGACCACAGAAGAGAGATCAAGTAGCCCATCCCTTTGAAGATCGTTGGCGGTGAGATTAATCACCACAGGCATATTTATAAATGTCCTTGCCACGTCATTATTAGCCAACGGAGGTTGCGGATTATCACATTTATTAACAGTAATATTCATCACCTTACTGCTACTGCATCCACTAGCGGATGTTGCTGTATAGGTAATCGTCAAACTACCTTCTTTTATTCCTGTTACCAGGCCGTTGGCATCTACAGTAGCTATGGTTGCATCACTGCTACTCCATATACCGCCGGTAGTAGCAGAATTTAATGCCGTAGTTTTACCTATACAAACAGCACCTGCGCCGGTAATAGCTGCTACAACAGGGAGACTGTTTACGGTGACACTAGCCGTTTGCGATGCCGTACAGCCACTTGCGTTAGTTACTGTATAAGTGATTGTTGCAACACCAGCG
>NZ_JBFTSK010000088.1:0-12074 GCF_056399985.1 Chitinophaga sp. 01L420
GGATTGAACTGTTCCTTGCCCAATGCACGGAAGGCGATGTTTACTACATATTCTCCCCTATCCTTTAGTATCCGGATAGCAAAGTTGCGCTGTAAGTCTGTCAGCACGGGTGTTTCCGTATTTTCATTCCATCCCCATGCTGCATGTTCGGGGAATACTAACCTGCATAATTCCTCCCGCAGCGAAAGATTCATTTCGTCATAATAAGAGAGCATGATATCCAGTCTGTCCTGCCTGCCCAATACCAAACGTCCCATCGCCTGCAAAGCATCGTTCCTGTCAAATTTGATATTCATCCAGGAAAACACTTTGCCGCTAAACAATAGTTCCTTGTTGCCCGTCCGTTGTACGATGGCATGTAAACGATCAAACAGCGCCGGGAAATGTGTATCATAAAAAGCGCCATTATTAAAAGGGAGGGAATTAATACCGGCCAATGCCATGCCCAGCACGGCTTCGTCCTTATCATCCAGCGCCCTGTTAAACAGGGGCATATTTATATTGTAGTATTTTGTCTCTTGCGCAAACTTCAATGCCAGGCAACGTTTTTCTACATTACCATTATCAAACAATTCTATTATCAAAGGTCTGGTGGTAGCTACATCGTACACGCCCATGGCCCATAACCCCATATATACGTCCATGTTATTGGCGCTCTTTACTGCGGCTGGAATCAGCGCCGGCGTTTGTAAGTATTCATGTGCTTTYTCCAGAAACAACTTCACGGTGCTTTCTTTTTCGGCCTCCCAACCCAAACCTGCCCATACATCAAGGGCACGTACTACAGAAGAAAACCGCGTCATCTTGTTATCCAGCAGTACTTTCGTCATGTATTTCAATGCACCCACAGAGGTTTCATCCAAAGCTTCCAGTACCGTTTGCCGCAGCCCTTCCTGGCGCTGTGCTGCCAGCAGCAGCTTTTCTACCAATATCCAGGCACTTTCCTTACTACTGTTCAGCAATGCCTTAATGATGGAACGTGTTACTTTCCCGATCTCATCTTTATTAAAAATGATGTCTTCCATCAGCGATAATACTTCGGTATTGCCCATATCTATGGCGGCAGACCAGATCCTGAACAGGTTGCTGCTTTGAAATGTCTGGTCGTACCGTACCTGCTCTGTCACGCTTAAATCAAAGCTGCTCACCTTCACGCCGGACTCATAGGTCACCTGGTAAGCCTGTGGCATGGCCAGGAGGATAAAATTCAGCTGGTTCACAAAATATACTTCGCGGTCATGCGGCGCCGTAAAGGAGCGCCGGTAAGAATCGCTCTGGTACATCTGAAAAGGGATTTGCTCCCAGGCATATTTTACATAGGGTGCGTTCTCCGTTCCGAAAATATATACCAATAAATTCCAGGCGGCCGGATCATTCCATTCGGCGGCAGGTAATAAAGCCGCAATGCGGTCATACCGCTCACTCTTATAGGTCAGTTTTCTGCGATAATTGTAATCACTGTCGTTACGGTTTTCGTCAGGTGACTCGTGAATAAACAGCAATGCCAGTGCTGCCATTTCTTTGGTTAACAATGGGTGGGTGGCATTTCCGGCGCATACAGTATCCAGTTCCGCTGCCATTTTTTTCAAATAATCAGGAAGTTCCCGGGTTTCCAGGAATTGCTTTGCATCCATAATAAAGGTCTTTGCTGTGGGTGACGGGTTAAAATAATTCTTCTCTACCAGATGCTTCCGGCGAGAAAGGTTAACCTTACAAAAGTAATCACTGTATCGCTATTCAGCGAAAATTTATCGGTTAATTGTTTAATTTCTTCCTCCTTGATAAATACAGCAAACAGGCCATCTTCAAAGGCCTGCAAAGCAGTATCTATGGCCTTTTGAAGGTCGGCCTTGTTTTCGTTATAAATGCTGCCGAAACCTGCTTTCCCGTTGGCTACACCGCTTTCTATCTGCTCTGCAGAAAGGAATGGCAGAAGGTTTTTCTCCAGCGGTTTATTGTTGTAAGCAGTTACCTGCTGTTTCACAACCGCCACCAGCAACTCACGGAGAGAAGGATGATCGGATAACGCTTCCACTTCCAGCGATTGCCTGTCTATTAACGCATGTTTCCTGCCGGGTTGTTTTACACTGATCGTTATTTGCATATCAACATCACTTTGGGTCCGGCAAAACTAACGCAAAAACCCATTTATCCCAATAATTGTGCTTTGATCTTAACCCGTAAGCATGTAACTTGTCAATGGCAATCTGTCCCGCTGCCCGGCCCCTGACATGAAAAGAATACTATGCCTGGTCACCAGCCTGCTACTGCTGATAAATTCCCGGTTAACAGGTCAGACACAATTACCATACATACTCAATGGAGCCGCCACCCAGCGCACCTGCAACTGCTATGTGCTCACTCCGGACAACCAATTCATCAGCGGCACCGTCTGGAATAAAAATAAAATTAATCTCCTTCAGTCTTTCAACTACGTATTTGATATCAACCTCGGCTGTAAAGATGCTACAGGCGCAGATGGTATCGGGTTTATTCTGCAAACAAAAGGTACCAACCTCGGCGCCACCGGACAGGGACTGGGCTTTAAAGGTATCTCTCCTTCTCTTGGCGTACTGATAGATACCTGGCAGAATACGGATGAAAACGACCCTCCCTACGATCACCTGGCCATACAAATGAATGGTTTAACGGATCATAACAGTGCTGGTAATCTCGCAGGGCCGGTAACGGTGATAAAGGATAACGACAACGTGGAAGACTGCCAGTGGCACCTGTTCCGCATTAAATGGGATGCGGCGTTGCAACACATGGAAGTGAGCATAGATAATGAAGTCCGGCTAACACTCGATAAAGACCTGGTCAATGATATCTTTGGCGGAGACCCCAATGTTTTCTGGGGCTTTGCGGGTTCTACAGGTGGCAGCTCCAACCTGCAACAGTTTTGTGCTGCCCTTAGGCCGGAATTTAATTTTAATCCCCAACAGGTATTCTGCGATGGCACTCCTATACAGTTTAAGGACAATTCCAGCTCATTCGGTGCCATTACCAGCTGGTGGTGGGATCTGGGAGATGGAACCCTGTCTGCCGCCCCGCAGCCTCCTCCACATGTATACCCTGCAGCGGGACATTACGAAGTAAAACTTGTGATTGAAGATAACAGCGGCTGCAAATCCGATACGTTGAAAGCCCCTTTTACCGTAGGGTCGTACCCGGTAGTCGATTTCGGGCCCAGTCTCTTTTGTCTGAATGCACATACCAATATGAAGGATCTTACCACCATCAAGGTAGGCACCCTGCAAAAATGGGAATGGGACTGGGGAGATGGCACTACGGCCACCGGCGCCGCGCCGCTGGCGCCCTTTACCACAGCAGGTTCGCGGCAGGTACAACTCAGGGTTACCTCTGCAGAAGGTTGTGGCAGTACCTTCGGAAAATCAATACTGGTGAGCCATACACCCGTAGTTAGCGGCACAGGCGAAAATGTTTGTCTTGGTGTTACCACCAACTTCCAGGGTGTCAACAACACACCCAATGTCCCGATACAGCAATGGAACTGGGACCTGGGCAATGGTATCACGCAAACGCAACAGCGTGCCACTTATCGCTATGCAGATACCGGATACTATCCTGCACGGCTATACGCCATTAGTGCAGAAGGTTGCCAGTCCCCTGTTACAGATGTTCCGGTTACCGTAACGGCCGTATATGCACGCGCCGGCAGCGATACCATTGTAGCCAACGGACAACCCCTGCAACTACAGTCGCAATGGAATGATCCCCGTTTACAATACACCTGGTCGCCTGCTACCGGTCTTAACAATCCTTATATTCCCAACCCCATCGCTGTTTTACATAAGGACCAAACCTATCGCCTCACCCTCCTGTCTCCGGAGGGATGCCATGATGAAGATGTCATCAATGTAAAAGTGTATGAAGGCCCTGAATTTTACGTGCCCAATGCATTTACCCCCAACAACGATGGACGCAATGATATTTTCCACGTCATCGCTGCCGGGGTACCCAGGCTCGATTTCTTCTGTGTCTGGAACCGCTGGGGCCAGGAAGTATACCGCAGCGCCGACCTTCCCGGTGGATGGGACGGCACCTGGCAAAGTCAGCCCGCTCCTGCCGGCACCTACGTTTGGATGGTGCAGGGAGTGGATTACACGGGCAGACGCTTTAGCAGAAAAGGAACGGTAACGCTTATACGATAACTATACGCGGTAACAAATGGCATTAATATTCATGCCCGCCCCTACAGAGGCAAACAGGATCACATCACCTGCATGCACCGACTGGTTAGGGATTTCACCCCTTCTGACCATGTCATATAAGGTAGGCACCGTAGCAACAGAACTGTTGCCAAGCACATGAATATTCATCGGCATGATATCAGCTGGTATATCCTTGATGCCGTATAATGAATAGAAGGCCTTGATAATGGCAATGTCCATTTTCTCGTTGGCCTGGTGAATGAAGATCTTATTCACCTCTTTAATGTCTATATTTCCTTTATCCAGACAGTCTTTCATAGCTTCCGGCACACGTTTGAGCGCAAACTCATATACCTTGCGACCCAACATCTTGATATAACGGATACGCTTATCCGCTTCCGGCGCATAAGACATGCCCATATAAATATAGTTCAACTCATCATTGGCGTACGACTGTGCACTGGCACTGATAATGCCGGCTGAATTACCGGCACCTTCAAAAGCCTCCACGATCACGGCTCCTGCCCCATCACTGAAAATCATACTGTCACGGTCATAACGGTCTATCACACGACTCAGGGTTTCGGTTCCTATTACCAGGCATTTCTTTGCCAGTCCGGCTTTAAAGAAAGCATCTGCCTGAATTAACCCCTGTATCCAACCCGGACAACCAAATAACACATCGTATGGAATACAGGCCGGATTACGGATACCTAATGCCTGTTTCACCCTGGAAGCCAGTGAGGGCACGGCATCTGATTGTATAGTATCTTTTAAAACATTGCCAAAATTATGCGCCAGAATAATCTGATCCAGCGTTTCAGGATCCGTTCCTGCATCTTTAATGGCCGCTACAGCAGCTGCTACAGCCATTTCCGTAGCATTCATATCTACATCTGCATACCTGCGCTCAGAAATACCTGTTACCTCCTCAAATTTGCGGATGATGTCCGCCCCTTCTGAAGGTATCCGCTCTTGTCGGTCACTGTAGAATTCCTGGTTCAAAAAATCATTATTTAGTTTTTTGTTAGCAGGAATGAAGCTACCAGTACCGGTTATAACTGTTCGCAATGTTTGAATCATAGTCTGATTTTTGAGCTGCCACCTGACAGCCCCGTCCGATAAAGATACAAACATTTGCTTTTGGGAGGTAATTGCGCCCACACAATAAAAAGCTAACCGGATAAATCCGGGTTGCTTTTTACGGCAATAGTACGAGGCACATTAAAAGTATACAGCTGCACACTTACCTTGTCCTGCTGCCAATCAAAATCCAAAGTACCTGCATCCATTGTCTTTTCGTCAAACAGTTGAAAGGCAGCAGGATCTTGATTCCGGCGCTTTCCTGATCAATGTTGAGATACAGATACGAAAACATCATTCCGCTGCTACCACTTCATAAGCGTTGGTACCGTTATTGGAAAATGGCTGATAATAGGTGCCATTATAAACTACATATTTTTTGCCATCCAGCGTTGCCTCTGTTGCGCCAGATGGTATTTGGGTGACCACTGCACCTGCCGGAGGCGCCACCACCGTGTAAGAAGAACCGGATTTTGAATAAAAGGCGCCACTGTAATAATAGTAATTATTACCGCCGGCGGGCACCATCGTGTACCCCGAAGGCAACGTGGTCACCACGGCGCCTATTGGCGCCGGCACTACTGTATAACCGCCACCGGAAGGTGCCGGTGCATAATAGACCCCCTGGTCATAATGATACTTCTTATCATGAATGGAAACAATGATAGCAGTGGTAGCCAGCGTAGCTACCAGGAATCCGATCGGATGCCATACGGGGCCCCAGCTGACATACGGGCGATAGGGATGGTAGTAATAATTGTAACGACCCGGATATACCCTGGCGGCAGGTCGATTGATCACCGTTACATTTCTGTTCACCACATTCACATTGCGGTTTACATTCACGTTGTTATTACGGTTGATGTTAACGTTATTCCGGTTATTGACGTTTACGTTATTGTTCCGGTTAATGCGGGTGTTGTTATTATTATTAATCCGGTTATTATTATTCCGGTTAACCGTGTTATTCCGGTTTTGATTAAACTGGTTATTGGCTGGTCTGGCGGCCTCTCCTGGGCGATTGGCGGCCTGTTCAGTTCCGCAGGGCGGTTAGCCGGTCTGTTCACCTGGGCAGGGCGGTTGGCGGGTCTTGCAGCCGCTCCGGGGCGATTGCCAGGCCTGCCTTCCCTTCCTCTTTGTGCGGAAACAGATGTTGTTGATAACAACATCGTAAAAAATGCCAGTACAGCCATACATTGCTTTGCAGAGGGAAAATGCATAATACAGGATTTATAGATTAAGATCATCATCTATAACCCCTAACACCCTGCTATCAATGATTGTTCTGAGAACGCTGTTTCTTACTTCAGCTGCTTAAACAGTTCCATCAGCAATTCATAGGAATGTAAACGGTCCCCCTGGTCATAAATATGTGCGGTAGCAATTACTTCATCCACCTGTGTTTCGTCCAGGAACTGCTGTAGTCCTTGCTGTACGGTATCGGAGCTACCAATAAAAGAGCAGGCCAGCATTTGCTGTGCGTGAGCTGCTTCATATTCATTCCATACGCCTTCCATACTGTCGATCGGAGGTCCCATGCGGCGCAGGCGGCCACGGATAATGCCGAGGAACAACTGGTAAAAAGAAGTAGCCAAGCGATTAGCGGCAGCATCCGTATCGGCGGCGATCACGTTTACACAAGCCATGGTATACGGCGCCTGTAAAAACTCTGAAGGTTTGAAATGCTTCCTGTAAATACTCAGGGCTGCATGTAATTGTGCGGGAGCAAAATGACTGGCAAAAGCATAAGGCAGTCCCATGGCGGCGGCCAGGTAGGCACTGTCGGTACTGGAACCCAGTATCCAGATAGGAATATCCAATCCTTCGCCTGGAATAGCTCTTACAGGGCCGGTATGATTATCAAAAGAGAGGTATTGTTGGAGTTCCTGCACCTGTTCGGGGAACTCGTTACCAGCGCCGAGACGGTCGCGGCGCAATGCGCGGGCGGTGACCTGGTCTGTACCCGGTGCCCTTCCCAACCCCAGGTCAATCCTCCCGGGGTAAAGGGAGGCCAGCGTACCAAACTGTTCAGCTACCACCAGTGGCGCATGGTTAGGCAGCATGATGCCACCGGAACCTACGCGGATCGTATGGGTACCACCGGCAATATAGCCGAGCAGTACAGCCGTAGCGGAACTGGCCACACTCACCATGTTATGGTGTTCTGCCATCCAGAAGCGCTTATATCCTAATTTTTCTACGTGTTGTGCCAGCCTCAGACTGTTGTGAAATGCATCAGTGGGCGTTTGTCCTTCCAATACCGGAGCCAGGTCTAATACTGACAGCGGACGTTTTATTCCATGCTTACTCATACTTCAGACGGTTATATTGGTTCGTTCCTGCAAATTTACAACAATGCAGCCGACGAGCAGGAGCCGATAACCTACAGGTAAGCAAGTAGGTATTAGCAAAGCAGCCGCATAAACGATCGGGATTGACGCAGTGGCGCACCACCGCAGGTAGCTGATTATTCGCCCAGCAGCTTTATAAAATCCGTTGCAAACCGGTAAGCATCCCCCGGCCAGCGGGCAGACAGGTAATGGCCGTCCAGTACTGTGAAGCCCCGGTGCAGATGATGGGGATCATCTCTGAACATCGGTAAGGGACCTTTAATAAAATGACCGGCTTCACTAAGACTAGCCGTCACTTCTGTTTGTACCGTAGTGGAATAGGTGAGATAATAATCTTTCAACCAGAATTTTGTGAGATGATAAGCCGCCAGTTCCTGTGATTGTAACAACGCAGTTGTTTTGTAGGTATGCAACACGGATTTCCCTGTTTGCAGATCCTTGCTCCTGGCCGCCAGTACTACACCATGGCAAATGGCGCCAACAGGTTTTTGTGCTGAAAAAAAACGGGCTACTGCCTGCTGCAGCGAAGCAGATTCCAGGTATGCCTTCATGCCTTTATCATGGCCACCGGGCAACAACAACGCATCAAAATCATCGGTCTTTATCTCTCCATATTTGCAGGGGTTGCAGAAGGCGTCACTGTTCGACATCTGGTGATAAGCCGCCACTGCATCTTTCCTGGCCTGTAACAACCATTTCCAGATACCCAACTGCTCTCCTCTCAGCATCCGCATATCCGCCATAGCGCTGTAGCCTCCTGGCGTGGCAAACTGTACGTCATACCCCTTTGCCGTCAAAAGCAACCAGGGTATGGCCGCTTCAGTCGGATCAAAACCATAATCGGGTAACGGTACCAGTACCTTCTTCATGCAGCGGTTTTTTGATAATGCGGGCGGAGTCAGGGAAAGAAAGATAGCAAAAAAAATATTTAACTGACAGTAATTCGTAATTTCATTGGCTAAAACAGGTTATGTTACGCGATATCGATGTCTGGTTTGAATCGCAGCCAGAACCCACCAAAGGTTGTTTGCTCGCGCTGAGGGCGCATCTGCTGCAATACAATCCACATATCACAGAAGCATGGAAATACCGCATGCCCTTTTTTTGTTACGATGGCAAAATGTGTTGTTATCTGTGGGTACACAAACAATTACACCAACCTTACCTCGGCATCGTAGAAGGCAAACACATTACACATCCCCTTTTACAGGTAGAAAAACGGGCACGTATGAAAATCCTGCTCATCAATCCCCTGGAAGATATTCCAATGGATACCGTGAATGATATTCTGAACAAAATGGTGAAATGGTACGCAGCCAAAAAAAGATAGGACCAACGCACAAGAAGTTTTTTTAAAAGATCAATACCGCTAGTAGTATAATATATATCACCAGTTTAATGATCCGCCAGCGGTTCGTACGAAAATGACGGGGACGCGTAAAATCAATATTAATACGCTTCATGAAATAACTCAGCTTCCCCTGCCCCATCACGGTTTTAAACATTCCCCATTCATTACTGCATCTCAGCAACGTCATATAATACCCCACCTTCATTTCTTTAAAACCCATGCCCGATGCCCGGATATAATTGATCACCATATCAATCAGCGGAACGGCTACTAATAAGATCAGCCATTTCTGCCAGCTGAGATACAAAGAAAATAAAGGAGCGCTCAACAATACCAATAGCATTCCTTCCACAGGATTAGGAAACGCATACCAGGTAAACTGTTTGAAGCGGGGCAGCAATAACGCCATACCTTCTCCATAACGTTCAAAGCRCTTGTAATGCGGTTGTCCGTCATTCCACCAGGGATGTGTTACCCTGGCTTCTTTCACGCAAAGAAAGCGTGCATTGTTACGCAAACAAATCTGCGCCGGCAGGTCTACATCTTCCCCACCACCATTTTTTGGAAAAATGGTGGAAAAGCGCAATTCCTGCATGGCCGCACGATTGTACACCATATTGGCAGTAACACCCCACATAAATTCATCCTTCGTGTTGGCAATCGTGAATATAGTGGTCAATCCCGCCGCTGTTAACGCCCGCGTGAAAGTATTCATGGGTGCAGGAAAATCAGTTAATCCAATAAATCCTATCGACGTTCTGTTGGCTTCAATCGCTTTTACATATTGAAAAAGCAAGTCCTCATCTGCTACAATATCATCATCCAGGAACAGCATCCAGTCGCCGTTTCCCCCATTAATTCCTTTATTCCTGCTCTCCGCTGCGCCTAAGTTCTCCGGGTTAATAAACAACTGTATTGCCCCTTCTTCTGCCAAACGCATTATTTCTTCACCTGGCTTCACCTGCGGATTATCCACCACTACATAGTAGTTAAATCTCCAGCCGCCGGGTTTAGGCAAATGAATCAGTGGTAATAAATATTGCTCATCCAACCGGAAAGTTGGAATGATTATATCGATGGAATTGGAAATTGTTAACATAGGGCGCGAAGATAAATAACATTCTTTTTCCTTTCACAATTCGAAAAAAATAATAACTCCTCTATATTTCCTGCAACTGTTGAAGATTTCCTGTTAACAGCATTTTTTGCATGATTCAAAAATAAGGGGAATCGTTTACGCATAAAAAAAGGGGTGGTAAGAATACCTCCCCTTTAATATTTTAACCATATCCTATGAAAAACCTGAACCAAAGATATGTTCCTCCTCGTTAGTTCAATGGGTTATTTCGTGAACGCATCATATTACCCCGTGAATGCATGAAATTGGCCGATGTTAACCGGCACTTAACAAATTTCGCAGTGGTACAGTTGTAAAAAACACGCTTAATAAATAAATGGGGGATGCTCTGAAAGTGCAGTGTGGCCGGGAGTTCTATAAATAAAAAAAGGGGTGGTAAGAATACCTCCCCTTTAATATTTTAACCATATCCTATGAAAAACCTGAACCAAAGATATGTTCATCCTCGTTAGTTCAATGGGCTATTTCGTGAACGCATCATATTATCCCGTGAATGCATGAAATTGACCGATGTTAACCGGCACTTAACAAATTTCGCAGTGGTACAGTTGTAAAAAACACGCTTAATAAATAAAAGGGGATGCTCTGAAAGTGCAGTGTGACCGGGAGTTCCATCAATAAAAAAAGGGGTGGTAAGAATACCTCCCCTTTAATATTTTAACCATATCCTATGAAAAACCTGAACCAAAGATATATTCATCTGCGTTAGTTCAACAGGTTATTCCGTGAACGCACGATAATAGCATGTGAATGGAGGGAATTAGCCACTGTTAACCGCCTGTTAACAAAAAACGCCGGCTATTAGGCGTGCAAATAACACCTTCTTAATTGCCCAAAGTTTTGAGTGCAAGATAAGACATGAGGCCAGCGCCGGTTTCCAGCGCTTTTTCATCGGCGTCGAAAGTCGCCGTATGTAAACCGGAAACAATGCCCCGGTCTTCATTGCGTACGCCCAAGCGGTAAAAGCAAGCATCTGTCACCTGTGAGTAGGAAGCAAAATCTTCTGCTGCCATCCAGATGTCCAGGTCTGCTACCTGTGCTTCTCCCAGGAACTCAATGGCATATGCGCGGCTGGCGGCAGTGAGTTTATCTTCGTTGATCAGGACAGGATATCCTCTTTCTATTTCAATATCGCAGGAGCCTTCCATACCTTCTGCTATGGAGATGGCCATCTTTTTAATTTTTTCATGGGCCGCATTACGCCAGGTTTCGTCGAGAGAGCGGAAAGTGCCCAGCAACTTCACCTCATCCGGGATCACGTTGCTGGCGCCGTTGGCGATCATTTTCCCGAAAGATAATACAGAGGGCGACAGCGGGTTAGCGCGGCGACTCACAATCTGTTGCAGCGCAATCACGATATGACAGGCAATCACCACCGGGTCAATGCCCAGGTTGGGCATGGCACCGTGGCCGCCTTTTCCTCTTACGGTCATGGAAATTTCATCGTTGCTGGCCATGTAGCGCCCGGACCGGAACCCCACTTTGCCTGCCGGCAGTTCCGGCATCACGTGTTGCCCCAGGATATGCGCCGGACGTGGATTTTCCAGTACGCCCGCCTTGATCAGCAAACTGGCGCCACCGGGAATGACTTCTTCCGCCGGCTGAAAAATAAATTTAACCGTCCCCGTAAATTCCGTTTTCATACGGCTGAGGATACCGGCTACCCCCAGCAGGGACGCCGTATGCACATCGTGGCCGCAGGCATGCATCACCCCTTCGTTCCGGGAGCGGTAAGGCACTTTATTCAATTCCACAATGGGCAAGGCGTCTATATCCGCACGCAAGGCTACCACCTTATCGGATGGCGCTGCGCTGCCCTGTAATAAAGCAACAATACCGGTATCAGCCATCCTTTCAAAAGGAATATCCAGCGCCCGCAGTTTGTCTTCTATGAAAACGGCCGTCTGGTATTCCCGGTAGGAAAGTTCTGGATTTGTGTGCAGGTGGCGGCGATTTGCCRTAGCCTCCTCCAGCAG
>NZ_JBFTSK010000089.1:0-11916 GCF_056399985.1 Chitinophaga sp. 01L420
ACACCGAGATAAGCAGCGATCAGTTTTTTAGGAACCATATTATAAAGTTCGGGATAGAGTTTCAACAACTCTTCATACCGTTGTTTCACATTATTATTCATCAACGACAACAACCTTTTTTGAGAGGCCACATATCCTTTATTGGTCCGCCACCGGAAAAAATGTTCTACTGCATGAATTTCACTACACAGTTTTTCCCGGTCACTATTGGTAAGGCAAAGCACTTCTGCATCGGTAATACAGTCAACGTTGATAGTGGCATTGGTATGATTGTATAACGCATTATAATCAGAGGTCCACCAGGTAGGCATGGCAAACTGCAGGATAAACATTTTCAGATCGTCATTGATGAAGAAAGATTTTAAACAACCGGAGATCACGAAGTATTCGCCATCTACCTGGGCACCTTCCGTAATGATGGCCTGTCCTTTTTTAAAACGCTGACTTTTAAAATGAGAGAAGAAATAATCAAACTGCTCCTGCGGCAGCACGCTCATTCTATCTATATGAGCCTTTAAAATATCTTTAGCGTCTATTGCCATATAAGTGCTATTTCATACTACTTTTTTAAAGGTAAAGATTTTCAGATAGAAAATTATTATTGGCCAGGCGTTGATGCAAACGGGGTACCCGGCTTGCATCAGCTGCCTATGATGGAAAGTCAGCTTTAATAGTAACTGATTTCCACTGTTCCAGTTCTGCCGACATGGCCGACAGTTTTTCTGCTGCCCTGTTATAAGCATCCTTTCCCAGGAACAGGTGCATGGGCGGCTCGGGGTTTTCTGCCAGCTCTATGAAAATCCGGGCTGCCCGATCCGGATCGCCTGCCTGTTGGCCGTTCATAGAGAGGTAGCGTTCCTGCGTATTTTTTACGGCCTCATATCCCTCGATCCCGGAGGTGTTTAAGGCAAGGGAGGTTGGTGTGAGGAAGCTGGTCCGGAAACCGGAGGGTTCCACTACGGTGACTTTAATACCAAATTCCTTTACATCCAGTGCGATCACTTCAGAAAATGCCGCCACTGCTGCTTTAGTGGCAGCATAAACGGACCATCCATGGGCGCCTGAAAATCCGGCTACAGAGCCGATATTGAGGATATAGCCTGATCGCTGGCGGCGCATGACTGGTAGGATACTTTTGGTTACATTGATGATGGCCAGTACGTTTGTATTGAAGATGTTCTTTACCTCCTGTTCCGGTATTTCCTCCACCGTTCCCACCATGCCATAGCCGGCATTGTTCACCACTACATCGATGCGTCCGAATGCCGACAGTGTTTGTTGAATAGCATCACTGATACAGTCGGTATTATTCAAGTCTACCGCCAACGGAAGAAAGCGTTCCTGGTCTATTAAGCCAACAGCCTGGCTTAGCTGATGCGCATTCCTGGAGGTGGCGGCCACCCGGTATCCGTTATCGAGCAGCTCTTTCACAAGGCTGAGTCCCAGTCCCTGGGAGGCCCCGGTTACAAACCATACTTTTGAAGTGTTCATCATTTAAATGTTAAGGTGTTTAATTTATTCCGTCACGTCAGTCAACATTTTGTTCACGATCACCCAGCGGTTATCAATCTTGTGAAATGAAAGGAGATCGTAATAATTGAAATCATACATTTTGATATTGACTTTGGCAAATGCGATGGAGTTGATCACATCAACCGATAAGATCGTTCCTTTAAAGGGCTTTCCGGAGTCTTTAGGGGTTTGACGATGCGCCACACCATCCAGGTATTGTTCAAGTGTTTTGGCGTAAGGCTGTCCTTTAATATCCCCGAATAGTAAGGTGCCGGGATATAGAATTTTGCGCAGGGTGCTGATATCTCCGTTGTAGAGCCCCTTGAAGTAATAATCTTCCAGTGCCTGGGTGATGGCTGCTGAATCTTGCTGATGAGTGTCCATTTTCTTTGGGTTTTGCGCTTTTGCTACCAAAAATGCCAGTGATAGAAAAGCCGTCAATAAGCGTGTTTTCATACTAATTCAGATGATGACCAGCTGCCATGCCGCCGTCTACATTGATGATGGCGCCGCTGATAAAGTTACTCCTCGAAACGGTATATACCATTTGCGCGATGTCTGTTACTTCGCCTACCCGGTTGAGCAGGTGTAAGCCCGCGCTTTGGTCCGCATGCTCGCCGTGCATAGGTGTGCGTATCACACCGGGGGCAATGGTATTCACCCTTATATTGTGTTTGCCGAATTCCGCTGCCAGTTGCAGGGTAAGTGCATGGATTGCTCCTTTGGAGGAAATTGGCGCCGTAGAAGGGCCGCCACCAAGTGCATGATTTACTAATGGTGTACCGATATTGATCACCACACCATTGTGCTGTTTGAGCATCTGCGGAATAATGGCCTGGGTGGTAAAGAAGGTCCCTTTCAGGTTTGTATTCAGGAACCGGTCGAGATAAGCTTCATCTACTTCGAGGAATGGTTTGGTTTCATAAATGCCGGCGTTGTTCACCAGCACGTCTACCGCGCCAAATTTTTCTATGGCGGTTGCCAAAAGTTTGTCGCCGGTACTTTTATCCGCCACATTGCCTGCTACCATGGCCAGACTGGGACCTGCACCCAGTTCCTGGTACACCTGCGCGAGCTTTTCGGCAGTGGAAGAATTGATGATTACGTTGTCGCCGTTTTCCAGGAAATGACGGGCTATTTCTTTACCGATGCCAGAGGAGGCGCCAGTTACTATTACTGTCAGCTTTTTCATACTATTATTTTTTATCAGCGGTTATACCTTTTTCTCTCAGCACAGACACCTGCTCTCCGGCGTATCCCCAGTCTTCCAGGTCAATTTCCTGGATCACCACATGGGTTAACCGGGGATCTTTATTTAACACTTCAGTGATCAGATTGGTTATCCCTTTGATCAGTGCCTGTTTTTGTTGTTTGGTTACACCTTCCCGGGTTACTTCTATTTTAACGTAGGGCATGGTTTAAATTTTTGTGCCGGCCACTGCTTATGCAGCTTTGGCGGTGATGTTAATGTTTAATTCAAAATCGTTGTAGATCAGGGTATCGCCCAAATCCTTGAAGAAATTCCCTGAGCGGAATCTTATCCCGTATTTGGTACGATCAATGACCAGCTTGCCGGTGGCGGTTAACAGGTCGCCGTTTACCTGGAGGACTGCATCAAATTCCACCGGATGAGTAATCCCTTTGATGGTCAGCGCGCCAGCCACATGATTGCCAGCAACGGATGTGATTTCCAGCGATGCTTCCGGATAGGTGTCAATAGAGAAGAAGTCATCAGAAGCCAGGTGACCAGCGAATTGCGCATTGGTGGCAGGGTCAGTTACGTCCAGTATTTTGATAGAGGTGGTATCGATAATGAATTTACCACCGGTAAGCTGCCCCTCATTCAAAATGATCTCACCTTCTTTTATGGCAATGGTACCATTGTGTGCGCCAGTTACTTTTTTGCCTACCCAGTCAATATTGCTTTGGGTATTTACGATGTCAAATTTTTGATTTTTCATTTTTGTAGTTTTTAATTGTACAGCAAAGATGAAAAGGATTTCTCAGGCGGTAGTGTGATCTGCATCACTATTAAAAAGCGTCATCACGTATGTGATCCAGGTCACATAAGTGCACAACGCCACTGCGGGAGCAGTGGCGTTGCTGTATAGTGCGCTTTTTAAAGAACCAGGGCCGGATTTAGGAAGAAAAGGGGGGTATGCTATGCTACACCCCTCATAGGGGGATATCTCGTTTCAAACGTCATGCATATAACATCGTGGAATAAGTGGAATTTATGTGAGCTTCAAATTTTAGGAATGTTTATTACCTGCAACTGTGCTGTAAATCGTTGGATTTTCTGTTGTTACCTGCTGCTTATTATTTTCCGTGTTGATGCGCAAAGCCCGGCTATCATCACCGGAAGGGTCGTTTCTGCATTTTCGCAGGAGCCATTGCCTTATGCCACCGTATACTGGAAAGGCGGCGGCTATGGCTGTATGACGGACAGTGTGGGGTACTTCCATTTGAAGAAAAGTCATTATAACAACGATACGCTGATTGTCCGCTATGTAGGGCACCAGGTGTTATTTGTGCGCCCGGAAATAACCAGTAAGCCGGAGACCTTGTTAATTCAACTGGAACCGGCGGTGAAAGCAGGTGTGGAAGTAAAGGGGAAAACAAACAGAGGGCTGGTATGGTGGCGGCAGATTGTAGCACACAAGCGGGAAAATGCCCCGGGATACTATGATACCTATTATGCAGAATTGTATAACAAGCTGGAAATAGACATTGCTAATCTCGACAAAACAAAATGGCAGCATTCAGGCACCATGAAGCCATTTAAATTTCTACTGGATCGGGTGGACAGCATTTCTGAAAGCCGGTCTTTTTTACCTGTTTTTTTAAGCGAAACCATTTCCGACTACTATGTCACCACATCGCCGCCACGGGTAAGGGAAGAAATTAAGGCATTGCACAGTGGTGGGATCAGGAATGAATCTGTGATGGAATACCTTGGTGGCATCAACCAGAAAATCAATTCCTACCAGGACTATATGCAGATTTTCGGGAGGGAGTTTATCAGTCCCGTAGGTGCTACCGGCGACAAATACTATCATTATAAAGCCTTGGATACGATGATGGTGAATGGCGTGCCTTATTTTCACCTGGCCTTTACGCCCAAACGGGAAGGAGAAAATCTCTTTAATGGAGATTGCTGGATTCATGGTCCTACCTGGGCCTTATCGAAAATCAGCATGAATGTGAATGGAGCGGTGAACATTAATTTTGTTAAACGATTGGAGATTATCCAGGAATTCGGAAAAGGGAATGAAAAGGAGTGGATTGTATCGAAAGATAAATTTATTGTAGAGCTGGCACCACTGGGAAAGGAGAAAAATACCTTCATTGCCCGCAAAACAACGCATTATCAGCAGGTGAAAATAAATGACCCTGGTGCCAGGATAAAGATTTCAGCAGGCCGCAATAAGGAGGAGGTAGTGATTGCGGATAGCGCAGCCACTGCGGGCAGCGCTTACTGGAATCAGCACCGGCCGGAGACCCTCACCAGCAATGAGGCGCTGGCAATGACATTAGTGGATACACTCAGAGCAATGCCTGCCTTTAAAAGTCTCAGTGATAAAATAACTTTTCTGTTAGACGGCCACTTAAAACTGGGCAAGGTGGAAATAGGACCCTGGTATAAGTGGGTAAGCCGTAATCCGGTAGAAGGTGTTCGTTTGCGCTTTGATCTTGGCACCACGCCGGAATTTAACCGCCACCTGCGCTTCTCGGGCTACCTGGCTTATGGTACGGGTGACAAGGCGCTCAAAGGAAAAGTAGCCATGGCCTGGAATCTTCCAGGGAAAAATTCATATAGTATATTTACTTCTTTCAAAGATGATCTGGACAACCGGCAGCGTGGATTTAACGGGGAAGAGGTTTCCCTGGATAATATCTTCGGGCAGGTAGTCAGACGCAGGGGCATTCCGCAGAAGTTCATCCGGGAACGCGAAATGAAATTCAGCGTATCCAAAAAGTTGCCGATGAATTTTTCGGTGGAAGGCACTTTCCTGCACAGCAGCTTCAGTACCATGTCGCCGTTGCCGCCTCACAAAATATTTTTGCCTGAAAATAAAAGCGGAAATGTTGTCAATGCTGAATGGCAGCTGAAGGTGAGGTATGCATTGGGGGAACATGAAATACGGACACCACGTAAAATACGGCGGATAAAAGGTAATCTTCCGGTAGTAGAACTTTTGTATGGAACAGCTGCTGCCGGTGTGTTTGGCAGCCAATATGGATATGAAAGGGTTAGTCTTAGTATCAATCAGCGTTTCCGTATCCCGCGGTGGGGGCAGGTAACTTACCAGGTGTATGGAGGCCGGATTTTCGCAGATAAATTACCGTTTATGCTGTTGCAGGTACATCCTGGCAACGAGACCTATTACTATAATAAAGAGTCCTTTAGTTTGATGAATAAATATGAATTCATCAGCGACAGGTATGCAGGCTTTAACCTGGAACATAATTTCGATGGTAAGTTGCTTAACCTGTTACCATTTATGAGAAGAAGTGGTATACGCCAGTTCTGGAATGTGAAATCTGTTGTTGGAGATCTCTCACGTGAAAATATTATTTATAACAAAATGGAATTTCCAGGTTATGGTATGCATTCTTTTAAAGGAAAGACTTACATGGAAATAGGAACCGGTTTTGACAATATCTTTCATTTCTTTCGGATAGATGCTGTCTGGCGTTTGTATCCGAATGGAGCAAGCAGCTCACAACGGTCAGGGTTTGGTATTTTTGGAAGCTGCAGGCTGCAGTTTTAGCAGGTGCTGGATTTAATCAAAAAATCATAAATGCGGGGCTCCGGTTCACGGGCCCCGCTTTTTATTGAAGATATCCCATCCCCTGGCCAATTTGCACGATCTCCGGGTCCTTCCTTCCTCCCTCTTTTGAAATTTTTTTTACGCCGCGCATAGGGGTAAAGTAATTTCACAAACGTGTACTATTGGTAACCATAAATATTTTAGTACATCATGAAAAAGTATGTTAATCTGTTAGGGGCAGTGCTATGTCTTCTGATCACTAATTGCATTCCTTTAATGGCCCAGAAAGCCTCATTGACAAAAAGTAGCGTGGTAAAGGAAGACAGTGTACTGATGCTGAACGGCGAAACCAAACACGGAAAAATAACTGGTGTAGGAACAGATGTTGTTTTATTTGTACATAGCGGAGAAAAGTTGGAATATTCTTTAAAAAGAGCAGACATCCATAAAATTGTGTTTGCCAGCGGCAGAACAGAGATCGTAACTGCTCCTGCCGTGGCTAAATCTCCTTCCGACAGCTATCCTCCCATGGAACATAACCTGATCGCTGTATTACCTTTTAAATACCGTAGCGTGGGAGAGCCGCTGGAACAGATCAATGCAACCAAAGAAAAGCTGCAGGACGATACCTATTCTTACCTGAGCAAACGCAATGGCATGTATAAATTCCAGGATCCACAAACCACCAATGCGTTGCTGATCCGGAAAGGCATTGACGAAAACACGGTCAAGGCCTATACTTTTGATGAGCTGTGTAAAATACTGGGCACAGAATACATCGTACAGGGAGGTTTGTCGCGCAGCAGCAAAGAAAATGTATCCAGTGCGGAAACGAAAACAGTTAATAAAGATGATGACCGCTTAAGACAGAATAAAGCCGCCAGCACGGTAGTGGAAAAGACTTACCAAAATGAGGTGTCTGTACTTATTTACAACCGGCAGAATGATAAAATATTCGACAATCACCGTACGGCCATTTTATCACAAGAAGATTCTTATAAAGACGCATTATTTTATATGCTGAAAAGATGTCCGATCTACAATAAATAGGAACCATGTGAAAGAGTGCGTCCCCCGGAAAGTGTCTGACTTTCCGGGGGCGCTTTTTTTTGATTAGCCTGGCAGCCTTGCTCACCAATGACCAGGTAGCTATATCAGCTGTACCATCCGGAAAATAATAAAGGGTATAAAAACATTTCGGTTTAGACTGCTGACATAGGGTTGTCACATGGGCAGAATAGCTTTGTGTTATTCTAAACAAAATGAATAGTCATATGAATCTTTCTTCTATCCGTATTATTACTGCTGATATTAAACGCCTTGTTCAGTTTTATGAGACCGTGACCGGAATACCATTTACATGGTATACAGATGATTTTGCCGAAGTGCGTACACCTCTTGGGTCTCTGGCTATTGGAAGTACACGTACCCTGGCACTTTTTGGAGGAGACACGGTAGCCAGTCCTGCCAGCAACAGGTCGGTTATCATTGAATTCCAGGTGGAGGATGTGGACAAAAAATACGAGCAGTTGGCGGGCATACCGGGCGGGGAGGTGGTGCAACAACCAACGACTATGCCCTGGGGTAATCGTTCGCTGTTATTCAGGGATACGGATGGTAACCTGGTTAATTTCTTTACTCCGCTGACGCAGGAAGCAAAGCAAAGAGTTGAAGCAAAGATGTAGAGAAAGCCTTACAGAGGCCGTTTTCATCCATAAGGATGAAAAACGGGATATACATCTCTTTGGATGTCCTTAACGTATGAAAGCCGCCATTATAGCGGCTTTCATACGTTAAGGTGTGCTGCCGGGGTGACCTGGAGGGTTGGTTAACCATTTTTCATTTGCTTCTTTGTATATATCATCTAAAGTTTTAAGGGGATATTTCGGTTCATGCGAACTCCGTTGACGTTAAATATTTTATCGCCCATAACATATAATATCGCATACCGATAGAATTGCCATCGCAGGGAGTCAAACTACATTTATAATGTTAACCAATTGTTGAGCATTAAAATCTAAACTATCCATGAGAAAAGTTCTACTCTTCGCAGCAGCGTTGCTGTGCAGTACTGTAGCGTTTGCACAGGACTACTGGAGGGCACATACTGATGCCGCCAGAATTACAACCGACAAAGCCGTAGCCCGGCTTGCATTTCCGACGAATTTTAAATTGTTTGATCTGAGTTTCGCTCCTTTGCGGAATGAGGTATTCAAAGCTGTCGGTAATAAGTCAATACATGCAACAATTATCTCTCTGCCTAATGCAGACGGGCAGGTTGAACAGTTCGAAATTATAGAGGCTTCCAATTTCGAACCTGCATTGCAGGCTAAATTCCCTGAAATAAGGGCATTTTCCGGAAAAGGTATTACCGACAAGTATGCCACATTAAAGTTGAGCATTTCTCCGCAGGGGATACAAGCGATGATCTTCCGTACGGGAAAGGAAAATGAATTTATTGAACCTTATTCTGCAGACCATACTGTTTACACAGTATTCAAAAAACAGCCGAAGACTTTACCCTGGAAGTGTTCTACCCCGGAGCAAAAAATGGCGACTAATATAGGTAATCGCTTACCTGATGTTACTGCCAGAAACACGGGTGATATGAAAACAATGCGGCTGGCTCAATCAGTTACCGCCGAATACTCCAATTATTTTGGTGCTACCAGCGCTTCACAGGTTTCATTGGTACTGGCAGCTGTCAATGCTACGCTTACCCGTTGCAACGGTATTTATGAAAAGGACCTGGCTATCCATCTTAACCTGATCGCGGCAGCCACCAATGTGTTTTATTATAATCCTTCAACAGATCCATATTCTGATGCCAGCTCAGGTGCCGGCGGAGCGTGGAACGGTGAGTTGCAAAGCACCCTGACTTCTGTGATTGGTGCCGCAAATTATGATATCGGCCACCTGTTTGGTGCATCCGGCGGCGGTGGTAATGCCGGTTGTATCGGCTGTATTTGTGTGGACAATTCAAAAGGAAGTGGCTTTACTTCTCCCGCGGATGCTATTCCACAAGGAGATAATTTTGATGTCGATTATGTAGTACATGAAGTAGGACACCAGTTGGGCGGTAACCATACTTTTTCCATGAGCAATGAAGGCACAGGCGTTAATGTGGAACCTGGTTCAGGTATTACTATTATGGGATATGCCGGTATTACCAGCCAGGACATTGCTCCACATTCTATTGATATTTATCATGCTGCTTCTATTGCACAAATCCAGTCTAATCTTTCCAGCAAGACTTGCCCAATAACTACCAGCATAGCCGGCAATAACGCAACACCCGTTGCCAATGCCGGAGGTAATTTTACTATTCCTATCAGTACCCCGTTTGTACTTACCGGTTCAGCTACTGATGCCAATGCAGGCGATGTGCTGACTTATTGCTGGGAGCAAAATGATAATGCTTCCTCCTCACAAACAGGATCCAGTAGTGTGGCCAGTCCTACCAAAGCATCTGGTCCCAACTGGATATCATTTGCGCCTGGTACGTCCCCAATAAGATATTTCCCCAAAATGGCCACCATTCTTGCTGGCGGTTTAGTGTCCGGTCCATTGCCTGGTGGTGATGCAGGAGCTAATACGGAAGCATTGAGTTCCGTTTCAAGAACTTTGAAGTTCCGCCTAACGGTAAGGGATAATGCTCCTTATAGCTCTACAGCTCCGGTAACTATCGGGCAGACCAATTTTGCGGATATGACCGTAACGGTCAGCAATTCATCCGGGCCTTTTGCAGTGACTGTTCCTAATACGAATGTATCATGGGCTGGTAATTCATCACAAACCATCACATGGAGTGTAGCGAATACCACGGCGTCACCCGTTAGTTGCGCCAACGTAAAAATATCCATCTCTACAGACGGAGGCACTACATTCAGCACATTAGTGGCAAGTACGCCCAATGACGGCACTGAGGTGGTAACTATTCCTAATACACCCACTACCACCGCAAGAATAAAAGTAGAAGCCGTAGGCAATATTTTCTTTGATATTTCCAATACCAACTTCACTATTACCTCTGGCTCATCCTGTGCTTCTCCGGCAGGCTTAAATGCTTCTGCTATTACTACTACATCGGCTACAATAGGATGGACAGCAGTAAGCGGAGCAGTATCCTATGACGTGGATTATAAGGCCACCTCATCTGGTACATGGATCAATGCAGCAACAGGAACAACGGCCGTTTCTTTGGGCTTAACAGGTCTTACTACAGGAACTACTTATGATTACAGGGTAAGAACCAATTGCAGCAGCGGTAGCAGTTCTTATTCAGCAGCACAGTTTACGACCACATCTACAGGCACCTGTAACGCACCTACTGGTTTAACCAGTTCTGCTGTAACAGCTACCGGAGCTACTGTTAGCTGGACTGCCGTAAGCGGTGCCCTGAGTTATGATGTAGATTATAAAATTAATTCATCCGGTACATGGACGAATGCTGTAACCGGAACCACTTCTACTTCTGTTAACTTAAGCGGATTAACATCAGCCACATTGTACGACTGGAGAGTAAGAACAAATTGTTCAAGCGGAAACAGTACATATGCTGCTGCACAGTTTACTACCTTAACGACAGGCGGTTGTTCAAATGTATTGGATAATTCAACCAATGGCACCATTGGCGGCGCTGCCATCATTCCATTTAATACGGATGTCACTGGTCTCATCAGCCCGAGTGGTGATATTGATAATTATAAGTTTGTAATCACTACAGGCGGTACTATTACGATTACATTGCGCACATTGCCTGGCGATTATGACCTGAAATTGCTGAACAGCGCAGGTACACAGATTGCTATTTCACAGGCAGGTGGTACCAGCAATGAAACTATCAGCAGAACCGTTACTGCGGGTACCTATTATGCACAGGTGTACGGTTATAGTGGGGCCAACAGTAGTACCACTTGTTATACATTACGTGTACAATTAGGTACTGCCAGCCGCGCAGCTGATCTTATTACCACCGATGTGAAAAAAGTGATTGTATATCCGAACCCTGCCAATAATATCGTGAACATTAAGCTTCCGGATTTCAAAGGAAAATCAGATGTGAGTATATTGGATGCTAACGGAAATGTGGTATTGCATCGTGTAGTGAGCACAGCTAGCACGCAGCTTGATATTTCCGGATTGCCTGCAGGTATTTATATGATCAGGATTACGGATGGAATAAAAGAAGTGAGTACAACGAAGATCATTAAACAATAAAGACAAATACGGATTCCGATAGAGAAAAGCCAGTGCCTGGAAAGGCACTGGCTTTTTTAAAATAAATTAATAAGCTGGTTTGTAAAACTGAAAATAAACGATGGTTATCATATATTGATCTTATTTCTGGTTATTTGGGCAAAACTAATTTTGGGATATTGTATTGTGGAATAAATTATCCTATATTTAAGTGTTATATTTAGATGAATCTTATCCGGATTGAAAACGTTAGTAAAGAAATAAATATTCTAAAGCCCCCGGCTTGTCAGCTATAGACTTGCCTGGAATGATTCCACGAACATTAGTTCCAGCTTGTATTTGAAGAAATTAAGATTGTAAAATGATGTAGAGATGCGATTGTGCTATTATGTGGTGCCAATTTTTTTATTTGCCGCATAGATGGCTGGTC
>NZ_JBFTSK010000090.1:0-11912 GCF_056399985.1 Chitinophaga sp. 01L420
GGCAGTGGCGATGTAACACTGACCGGCAATATCACCGCTGGTGCAGGCAATGCCATCAACATACAGATTAGCGGTAAAATTAATCCTGGCTTTATTGGTAGTATTACGAATACAGCAAGTGCAACAGATGCGAATAATAATACGGTGAACGGAACGGCTACTACACAGGTAAGCGCACGTTCGCAATTAAGTATTACCAAAACGGGTGACGCCCAGGTGAAAGCAGGTGATCCGGTTCATTATGTGATCATTGCCACTAACGCCGGACCTTCCGGTGCAGCTGGTATAAGCATCACAGATGCGGTGCCGGCAACTGTTGGCAATGTAACCTGGACTGCAGTAGCGAATGGTACTTCACAAATCATTGGTGCTGCCACCGGCAGCGGTAATAATGTAACGGTGAGTGGTAACCTGGATGCCGGCAGCAGCAATACAATACAGGTAAATGTTACAGGAGTAATTCCTGCAGATGCTACTGTTACATCTGTTTCCAACATTGCTATATTAAAACAAGGTACGGCACCACCAATTCCTACTCAGCCGGTCATCACTGTTGTGGTACCAGCAGTTAAAACGCTGGATCTGTCGATTACCAAAACAGGTCCGTCTACGATCCGTGAAAATGATTCAATTACTTATGTGTTGGTGGCGAATAATGCGGGTCCTGCTGCAGGAGATGGCGCAGTTATTACAGACATTCTACCGGCCAGTATACAAGGTGCGTATGCCGTAGTGAGTGCTACTACCGGCGGTGCTGCCAATATACAGCTCAGCAACACGGGCAATGTGATACGGGCTACGGCAGGTACATTCCCTGCAGGAGCAAGCATCACTATCACCGTAAGGGGTAAGGTGCTGGCAACAGCGCAGCTGCGCAACCAGGCCATTATCGCTGCACCAGCTGGTGTAACGGATCCTAACCAGGAAAATAATACCAGCGTATCGGTGGTTACAAATGTAGAAGCATCACCAACGGCAGATCTGCAGGTGAAGAAAGAATTGCAGAATACTACGCCGCTGCAGGTAGGAGGCAAGGCCGCCTTTGCGATTACACTGAACAACGCAGGACCGTTTACAGCCTCCCGCATCGTAGTAAGAGATACACTGAACAGCAACCTCGATATCATCAACGGATTTGATGCCAGTGCGGGTGAAGTAACGTATGATCCTGGCACTAAAATAATAGTGTGGACACTGGATAGTCTGCAACTCACGCAAACGGCTACACTGAAATACACCACCCGTGTTACCAATATCGGTGCTGTGATAAACAGTGCCACCGTTTCCTCGTCGTTGCCGGATCCGGATGTGTCTAATAACAGGGCTACCAGTCAGGTAGTCACCGTAACAGGCGATGATATCCTCATTCCAAATGTGATCACTCCGAATGGAGATGGTAAAAATGACAAGCTGATTATTATTGGTATCTCCAGGTATCCTAATTCTTCTTTATTCATCTATAACCGTTGGGGTAACCAGGTGTACCAGTCGAAGAATTATCAGAATGAGTGGGATGGAAAAGACCTGAATGAAGGGACCTATTATTATATCCTTAAACTGAATACACCGGAAGGCGAAAGGTCTTATAAAGGATGGATTGAATTACTGAGATAAGGTTTTCATTTAAACAGAGAACTGGTTATGAAAAGGATAATCCTACTATGGGTGAGCTGCGTTTGCTGGCTGCCCGGGCTGGCGCAGCAAAATCTGCAGTTTAGCCAGTATGTATTTAACGGCTTGAGTGTAAATCCTGCTTATGCCGGATACAAACAGGATTGGTATATGAATGCGATTTACCGGCATCAGTGGGTGAGTTTTCCGGGTGCCCCGCAAACAGCCGGTATTTCCATTGATGGACTCACCAATGCACATGATGAAAGGGTAGGAGTAGGTGCCCAGGTAATGATGGATAACCTGGGACCTGAGAAGTCTTTATCGGCCTACGGATTTTATTCTTACCGTATACCTTTGGGAGATGAAGGCACAAAACGTTTGTGTCTGGGCATCGGGGGAGGCATCACGCAATATAGTATTGATGGTACTGCATTGAAATATATCGATGACCTGGATAATGCTATTCCGTTGGGAAATACATCTACCATCGTTCCGGATGCGAGGTTTGGTATTTATTACTACACACCTAAATTTTATGCCGGCGTTTCTGTGATGGACCTCCTCTCTTTGTATACCGATAATACCCGCTACTATTGGGGTGGATACAATTATAAAACTATCCGTAAAACGCAGCACCTGTATTTAACAGCGGGCTATCTGCTCAATTTATCTGACAATCTGAAGCTGAAGCCGTCTATATTAATGAAGGAAGATTTTAAAKGTCCTACTAACGTAGACCTGAATGCCTTCCTGTTGATTGCGGATAAGCTCTGGGTAGGAGGCTCTTACAGAACAGGGATGAAATTATGGAAGAAGCCTGCCCTGGAGGATAACCTGGAACAGCTGGATGCTGCCAGTGTAATCGTGGAGTTTTACGCTACACAACAGCTACGCATTGGTTATTCCTACGATATTACTATTAATAAGATGGCAGGTTATCAGCAGGGATCACATGAAATTTCACTGGGGTTCCTGTTTAATAGCAAGAAGGCAAGGGTGACTAGTCCAAGATATTTTTAAGGGTTAGCAGTTAAAAAGGCGGATAACTTGTTTATCCGCCTTTTAACACAATATTTGGTTTATAAAATAAACTAGTTTACATTTGACGGGAATTTAATCCCTAAGTATGTCAAGATTCAACCTTTATCTATATCTGCTCATTTGTGTTCCAATGTTTTCATTGGCGCAAAGTAAAATCAGCGGTAAGGTAACAGATAATAAAAAGCGTCCCCTGACGGGCGTAAACATCGCCATAAAAGGCTCCTATGATGGGGCTACTACAGGAGCAGATGGCTCCTTTTCCTTTACTACCACCACCACCGGAGATCACCTGTTATCAGCTACCCTGACCGGGTACCAGTTATTGGAATTGCAGGTTAATACCAGCACCGATCAGCAACTGAATATCGTACTCAGAAGCGATGTAAATGCCTTGCGGGTGGTGACGATATCAGCCGGCAGTTTTGAGGCCAGTGATGATAAGAAAGGTAAGGTATTGAAACCACTGGACATTGTTACTACTGCGGGTGCAGGCGCAGATATCGTGAATGCCATCAAAACATTACCCGGTGCCCAACAAACAAACGACCGCGAAGGCTTATTTGTACGCGGTGGTACTGGTTATGAAACGCAGACACTGATAGATGGTATGTTGGTAAGGAATCCTTTTTCCAGCAGCTTACCGGATATTCCGGGTCGTGGCCGTTTTTCTCCTTTCCTTTTTAAAGGAACCACGTTCAGCAGTGGCGGCTATTCCGCCCAATACGGACAGGGCTTATCTTCTGCCCTGATCCTGGAATCAGTGGACTTACCGGATCGTTCATCTTCCTCGGTAGGGGTGTCTGTAATTGGCGTAAATGCCGGCGTGGATAACCTGTCGAGAGATAAAAAAACATCTTATGGTGTTGAGGCCGACTATACTAACCTCGCCCCGTATTTCAATATTTTTAAGCCCAAACAGTCGCCCAATCTGGGACCTGAGATTATCGGTACTTCCGCTAACTTCCGCCATAAAACATCCAGAACCGGGATGCTCAAATTTTATGGCTACGGCAACTGGACTAAAATGGGCTTCAATAAAAATAGCCTGGAGTATCCGGGATATACCGAATCATTTAAGCTACATAACAATAACGTCTATACGAATCTTACCTGGCGTGAAAACATAGGACACGACTGGCATTTATACATAGGTGCGTCTTTCAGTTCCAATACCGATAATATCAATGCAGACACGTTGCTGAAAAACCAGCAGCCTACGCTGATCAGGGTGCAGTCGGACCTCAGCCAGACGAAGCTGATGCTGTATAAAAACCTGGGCCGCTTTTCCGTAGTGCGGTTTGGCGCAGAATACCAGTATGCTGTAGAGAAATCTGCCTTCAATGGCAACAATGCCAATTATGTGGACAACTATACTGCTGCCTTTGCAGAAGGTGATATTTACTTTACACCCAGTTTTGTAGGACGTGTAGGCGGTCGTGCAGAGTATTCTTCTGTATTGGGTAAAATGGATTTCGCTCCCCGTGTATCACTGGCCTATAAAATGAATAACTATAGCCAGTTTTCAGTAGCCTACGGTGATTATTATCAGAAGCCGGAACCACAGTATCTCCGCTTTGATAAGTATCTCGGCTATATGAAAGCCACCCACTATATTGTGAGCTATCAAAGAGTTGCCACTGACTACACTTTCCGTACAGAAGTATTCTACAAAAAATACAACGACCTCGTTAAAACAGTACCTACTTACAATAACAATGGTAGCGGCTATGCACAGGGAGTAGAAGTTTTCTGGCGTGACCGTAAAACCTTTAAAAATGTGGATTACTGGATCTCTTATTCTTATCTGGATACGAAGCGTGATTACCTGAATTATCCTTACCGGGTAATGCCTGATTTTGCCGCCAATCATACTGCCAGCCTGGTGTTCAAGCGTTTCTTTCCCAAGCTTGCCACTAACCTGGGTTTAACATATACATTTGCTACCGGTCGTCCTTATTACAATCCGAACCTGCCGCAGGACAAATTTATGTCTGAAAAAACGATCAGCTACAACGCAATAGGTGTAAGCGCCAGTTATCTGACTACTATCCGGAAAGCATTCACCATCTTTGTTTTATCGGTTAGCAATGCACCAGGAAACAAACAGGTGTTTGGCTATCACTATTCCACCGATGGATTGCGCCGGGATGAAATTACGCCCAATGTGCCACGATTTATTTTCCTGGGTATGTTTATGAACTTCGGTATAGACAGAAGACAGGATGTTATTAATAACCTCTAATTACAACATATATGAAACGTATCTTTCTTGCTCTTTTATTTACCGGTAGTCTGACTACCGCTGCCATGGCCCAAAGCGCCCAGTACCAGGATGCAATGGCTAAACAAACTGCTGATCTGGATAGCAGCAGCACTTTTACCCCGGATGGGTTACAACAGAAAAGCAACACTTTCGAACGCATTGCCGATGCGGAAAAAGTTCAATGGCTGCCCTATTATTATGCTGCTTACATGCAGGTAATGCAGGCTTTTACACTGAAAGATAAAAGTCAGATAGATCCGTTGGCAGATAAGGCCGAAGCAAACCTGGATAAGGCAGATGCACTGAGCCCTAAAAATTCAGAAATAGCCTGCGTCCGTTCACTTGTAGCTACTGCCAGACTTACGGTAGATCCAATGAGCAGGGGCATGAAGTATGGTGCAGAAGCAGCTTCGCAGCTGGAACAAGCTAAAGGACTGAACCCGGAAAATCCGCGTGTGTACATGTTACAAGGACAGTCTTTGTTATTCACACCTGAACAATTTGGTGGGAGTAAGGCCAAGGCGAAAACTACTTTTGAGCTGGCACTGGAAAAGTTTGCCGCCTTCAAGCCGGAAAGCAACATTGCACCGCATTGGGGAGAGGCATATACCCGTAAGCTGTTAGAAGCTGCCCAGAAATAATTTGAAATTTTATTATTTAGATATTTGGTTATTTTGTTTCCATTGTATGTAAATCATTGAAAACAAAATAGCTAAGTATCTGAATAGCTATCAGAAAATCATGCTCATGGACTTTAAAGATCTGGATCCGGTATTACATTCGCAATTGCGGCTGGCTATTATGTCAGTATTGATCAGCGAACAGGAAGCGGAATTCACGTTGCTGAAAGAGAAAACAAATGCTACAGCAGGCAATCTGAGTGTACAGATTAATAAATTACGTGATGCCGGGTATATAACGGTAGTGAAGCAGTTTAAAGAAAATTATCCGCAAACCATTTGTAAAATAACTCCCACTGGCAAGAAAGCCTTTGAGAATTATGTTACTTCCATTCAATCATACCTGAACGCTGGGAAGCGGTAAGCAAAAGGCGTAAAGTAAGAGAAGCGAATGAACGGAACAGTTATACTGTTGCTTTCATTCGCTTCTTTCGTTTATAAGGTATGTTTTCTTTTATGTTTATTCCGATGCCAGTTCCGTTTTCTTCAGTGGATTCCGGGTATTGTCTGCATAGCGTTCCCGTTGTTCCAGTATTTCCAGACAGGTGAAGATGGCTTGTCTGAAGGAGTCTGGATCTGCCAGGTTTTTACCGGCAATATCGAAAGCGGTGCCATGGTCAGGGGAGGTACGCACCACGCCCAGTCCGGCAGTATAGTTGATACCATTGCCGCTGGCCAGTGATTTAAATGGAATGAGGCCCTGGTCGTGATACATCGCCAGTACACCATCAAACTGTTTAAACATTTCACGTGCAAAAAAGGCATCGGCGCTATAAGGTCCGTAACACAGGATGCCATTACCTTTGGCATGTCTGATAGCGGGTATAATCTGATCTATTTCTTCGCGGCCTATCAGGCCGTCATCACCAGCATGAGGATTCAGTCCCAATACGGCAATACGGGGTTGATCAATACCGAAATCTTTTACGAGGCTGTCTTTCATCAGCTGTAATTTACCCAGGATATTCTCCTTGGTAACATATTTTGCCACATCCGCTAACGGCACATGTTCTGTGAGCAGGCCCACACGCATGTTATCAGCGGTCATAAACATCAGTACATCTTTAGCATTGAAGGCATCCCGCAGGTAAGGGGTGTGGCCCGTATAGTTAAAGGTGGTGCTTTGTATATTGTTTTTGTGAATAGGAGCGGTTACCAGTCCGTTGATGTAGCCTTCCTGCATACATTTGATGGCTACTTCCAGTGCCCGGGCAGCGTATTTACCACCGGTTTCATTCAGTACACCCGGTGTGATCTGTACTTCTTCTTCCCAGCAGTTATACACGTTTACCTGCTTATGATTCAGGCGGGTAAAATCTTTGATGCTCTGGTAATTGAAGTTGTTTTCATTCATCAGCTTCCGGTAAAAGTTGATGGTTTTGTTGGATGYAAAAATCACCGGCGTGCAAAACTCCATCATACGTGCATCCATGAACGTTTTGATGATAATTTCTGCGCCAATGCTGTTGATATCGCCAATGGTGATACCTATTACCGGTTTGTTGATCTGGGTGGTACTCATGCTGTATTGCCTCAATGAGGGGCAAATATAACCAATTAGCTGTTAGCTTTTAGCTATTAGCTTTTAGTAAATGCAGCGGATAACATATTATATTAATCTTCGCTGCATTTACTAAAAGCTAATAGCTAAAAGCTAGCAGCTAAAAAGCTATCTTTGCAGCTCTGATGTATACACTAAAAAAATCTCTCGGCCAGCATTTCCTTATAGATGAAAACATCTCCAGGAAAATTGTAGAGTCGTTACCTGTAAACGAAGGCCAGCAAGTGCTGGAAGTGGGCCCCGGCGGGGGCGCCATTACAAAATACCTGTTACAGCTGCCAGGCATTCAATTTAAAGCCATAGAGCTGGATAGGGAAAAGGTACAATTCCTGGAAAAGACTTACCCGGAGATCCAGGGTAAGCTGATCAATGAAAGTATCCTGGATGCCGCATTGCCGTTTGAAGGCCCTTTTCGCCTGATTGGTAACTTCCCCTACAACATCTCCACACAGATCATGTTCAAATTGCTTGAATGGCGTTCCGAGGTGGATGTGGTGGTAGGTATGTTCCAGAAGGAAGTTGCACAGCGTATTGCGGCCTCCCATGGCAACAAGGAATATGGTATTCTCAGCGTGTTGTTGCAGGCATATTATAAGATAGAATATTTATTTGAAGTACATGAAAATAGCTTCAATCCGCCGCCGAAAGTGAAATCTGCCGTGATCCGCCTTACCCGGCTGGAGCAACCGGTAGATATTGCCTCTGAGCGCAAATTTTTCGTACTGGTGAAAACCGCCTTCGGGCAGCGACGCAAGCAATTGCGTAATCCGCTGAAGACGATGTTTGATAAGGAACTGTTAGCGCAGGATCCCATCTTTACAAAAAGAGCTGAAGAATTGAGTGTGGCTGATTTTGCAGCATTATCCCATAAGATGATATGAGCAGGAAAGTATTAGTTACGGCGAAAACACATCCGTATTTAGTTGAACAGCTGGAAAACAAAGGATTTGAAGTAATCTACCAGCCGTCTATTTCTTATGACGAAGTATACAGTACCATCAGCGATTGCGTAGGCCTGATTGTTACCACCCGTATCCGGGTAGATAAACATATCATTGACCATGCGCCGGCGCTGCAGTGGATAGGTCGTCTGGGTTCCGGTATGGAACTGATTGATGTGCCTTATGCAGAGAGCAAGGGTATTCATTGTGCCAGCAGCCCTGAAGGCAACCGGGATGCGGTAGGAGAACAGGCCGTGGGCATGTTGCTTTGCCTGCTGAACAATGTGTTGAGAAGCAGTCTGGAGCTACGGGCTGGCATCTGGGAGCGTGACGGCAACCGGGGCTATGAGTTGAATGGCAAAACAGTAGGGATTATAGGCTATGGTAATACAGGCAGCACCTTCGCGCATAAGTTGCAGGGTTTTGACGTGAATATCCTGGCTTATGATAAATATAAGACCGGTTTTGGTACGGCCGCTGTGAAAGAGGCCACCATGGAGGAAATATTCCGGGATGCGGATGTAGTGAGTATACACCTGCCTTTGACGGCGGAAACGAAGCATCTGGCCAATGCGGCCTTTTTTGCTTCCTTTGCCCGGCCGGTATGGTTTCTGAATACAGCGAGAGGCAAGCTTGTGAATAACCCGGACCTGATTGCTGCGCTGGAAAGTGGTGTGGTGGCAGGTGCCTGTCTGGATGTACTGGAAAACGAAAAATTAGAGACATATAACGAAGAAGAAAAGGCACAATTAGCGTGGTTATTGAAAGCGTCTAATGTGATAGTAACCCCACATATTGCAGGTTACTCTCATCAGGCGAGTATTAAGATGGCGCGCATTGTATTAGAGAAATTAAACATTTTATAAACCTGTCAAGCAGGAACTGAATTTCGGGATAAATGATTGATTTTCAATTTATTTAATCCCGAAATAAGGCCCTTTTTTCTTTATAGGAAATTCATTATATTTGCGATAATACCAGTAAACAACGCTTCTGTGCAAATGGAGGCGTTGATTTTTTTTTCTTATAACCAAAAAAACACAACAGGTTATGTCTGGCATAAATTACGTTACGAAAGAAACCCTGGATCTGATGATGAGCGAACTGACCCAACTTAAAACCAAGGGTCGGGCCGAAATTGCACGTGCTATTTCAGAAGCAAGAGAAAAGGGTGACTTGAAGGAAAATGCCGAATATGATGCCGCTAAAGAAGCGCAAGGTTTACACGAAGCGAAGATTGCTACGTTGGAAAATGCGATTGCTGTTTCACGTATAGTGAGTGCAGATGCGATTGATACCTCTAAAGTATCTATCCTGTGTAAGGTAACCATTACAAATGTGGCTAATAAAAAGACGGTTACTTACCAGATAGTTTCGGAAACGGAGGCTGATCTCAAGGCTGGCAAAATTTCAGTAACTTCTCCCATTGGCAAAGGCTTACTGGGAAAGCATGTAGGTGAAGTGGCGGAGGTGCAGGCACCTAACGGACAGGTTAAATTCAAGATTGATAATATAACTGCATAAGCGCTACTGGCACTTTTTCATGATATTTGTATGGGTTGCATTCATTTGCAACCCTTTTTATTTTACATTGGCACTAAGAAATTAATATTATGAACCCTTTCATGAAAATTATCAAAGGTGAGATTCCGAGCTATAAAATAGCGGAGAACGAACATTTTTATGCTTTCCTGGATATTTTCCCGTTGGTAAAAGGACATACCCTGGTCATCTCTAAAACGGAAACGGATAAGTTTTTTGATGTGTCGGATGACCTGCTGAAAGAGTGGTTGTTGTTTGCCAAACCTATTGCACATGCTATAGAAAAAGTGATTCCCTGTAATCGTATAGGCGTAAGTGTGGTAGGACTGGAAGTTCCGCATGCACATATGCATCTGATACCGATTAACTCGGCAGAGGATATGAATTTTTCCCGCAGTAAGCTGAAGCTGTCTCCGGAAGAGTTTAAGGAGATACAGGCGCAAATTATAGCCGCCTTATAGTTGTATTACCTGGCAGGGGGAATATTAAACCGGAAACCCACACCATGCACCGTTTCCAGTTTGATTTGTGGATCTGATTTGAAATGTTTCCGCAGTTTGGTAATAAATACGTCCATACTGCGTCCGAGGAAGTAGTCATCTTTTCCCCATACATTAGAAAGTATATCTTCTCTTTTGAGTGTTTTATTGGGATTATTACAGAAGTATTTCAGCAGGTCCGCTTCTTTCTGGGTCACGGAAATGGATACATCTCCATTGGTCGTGTACAGGCGGAGGTCTTCATAGTCGAAGGTAAGTTGACCAATGGTAAAGAGACTTGACTTGTCTTTACTACGGCCCATGGTTCGTTTGAGGAAGACTTCAATGCGGAGTATCAGTTCCTGCATACTGAAAGGTTTGCTGATATAGTCATCCGCACCTGTTTGGAGACCAGCTATTCTGTCTTCTTTTTCATTTTTGGAAGTGAGGAATAATATAGGAACGTGATCATTGAGTTCGCGGATTTGTTGTGCCAGTTGTAGACCGTCTTTTTTGGGCATCATTACATCCAGTAAGCAAATATCGAATGAGCGTACCTGGAACTGCTCCCATGCTGCCTGGCCGTCTATACTGTGCACTACATCATAACCCGCTTCTTCCAATCGTTTTTTCGTAACCGCACCAATATTTTGATCATCTTCCACCAATAGGATTCTTGCTTTCATATCTGCCTGATGCTGATTAATATAAAAAAGCTTGTTATATAACTTGCGTATAACAAATGATGGTCACTTTTCATAGTTAAGCTGTTATCCCGGCGCATGGCCGTTAGCTTTAAATGGGTTGCTGAATTTCAACCAAAGTAACTACAATTTACGGATTTATGAAATAACCTTTTACGGGTTATTTTTTATCTGGCGATCCTTTCGGGGTGCTGTTGCAGGAACTTCTCCCAGCCTTTTGCTTTACTGATACCTGCGAGCGGACTGCTTTCCTGGTAAAAGTGGCAGACAGCTACGGCGAGGGCATCGGTAGCATCAAGGTAATCAGGGCGTTCGGCAAGACTGAGGATACGTTGCAGCATCAGCCATACCTGCTCTTTATCCGCATTACCGTTCCCGGTAACAGATTGTTTTACTTTTTTGGGGGAATACTCAGTAACGGCCAAGCCTCCCTGTATGGCAGCAGCAATGGCTACTCCCTGGGCACGTCCGAGTTTAAGCATACTTTGTACGTTTTTGCCAAAAAATGGGGCTTCAATAGCAAAACTGGTTGGTTTATGCTGTTGAATAAGATCCTGTACCCTGGAGTGAATCAGCTGTAATCGTTCGTAGTGATCTTTGAGTTTGGATAGTTTTAGTACGTCCATTTCTATGAGACTGGCCTTTTTTCCTTCGATAAGTATAAGCCCATAGCCCATTACGAGGGTACCGGGGTCAATGCCGAGAATTATTTTTGACTTGTTTGCCAACCACAGTTTATTTTTGCCAAAATTTTACTATCTGAACAAAAGTACCAAAATAATTCTCAATTACTTATTAGGAGCGGGGCTTTTTACCTGGCTGGCGTACTCTATCTATTCGCAATTGATTCACCGGGACAACCTGCAGTTGTCGCTCGGTCATATGTGGGGGACCCTGCAGGAGAAAGGCTGGGTGGGCATCTTCCTGGTAATGGTACTGATGCTTTTTAACTGGGGGCTGGAAGCCCGCAAGTGGCAAAGGCTGGTGGCGCCACTGGAGGAAGTTTCTTTTTTGAGAGCATTCAGTGCTATTCTTTCAGGCGTGTCGTTGTCTATTAATACCCCAAATCGTGTAGGCGAGTACGGTG
>NZ_JBFTSK010000091.1:0-11740 GCF_056399985.1 Chitinophaga sp. 01L420
CAAGCAATGCCGCACTCGTTCACGGGAAGCGGCTTTTTTTAGCTGTTAGCTATTAGCTTTTAGGAAATGCAGCGAAGATTAACAGATTATGATCTTCGCTGCATTTCCTAAAAGCTAAAAGCTAACAGCTATTCTATTATTTATGGATTTCTGATGTAAAATTGAACTGAATATCCGGATTGTTGGTGCGTTCGGTATTCAGGTACCACTCGGATTGGGCCAGGTAAACGAGGTGGCCGTCTTTATCTTCCACGATATTGGAAGATTTAAAGCGGATGAATTCTTCTATTTTATCTTTAGGACCGGTAAGCCAGCAGGCTTTGTAGAACTGGAGGGTGTTAAACTGACACGCTGCACCATATTCCTGCAGGAGGCGGTACTGGATTACTTCAAACTGCAATTCACCTACGCAACCAATGATTTTGCGGTTGCCACCATGCTGTGTAAACAACTGGGCAACCCCTTCGTCTGTCAGCTGACGTATGCCTTTTTCCAGCTGTTTGGTCTTCATCGGATCCTTGTTCACCAGCTCCTTAAACAGTTCAGGAGAGAAGCTCGGAATGCCGGTAATGTAGAAGTTTTCACCTTCCGTTAAGGTATCACCGATTTTAAAGTTGCCGGTATCAAACAACCCCACCACGTCTCCAGGGTAAGCATCATCCACTACATTTTTTTCACGGGCGAGGAAGCTGTAGGGGTTACTGAACCTAACGTCTTTGTCTAAACGAACGTGGTGATAAAACTTGTTACGTTCAAATTTACCGGAGCAAACACGGAGAAACGCAATACGGTCGCGGTGACGCGGATCGAGGTTCGCATGTATTTTAAAGACAAATCCACTGAATTTGTCTTCATTTACATCTACTTCGCGGGAGGTAGCGGTACGGTTGCGGGGAATGGGAGCAATGTCTACGAAGGTATCCAGCAGGTCTTTCACGCCGAAATTGTTAACGGCGCTACCAAAGAAAACCGGCGCCAGTTTGCCGGCGAGGTAGTCTTCCCGGTTGAAGGTATCGTAAACGCCTTCTATCAGTTCCACGTCGCTACGCAGCTGAGCGGCATCTTTTGCGTTGAAATGTTCGTCCACGTAGCTGCTGCTGAGATCTGCCAGCGGCACGATATCTTCATCAGTGGCTTTCTTGTTGGGCAGGAAGGCCACCAGGCTTTTATCATACAGGTTATATACTCCTTTGAAGTCGCTGCCCATGTTGATAGGCCAGCTGAGTGGTCTTACACGGATGCTGAGTTTTTCTTCCAGTTCGTCCAGCAGATCGAAAGGATATTTACCATCGCGGTCCATTTTATTCACGAAGATGATAACAGGCGTATCGCGCATACGACACACTTCCATCAATCTTTCGGTTTGTTCTTCCACCCCTTTCACACAGTCGATCACCAGCACTACGCTGTCTACTGCCGTCAGTGTGCGGTAGGTATCTTCTGCAAAGTCCTTGTGACCGGGAGTATCCAGGAGATTAACCAGGATATCGCGGTATTCAAAGGTCATAACGGAAGTGGCTACCGAGATACCTCTCTGTCTTTCAATTTCCATGAAATCCGAAGTGGTATGCTTCTTTATCTTATTGGACTTCACCGCACCGGCTGTTTGAATAGCACCGCCGAACAGGAGGAATTTCTCTGTCAGCGTGGTTTTACCGGCATCCGGGTGAGCGATGATAGCAAAGGATTTTCTTTTACTGATTTCGTTAGCGTACTTCATAAATATCCGAAAAATGGCAGCAAAGGTAACTAAATTTTTTGTCCGGCTATATTTCGTGTTTATTGGCGCTGCTGATGAACATAAATCCGCTAAATTTGAAATATGATAGCAACCCTTAAAATATTATGGAATAGTTTCAAAATGGCGATGCAGGAGCTGCGGGTGAATAAGCTGCGCACTTTTTTGTCGTTGTTTGGAATTACCATAGGCATCTTCTGTATTATTGCGGTACTTACACTGACTGGCAGCCTGGAACATAACATCAGAAAGGATTTGTCCGATCTGGGAGAAGATGTGATTTATTTGCAGAAGTGGCCCTGGGGAGGTAATGGTGAATATGCGTGGTGGAAATATATGAACCGTCCGGAGCCTGAATATAAAGATCTAAAGCCGATACAAGATAAGGTGCACAGTGCCGTCTATGCGTCTTTTAACTTTGATGCCAATGGCAAGAAGGTAGAATTTGGTGATGATTATATGGATGGTGTGACGATGATGGCGGTTACCAATGATTTTGACCAGATACAAACCTTGCAGATACTCGATGGACGCTTTTTTGCCAACAGCGAGAGTAATAGTGGCGCCAACGTGGCTATTCTCGGGTTTACCATCTGGGATGGTTTGTTTCCTTCTCCGGAATCCGCCATGGGTAAGATGGTGAAGGTAGCTGGCCGGGATGTGAAAGTGATAGGCGTACTGAAGAAAAAAGGAGAAAGCATGATCGGGGCGGGTAGTTTCGACAATGCGATCATCCTGCCTTATCGTTTTGCAAGAACGGTAGTAGATGAACGTCGTTTTGCTGATCCTTATATATTGGTGAAGGCGAGGCCCGGTGTGAGCCTGGATCAGCTGAAAGATGAGCTGAGAGGGGTGATTCGGGCTACGCATAGGTTGAGGCCGAGGGAAGAAGATGATTTTGCGCTGAATGAAATCAGTTCTGCCAATGACAGTCTGAACGCTATGTTTGGCGCGATCAATCTTGGTGGTGGCTTTATTGCCTTCTTTTCCCTGTTGGTAGGTGGTTTTGGTATTGCCAATATTATGTTTGTGACCGTAAAAGAGCGAACGAATATTATCGGGCTGAAAAAGGCCATCGGTGCCCGCCGCAATATTATCCTGATGGAGTTTTTGCTGGAATCTGTGTGTCTTTGTTTAATCGGGGGCTTGCTGGGATTGTTTATGGTTTATCTTCTGACAATAATTATTAATTCGGTGAGCTCCTTTGAAATGGTTATATCCGTTGGTGCCTTTATTGCCGGTTTGGTAGTTTCCGTTGGTGTAGGGGTATTGGCAGGGTTTATCCCGGCTTATATTGCGGCCAGACTGGATCCTGTGGTGGCTATCCGGAGTAATTAGACAAATAAATATTTTGGCAGCAGTGATGCTGTTGTACAGGCGGGGTTTTCCCGCCTTTTTTTTATTAATTTTGCAGCTTATGTCTGTTAAAATATTAGCGATAGAATCATCCTGTGATGATACAGGGGCGGCGGTACTGGTAGATGGAAAGGTATTATCCAATCACATTGCCAATCAGAAGGTACATGAACAGTATGGAGGAGTAGTGCCGGAGCTGGCTTCCAGGGCTCACCAGGAGAACATTGTACCGGTAGTAGACATCGCCCTGCAAACGGCGGGTGTAAAACGGGAGGAGCTGAGTGCGATTGCGTTTACCCAATCACCGGGACTGATAGGTTCCTTGCTGGTAGGGAGTTGCTTTGCCAAGTCTATGGCTATGGCGCTCGATATTCCGCTGATAGGCGTGCACCATATGCAGGCACATGTACTGGCTAACTTTATAGATGATCCCAAACCTGATTTTCCTTTTTTGTGCTTAACCGTTTCCGGTGGTCATACGCAGATCGTTTTATGTGAAAGTCCGCTGCGCATGCGGGTGATCGGCGAAACGCTGGATGACGCCGCCGGTGAAGCGTTTGATAAAAGTGCCAAAATACTGGGACTGCCTTACCCCGGCGGCCCGTTAATAGATAAATACGCTCAAACCGGTAACCCTGACCGTTTTAAGTTTACGGAACCCCGGATACCTGAGCTGAACTTCAGTTTCAGCGGATTGAAAACGGGGATACTGTATTTTCTGCAGGAAAACCAGCAGAAAAATCCCGATTTTATTCAGCAGAATTTGCCGGATATCTGCGCCTCCATACAACAGCGCATCGTGAGTATCCTGTTAAATAAAGTGGTGAAAGCCGCTGAGGAAACGGGTATACGTGATATCGCCATTGCTGGCGGCGTGAGTGCCAATAGCGGTTTGCGGAAGACCCTGGAACTATATGGGCAAAAACACCACTGGCGGACTTTCATTCCAAAATTTGAGTATTGTACCGATAACGCAGGCATGATTGCTATTACTGCCTATTACAAATTCCTGGCGGGCGATTTTGCCGCATTGGACGTGGTGCCCACGGCGAGAGCAGCTTTTTAGCTTTTAGCTGTTAGCTTTTAGCTGTTAGGAAATGCAGCGGAGATTAACATATTATGATCTCCGCTGCATTTCCTAAAAGCTAAAAGCTAACAGCTAACAGCTATTTAAAACCAGCTTTGGATAAAATCCTATTCCTTTCCTTGCCTCAATCGATTTAGCTTTATGTCCGGTTATAACAGCAAATTATCTATGAAGAAAATCTTGATTGCTTTATTCGGTCTGGTGATGACCTTTCAACTGGTGTCAGCGCAGGAACTGACCGCACATACCGAGTGGAAGAACCAGAAATATTCTATGTTCATTCACTGGGGGGCTATTTATTCTACGCTGGGCGGCGTTTGGGAAGGTAAGCCTGTTACCCGGGGGTATAGTGAGCAAATACAATCGCATGCCGGTATTTATAGTGATGTTTATGGAGATGTGGCTAAAAGATTCCATCCGGAGCAGTGGAATGCAGACTCGATTGTTTTACTGGCAAAGGAGGCAGGCATGAAATCAGTGGTGATGACATCGAAGCACCATGATGGGTTTTGCATGTTTCATTCTGCCTATACAGATTATAATGTAGTAGATGCTACACCGTTTAAACGCGATGTACTGAAAGAATTATCGGATGCTTGTCAGCGTAACGGCCTGAAGTTCGGGATGTATTTTTCCCTGATCGACTGGCATTTCCCGCAGGCATATCCTATCTCCAGCAGTAACAGTGATCCTATTACACCGGAGCATCATGAATACAATAAGAAGCAGGTGACGGAGCTGATGACCAATTACGGTCCGGTGTCAGAAATCTGGTTTGATATGGGTTCCCTGACAGCGCAGCAGAGCAGGGAATTGGCAGAAATAGTACATCGCCTGCAGCCGGGCTGTATGGTGAGTGGACGTTTGGGTAATGATGCCGGCGATTTTTGTGTGATGGGAGACAATCAGTATCCTGATTATAAAATAGCGTCTGCCTGGCAAACACCGGCTTCTGTGTATGATGAAACATGGGGTTACCGCAGCTGGCAGCAGCATGGTAAAGCGGAAGACAAAGCGCATGAGAAACTGGAAGGGCTGATTAAAGTGGTGAGCCGCGGTGGCAACTACCTGTTAAACATCGGGCCACGTGGAGACGGGTCAGTAGTAGATTTTGAAAGAGATGTATTACTGTTGAATGGCGCCTGGTTGAAACTCAATGGCGAAGCTATTTACAGCGCATCGGCGAATCCATTTGACACTACTTTTGCCTGGGGAGAAGTCACTACCAAACCCGGTAAATTATACCTGCATTTATTGCAGACACCAGCAAGCGGGGCTATTATTTTACCTGGATTGAACAGTAAGATCAGCCAGGTGACACTGCTGAGCAGTGGCAAACAAGTGCCGGTTAAGATAACTGTGAAAGGTGGTAATACACATATCCAGTTGCCTGCCGGTTTTACTGTTGCAGACAAGGACATTGCGGTATTATCGCTTACCTGTAAAGATGGGGTAAGTATTACCCCGCAGCATTTGTTGAAGCAGGCTACCCGTTTGACGAGAGATAACGCTACACCGTTATTCAGTTTCTCCGGTGTGGACTACGAAAGCTATTACCGCAGTCAGGTAGGTGATTCCTGGGCGTTTACCGTTACGAAGCCAGCCCACCTGCAGTTGATCTACAGTGACGCGGAAAAAGGCAGACGTATTCGTTTTACGCTGAATGGTACTACCAAAGAGGTGTTGCTGAATGGCGGTACTACTACACCACTGAATAATGATCCTGCTAATCTGCAGTGGGGGCCTATGTATAGCGCTGGCCCTTTCTGGTCAGGGATTGATGGTACGCATGGATCGGTGAAAGATATAGATCCTGCAAAACCATGGCCTAATAACGATAGTAAAGTATGGACGCTGCATAAGGACTGGCAGAATGATGCACTGATAAAATGGGACGCCGACAGAAGTGTAGCACAATATATATTGCAGGAAATTACCGCTGCCAAAGCGGGTAGTTATCTTGTAGGCTTCACCAGTGGAGATGGCGTTGCCGTATATTTAAATGGAGAAGAACAGGTATTACACAATAATCCTGAAAGAGGGGGAGTGGCTACCGAAGTGCTGCTGTTATCCCTGAAAGCAGGCAGGAACCAGTTGGTGGTAAAATCATACAGCCGTTTTGCGAAGCAGTCTGTAGTAGCCATTAACCGCAATGTACCACAGGTATTATATGTACAGTCGCTGGATGCAGCGGTAAAAGGAAACGGGAAGGTAGAAACGTGTGAGATCCGCGAGGCAGATCCGGTATCTGTGCATCGCAATCTGCGGATGCCTAACCTGGCAGTTGTGATTGATTCAAAATAAGGATGGCGAATACATTTTTTAAATTTAAAGAATTTACCGTTCACCAGGAGCATTGTGCCATGAAGGTGTGTACAGACGCCTGTATTCAAGGCGCCTTTACAGCGCAGTACCTGGTGGATAAAAATACAACGGTGCCGGCTATACTGGATATAGGAGCCGGCACAGGGTTGCTCAGTTTGATGCTGGCGCAGCGTATCCCTGCCATCATCACAGCCGTGGAACTGGATCCTGACGCGGCGCAACAGGCGCTAGATAATTTTGCTGCTTCTCCATGGGCCAACCGGCTATCCCTCACGCAAACGGACATACGAAAAATGGACAACGGATTGTCCTATGATTTCATTATTACTAATCCGCCGTTTTATGAAAGTGCGCTGAAAAGCGGGCATGCACAGAAAGACCAGGCGATGCATGCCACTAACCTGAGTTACCAGGAGCTGATCAGGGCTATTGACAGGCAGTTGACCCCATCTGGACAAGTATCCGTACTCCTGCCTTATACGGTTTTTGAGATTTTCCGGGAATTGGCTTTAATAGCCGGATTTCAGCTCCGGGAGGTATTGTATATCCGGCAAAGCGTGAACCATGGCTTTTTTCGGGCGGTGGGTATATTTAGCCGGAGTGGGGGGGATACCACTGTAAAAGAGCTGGCGATACATGATGCTGACCGTTTATATACTAATGCGTTTGTTTCGCTGTTGACGCCGTATTACCTGTATCTGTAAGGATTTAGTATCTTACGCTCCGCTATTTTATCCTTATTATGCACAGAAGAATTGTTTGTTTCTTCCTGTTACTGTTGTCTGTATATACGGCTGCAGCTCAGAAAGAAGTTTACCGATGGTATTTTGGCTATAACGCCGGTATCAACTTTAATACTACGCCCGCTTCTATTCTCACTGATGGGCAAACCTATACCCGTGAAGGAGTGGCCACTATTTGTGATGGCTCTACAGGTGACTTGTTATTTTATACAGAAGGAAGCACCGTATGGAATGCCAAACACCAGGTAATGCCTAATGGTACAGGGTTACAGGGAGATCCTTCCAGTTCTCAGTCTGCAGTGGCTGTACCCTTTCCCGGACATCCCGGACAGTATTACTTGTTTACTACCATGACCGACAAAGGATTTCGCTACAATTTGGTGGATATGGCATTGGACAATGGCATGGGAGATATTGTTCCCGGCACAAAAAATACAGCGTTGCTGAGTAATAACCTGAGTACGGAGAAAATAAGTGCTACCCGGCATTGTAACGGAAGGGATTTTTGGGTGATAACCCATGCGGTGGGCAGTGCTAATTATTATGTGTACCTGGTTACATCGACGGGCATATCAGCACCTACAGTGTATACCACTGGTGCAGTCATTCATTCCGGGGGCTGGGAAGAAGCGGGGATACTCAAATTTTCCGATGATGGGGGAACACTTGTACATACTTTAGCTGCCATGAAGCAAGGGCAAATGAGTAAGGTCGATCTTTTAAAATTCAATAATACCACAGGCGTCATCAGTGCGCCGTTCGAGACACTTAATGTGGTTTTTCCTTTAGGCACGGAATTTTCATCTGATGGAAAGTTGCTGTATGTAGTGAGCATGAATTATAAGATATGGAGCCGTATTTATCAATATGACCTTACCGCGGCGAATGTGAATGCGTCTCAGATAACGGTGGCCAGTGTTATCAGTCCTTTGCAGATAGGAAGTATTCAGATGGGACCGGACAGGCGTATCTATGTTGGATATGAGAAGATAAGTGGTTATCGGTATGTAGGTCTCATTCATCAGTCGGATGTAAGAGGAATGGGCTGTAATTTTGAACAGGATGGGATGGACATGGATCCCACTGGTCAGGGTCTGCGGAAAACATCCGTGTGTTTTCCCACTTTTGTAAACAGCTTTTTATATGTTCCGGCAGATTTTACGGTTTCGAATATTTGTGAAGGGACGCCCACTTTTAAGCTGGTCAATGCAACAGGGGTAACGAATGTGCTGTGGGATTTTGGCGATGGTACCACCTCTACAGCGCTATCTCCCCAACATATATACACCAGTGATAAAACATATACAGTAAAAGCAACGGTAACGCAGCATTGTAGTACAGACGAAAAGATACAGCAGATAACGATTGGCGGTGGCACGAAGGAAGCGGTCACCAAAGTCATTTGCAGTGGCGATACTTATATGTTGCCAGATGGGAAAAGTGTAAGTACTGCCGGTATTTATGTGAGCACTTTAAAAAGAAAGCTTAATACATGTGACAGCGTGATCACTACTACCTTAAAAGTATTGCCGTCATATCATTTAAAAGAAGATGTCAAGATTTGCAGCGGACAGGAATATCAGCTGGCAGACGGGCGTAAAGTAAATGTTGGCGGAACTTATGTTGCTTCGGTTAAAACTTACCAGGGCTGCGATAGCATTATTACCACTACCCTGACTGTGCCTCCCACCGATTACCAGGTAAGGGCTGCTTTTTGCGAGGGCAGCAATTATCAGTTGCCGGATGGAAGGGTAGTGGATAAAGCTGCTACCTATCGTTCTGCATTGACCTCTTCGCTGGGTTGCGACAGTATCATCACTACTGTATTGACAATGAATCCTGTTTATAATATCCGTGAAGAGATCAATATTTGCGAAGGGAATACTTATGCACTACCGGATGGCCGCATCGTGAAGACCACCGGGCAGTACACGTCAAATCTCGCTACCTATCTGGGTTGCGATAGCATTATTCTTTCACAGGTAAATATCCATCCCAATTACCGGATTTCGAAAGCGGTGAGTGTGTGCAATAATGTGTCCTATACGTTGCCGGATGGCCGTGTTGTATCCAAATCGGGTACCTATGTTTCACCGCTGCGTACTTACCAGGGATGTGATAGTATTATCACTACCCAGTTAACAGTATTGCCAGTTTATAGCAAGGAAGTATATGATACAGTGTGTAACGGTCGCCCCTATACGTTGCCGGATGGCAGACAGGTATTTACCGCCAACACGTATACCAGCAAGCTTTTTTCCATACATGGCTGTGACAGCATCGTAACTACTTACCTGTCGTTAAAGGAAAAACCCATGGTAACGATGGCGCCGGAAGTTTGTCTATTTGTCGGTCGGCCAATAACGATTACTGTTCAACCTGGATTTGATAAGTATATATGGGAAAATGGCGCCACCGGAAATGGGCATGTTATCCGCTATCCTGGCATATACCAGGTAGATGTTATCAATGAATGTGGTACGACTACCCTGCGAACTTTGGCAAAGGATTGTTCGGTAGATTTGTTTTTGCCGACTGCATTTACACCTAACGGAGATGGACAGAATGATATATTCCGGTTACGTACACCTAATGGACAGGTATTGCTGGAGTTCAGGGTATTTAACCGTTGGGGGATGGAAATATTTTCTACTGACAACCCGTTACAGGGGTGGGACGGTACCTTTAAGGGAGCGCCGCAACCTGTAGGCAGCTATGTATATTTTGTCCGGTATAAAAACATAGACGGTATAGAGAAGCAGCTGAAAGGGGCGGTTCATTTGTTACGATAATTCATCAGGAGATGCCTTTTGCATAATCTTCCAGGTAATCAAATCCTGGCGTGAGTGCTCCTTTACTGGCGATGGTGGCATGGCTGATCATGTCGCTGTCGTTTTTCAATAATTCTTCAAATACATATTTCATCAGTTGATCACCGAAGTACTGGGAAGCATCCCGGGGCAGTTCGTTGGGTAAATTGCTGACGCACATCATGTCGATGGTGCCGGGCAGATAGGGTGCTGTTTGTTCCATTGTATCCTTTGTAACGCCGTATACGGGGTCTTCTATGGTACTATCTCCCAGGTTGCAGGGGATAGAGCCATTGGTATCGTCTGTGATGTCTGCAATGACCTGTATGCGAAAATTATCTTTTTTCAGGTCATCGGCGAGGAAGAGGGGAGGGATGTTATGGTCCCAGTAGATGCCGTTCATCAGGATATCGCTGGCGGTAACATAAGGGAGGAAGCGGCATTCGTAGTTTTCCGGATGTGCGTGAAAGTCGGCCCTGCTATATGTTTTATCGTCTTTTTTCAGGTATAGTTCTCCTGCTTTCAATTGTGTATATACGGGATAGGCGTAGCTGTTAATCAGGTATTCTTCCGGGGGGAGGTATTTGATGCCGAGCAGGCCCATGATTTCCAAAGCGCCGGCAGCAACGCGTCCGGAGCCGGTAATTACGATTTTCACCGGCGGCAGTTTGATGCCGAAGTAATGCGCGATCAGCTCCTGGAAGTCGTGGCAGGTATGTACTCTTTTAAAGTGAAAGCTTTTTGTTTTTTCGCCATAAGCCATCAATCCATTGTGTGCCCCCACGATACCGGCAAAGAAGCCGAAGCCCAGAATGCGTTGTCCATCAGGATGTACCAGGCATTCATAGTCGATCAGCGTAATATTTTTTTGCAGAATCGTTTGCAGCATGTGTTGGTTATGCGGCTGTTTCTTTTTGGTATGGCTGAAGAAAAGGTAGGTTTTACCTGCTATCAGTTTATCTACAGGAACCTCTTTAATACCCAGGAGTATGGTGCATCCGGAGAGATCTTCCTGCAATGGGATATCGGCTTTTTCATACTCTTCATCCGTAAAGCAACGCAGGGGAGATGGCTGTACGTATAGCCGTACCTGTGGGAAATGGTGCATGATCCACTGGCATTGTTTGGGAGTAAAGGCCACCCTGTTATCGTGTGGATGTTTATCTTCCCGGATCAGTCCTATATGTATCGTGTTTTCCATCTTTGAATTTACAGTATTTTAATGAACCGGGAGGCGCCGGAAATGTTAAGGTGTAATGGTCATAGGGGTGGTTTTTAGGAGAAAATAGCGAGTTGAAGAAAAAATTTTTTACGAATAAAATATAACGTGTTGATTGATTGTAACTATTTGTGGTGGCTGATTTTGTAGGTATTTGGTGGCGGGTGTCAGCCTTTTGTTACCCGGTTTTTTCTTACTGAAATGAAAAATTTTCTTGGAGAATAAAAAAGAGTTTCTATATTTGCATCCCGCAATTGACGCGGCGAGTTCTTATAAAATGATTGCCCAGATGGCGGAATTGGTAGACGCGCTAGACTCAAAATCTTGTTTTCGAAAGGGAGTGCAGGTTCGATTCCTGTTCTGGGCACCCTGATTTACAATTAGTTATAAAGGYTCCTTCTTAGGGGCCTTTTTTATTTTTCAAAATTTGCCAGCAAAGAAAAGTGCAGGAAGCAAAGAACT
>NZ_JBFTSK010000092.1:0-11238 GCF_056399985.1 Chitinophaga sp. 01L420
CTGGGCAGGAAAGATGAGCAGGTGAAGATCCGTGGTTACCGGATAGAGCCTGGAGAAATTGAGCAGGTGTTGCAGCAGAGTGGTCTGGTGAGGCAGTCGGTAGTGCAGGCCCGTAGCGACAGTGCTGGTAACATGCGGTTGGTAGGTTACGTGGTGATGGAAAAAGATGTTGACAAAGCAGCGATGAACAGTTACCTGAAGCATCATCTGCCGGAATATATGATACCGGCGTTGTGGGTAGAGCTGAAGGAACTGCCACTTACTTCCAATGGGAAGGTAGATCGGAAAGCTTTGCCGGACGCCGATACGGCGTCTTTGATCAACAAACTTCATGTTGCTCCACGTACAGCGCTGGAACAACAGTTAGCAACGATCTGGGAAAAACTATTAGGCTTGAAAGGAGTCGGTGTAACGGATAGTTTTTTTGAAATAGGAGGACATTCCTTACTGGCTACACGCGTAGCATCAGCTATACGAAAAGAACTGGGGGTAGAGTGTTCCGTAAGAACATTTTTTCAGTTGACCACTATTGAAATGCTAGCACAGCACATAAAGATTCAGCAGGAAAATGCTTTAATAGCATCGCAGGATTATTTATCAATAAAATTATAGGAAAACCTGATTGTTTGGGATCCACAAATTGCTTTATATGACTGATTTGAATTTAAAAGGCACTATAAATTTACTGGAGAAAGCTAATGAATTAGGTATTAAAATAGTTTTCAGGGAAAATGAGCTGACGGTAAACATACCCAAGGAAAGCGGGATTGATTACTCGTTTCTGAACGAATTGAAAAATAACAAAGACCGGATTATAGCATATTTCAAAACGCATGGAATAGAAAAGGATGCTATACTGTCCTCCGCTGAAATAAGGCCTTTTGACAGGGATGAATTGTCGCTGATACCATTGTCATTTGGGCAGGAGCGTCTATGGATCACCGATCAATTGATGGGTAGTTTGGAGTATCATTCACCAGCCGCATTAAAGTTAAGAGGGGCACTGAACGTAGCCGGTATTGAATATGCCCTGCGAAATATCGTCAACCGTCATGAAGTGCTTAGAACGGTTATCCGGGAGGAAAATGGCCAGCCATACCAGAAAATATTAATGAAAGATCAGTGGCAGTTAAAAATCAGTGATGGGTCTTTTTACGTAGAAAATGATGTATTACTGCAATTGAAGATGGAGGAATTGGTGAAAGTACCTTTTAATCTATCTGAAGATCATCTCCTTCGGGCAGAATTAATAAAGCTGGAAGAAGAAGAACATGTACTACTGGTTGTAATGCATCATATTGCCTCTGATGCATGGTCCATGCCAATTATTATAAGAGAGTTGAATGAGTTGTATGCGGCTTATACAGAAAAGCGCCCCGCTGAATTAGCATCTTTGCCCGTACAATATGCCGACTATGCTTTATGGCAGCGGAAATATTTGCAGGGACCAGCCATGAATAACATGGTAGCGTATTGGGAGAAGCAATTAAAGGGCGCAACACCTTTGAATCTGCCAACGGATTATACACGTCCATCCACCCGGAGTTTTGTTGGTGGATCAGTGAACAGGAATATCTCTTCTGATATGAAGGAAAAGCTTCGCAGGTTTTCACATCAGGAGGGCGTGACATTGTATATGACCTTGCTGAGTACATTTAAAGTACTACTGTATCGTTATTCCGGACAGGAAGATATTTGTGTGGGCAGTTCTATTGCAGGAAGGCAACGACAGGAGATTGAATCCCTGGTTGGTTTTTTTGCCAATACTTTGGTACTCCGGAGTACTGTTTCTTCAAAGATTCCTTTCAGGCAGTACCTGCAACAGGTGAAACAGGTAACACTGGATGCTTTTGATCACCAGGAAGTGCCTTTTGAAAAGGTAGTAGACGTATTGGGAGTAGAGCGGTCCTTGCAGCGGAACCCCTTATTTGAAGTGATGTTTGTAATGGGAAATACTCCAGCGGCAGATGTGTTGGATTTTGGAAAGGGCAGGATAACGGAGCATAGTCTTGCTTTATTGACATCGAAGTTCGATATAACACTGAATATATCTGAGTTGCCAGATGGGCTAAAACTGAATTTAACTTACAGCAGCGATTTATTTGTGAAGGGAACCATGGAACGGATGCTTAGTCACTATGAGTGTCTTCTCTCCGGCATTACCCAGGGTAAAACTGCTGACATGCTACCGGATGAATGGCCGATGTTATCCGATGCGGAAACGCATTATTTGCTAACAGGGTTAAATGATGCCGGCGTAACCTATCCCCGGAACAAAACAATTGTTGATTTATTTGAGGAGCAGGTATCAAAATCACCTGATGCGGTGGCAGTGGAATGCGAGGGCAGATCTTTGACCTATCGGGAACTGCATGAGCACTCTAATCAGCTGGGGCACTACCTGCGAAAGAAGGGGGTGCGGGCCGATATGCTGATTCCTGTATGCATGGAACGTGGTCTGGAAATGATGGTCGGCATATGGGGAGTCATGAAGGCAGGAGGAGCTTATGTACCTGTTGATCCGGCATTTCCGGCAGAAAGGATCCGGTATATGCTGGAAGATACCGGTGCTACTATTATTATTTGTGACAAGGATATAAAGTCTACACTGCGGTCAGATAAAATTTATTGTGTCATCAATCCCGGTGTTGACCAGGAAGAGATCAATAAAGAACTGGTAACTGCTGTGCCCAACCACCTGCTGCCGGAGCATCTGATATATGTGATTTATACCTCCGGATCCACGGGGCAGCCCAAAGGAGTGATGATTCAGCATAATCATCTGATCGATTACCTGTATGGTCTTGAAGCAAAAACAGCTATAAAAGAGTGCAACAATTTTGCGCTGGTGTCTACTTTATCAACCGATTTGGGAAATACGGTTGTCTTTAGCTCACTGATATCGGGAGGAACATTACATATTTTCCCGAAAGCAGTGATCAATGACGCAGGCGAATTCTATGACTATTTTGAAGCGAGGTGTATAGACTGTTTGAAGATCGTGCCATCACACTGGAGTGCTTTGTCTGGTGAGCGTGGCGTACTGTTGCCGTCCCGGTTGCTCATATTCGGAGGAGAAGTTTTGCCGGTAAAATATATTGAAGAAATTATAAAGACGGGATCAGCTTGCGAAATTGTTAATCATTACGGCCCTACCGAAACAACTATCGGAAAGTTGCTGCATAAGGTCAGTAAAACCAGCAGGTACACCAGAGAGAATATTCCTATAGGCCGGCCATTTTCAAATACCCGGGTTTATATATTAACTAAAGAGAAAACATTATGTCCTACAGGTGTTCCGGGAGAATTATATATTGAAGGAGCCGGTGTGGCAAGAGGATATTTTAACAATACAGATCTGACGAACGAACGATTTGTAAAGAATCCTTTTTCTGATAGCAAATCCTTGATGTACAGAACTGGTGATATAGTGAAGTGTCTTCCTGATGGTAATATCGAATATTTGGGAAGAGCCGATAATCAGGTCAAGATAAATGGATACCGGATTGAGTTAGGAGAAATAGAAAATGTGTTGCGCCAGCATAATTCAGTAAAACAGGCAGTAGTTAATTTTGTAGAGGACGCCGGTGGCAACCGGCGATTGGTGGGATACGTGGTATCCGGAGGGGTTTTTAATAAGGAAGAGATCATCGCTTATTTAAAGCATTGGCTGCCGGAGTATATGGTGCCCTCTCTTTTTATAACATTGGATCAGCTTCCCCTGACACTGAACGGTAAATTAGATAGGAAAGCATTGCCATCTCCGGAATCTGAAGGGATGTTTTCCGGCTTTTATGGTATCCCTGGAAATGAAATAGAGATTGGTCTGGCAAAGATCTGGCAAGAATTGCTGGAAGTAGAAAGAATAGGTACACAGGATCAGTTTTTTGCACTCGGCGGAAACTCGTTGCTTGCTATCAGATTGGTGTCTGCAATTCGAAAGGAATTGTTATTGAATGTATCAATAGGAGATATTTTTGAATATCCTAAAATGGGAGACCTGGCAGCAAAAATTTCCGGAGGGTCACAGGTAGACGCCATTTTTCATATTGACCATCAGGAAAGACCTGCCTTTATTCCTTTGTCGTTTAGCCAGGAACGTTTGTGGTTCATTGATCAACTGGAAGGAAGTGTTCAATATCATGTGCCCACAATTCTACGTTTAAAAGGTAATCTTAATAAAGCAGCGTTAGGAGATGCATTACAATGTATCGTTAACAGACATGAAATATTGAGAACCGTTATAAGGCAGGAGAATGGAGCTGCTTATCAGCAGATACTTCCGGAAAACGGCTGGCAATTGGAGATAGAAGATGAATGGGAGAAGGACCGGGAAGTACATGTGTTAGAAGAAAGAATAGCACAGTTAATTCAACAACCATTTGATCTGTCCGGAGACCACAAGGTCAGGGCTCATCTGATAAGGGCAGCAGAAGATGAATATGTATTGGTATTTGTACTGCATCATATTGCATCTGATGGTTGGTCTGTTCCCATTATCGTCAGGGAGCTGATGGAATTTTATAATGCAAAATTAAATGCCCGGCAACCGCTATTGCCGGCATTGCCCATACAATATGCGGATTATGCCATCTGGCAGCGCAAATATTTGAATGAGGAAGTATTGTCTCAAAAGTTGCGTTACTGGCGCGAAAAATTAAACGGAATCATCCCATTGGATTTGCCTATATATGGCGAAAGGTCAGGAATGTTAAGCGACACCGGAGCACTCATTCAGTTCACCATTGATAAGAAACTAACGGATAGCATTAAGCAGCTCAGTTATGCTCAGGGGACTACGTTATTCATGACGTTGCTGGCCACATTGAAAGTGTTACTTTACAGATATAGCGGCCAAACCGATATATGTGTGGGAAGTCCTACTGCAGGACGGCAACTGAAGGAAGTAGAAGGCCTGATAGGCTTTTTTATTAATACGATTGTGTTGCGAAGTGACCTGCAAAACAATCCCGGATTTTCTACTTTATTGCAGCAGATAAAGCAAACGACCCTGGAGGCATATGAGCATCAGGAAGCTTCTTTCGAAAAAGTGGTAGAAGCAGTATCCCCCGTGAGAGACAGAGGACGTAGTCCACTGTTTGATGTAAAACTTGCGTTGAATAATATTTATCAAAACATAGAACTGAGTTTAGGTGAGGACATACATTTGATACAGGAAAGTCTTCCTGTTGTGAAAGCGCAACTGGACATTAGTTTCGATATGGCGGAGACTAAACTGGGTATTCAGGTAGGTATCACATACCGCAGTGATTTATATAGAAGGGATGCCATTGCAAGGATGGCGGAGCATTTTGTGCAGTTGTTATATGCCGTAACAGCTGATCCTATCTGCAGGATAGGAGCGTTGCCTATGCTGACTTCCGGGGAACAATTACAGGTGTTAACAGCGTTTAACCAGGCACCGGTATTTTATCCAAAGGAAAAGACATTGGTAGATTTACTGGAGATGCAGGCTACCAGTATACCTGAAGATATCGCGGTTGTTTTTGACTCCGCAGATTCATCAGCAGAGTTGACTTATAGCGCATTGAGCCAGCGAAGCAATCAATTAGCGCATTATTTAAGAGAGCTGGGTGTAAAGCCGGAAACGTTGGTGCCGATCTGCATTGAGCGGGGAGTGGATATGTTGGTAGGAATATGGGGCATCCTAAAAGCAGGGGGCGCTTATGTGCCTATCGATCCGGAGTACCCGGCAGAGCGTATCAGGTATATGTTGGAAGATACCGAAGCGAACATCGTATTAACCAGCACCTCCAGCAGGTCAATGTTGTTGACCGCTAAGGATTGTCGTGTAGTGGTACTGGACGAGACATGGTATCATATTGATCAGCATCCGGTAGATTCATTAGCCGTTTCGATCAGGCCAGATCAACTGGCTTATGTGATCTATACGTCCGGCTCCACAGGTAAGCCTAAAGGAGTAATGGTCGAGCATCGCAGTGTTGTAAATCTGGTATACAACCAGGTAGCGCCATTGTCATTGCGCCGGGGACTTCGGGTGTTTCAATTTGCGTCCTTTGGTTTTGATGCATCCTGTCATGAAATCTTTTGTACCCTGCTACATGGCGGCCGACTGGTGTTGTCTGCTAAAGAAACCATATTAGATCCAGTAGTTTTTGCAGCTATACTTAACAGACATAAGGTAGAACTGATCACGCTGCCACCAACTTATCAGGCACAGATAAGCCCTGATCTGATTCATTTGAAAACCATTGTTTCTGCAGGTGAGGCGCTCCAGGTTAATGCAGGCAGGATGTTGCTGCAGCGGGGCATTAAATTGATTAATGCTTATGGTCCAACAGAAAATACAGTATGTGCTGTTTTATCTGAAGCGCCATTGCTGGAAAATGGATTGGTCACTATAGGTAGGCCCATTGATAATGTTCAGATATATATTGTAAATGAAGATAACGGCTTGCAGCCGATTGGGGTGGTCGGTGAGATCTTTATCAGCGGGGATGGTCTTGCGCGTGGATACTGGCGCAGAGATATACTAACAGCAGAAAAGTTTATAGCAGATCCTTATAGTAAAATACCCGGCGCAAGGATGTATAAAACGGGCGACCTGGGTCGCTGGCTACCTGATGGGAATATCGAATATCTCGGAAGAAAAGATGAACAGGTGAAGATTCGTGGTTACCGTATTGAACCGGGTGAAATTGAGCACGTATTACAACAGAGTGGTCTGGTGAATCAGGGCGTGATACTGGCTCGTGCAGATAGCACAGGTAATATGAGGTTAATAGGCTACGTAGTGGCCACCACAAATTTTGATAAAGAAGTGGTAATAGCTTATCTGAAAGATCGCCTGCCGGAATATATGATACCGGCGCTGTGGGTCGCTTTAAAAGAACTGCCCTTATCACCCAGTGGGAAGATAGACAGAAAAGCGTTGCCTGACCCGGATGTGCCGGGAGAGTTGAAAGCGCAGTATGTGGCCCCACGCAACCAAATAGAGGTAACACTGGCAGCCATCTGGCAGGAATTGCTGGATATCGAACGGGTAGGGATATACGATAATTTCTTTGAGCTGGGTGGTCACTCTATACTGGTGATTAAAGCCATCTCACTGATCCGGAAAGCATTACAAACAGATATTGCCATCGGGGAAATATTTGATCACCCAACGATTGCCGCGCTGGCTGGTCAGTGGTCGGTAGCGCAGTTGAATAACAGTGTACCGCCAATACTTTGCGGCAACCGGCCAGTAAACATTCCATTGTCGTACAGCCAGGAACGTTTGTGGTTTATCCATCAGCTGGAGGGCAGCCTGCAGTATCATATTCCGACGGTGATACGGCTGAAAGGTAATCTGGATAAGGCTGCGCTGGCAGAGGCTTTTCGTATGATTGTAGACCGTCATGAAGTACTTCGTACGGTGATTGTGCAGGACGATGGACCTGCTTGTCAGCAGGTACTGGTTGCCGGCGGCTGGCAATTGGAAATGCTGGCGCCGGCCGCAGATATCGAGCTGCAGATCGCTTCACTGATTCGGACTCCTTTTGATTTATCCCACGATTATAACCTGCGTGGTTACCTGATCGGGGTGAAAGAACAGGAATACCTCCTGGTGCTGGTGATGCATCATATCGCATCAGATGGTTGGTCATTGCCAATCCTGGTGCGGGAGCTATCTGCATTGTACAATGTTGGTACATCCGCATCGCTGCCGGCCTTAACAATACAGTACGCAGACTATGCAATCTGGCAACGGGGTTATCTGCAAGGAGCAGTATTATCAGAAAAGCTGAATTACTGGCGGGAACATTTAAGAGATGTTGCTCCGCTCAATCTTCCAACAGATCATAGTCGCCCTTCTATTCAGAGCAGCCGTGGCGGATCGGTCTCTTTCCGACTGGATAAATTGCTGACAGACCGTTTGCGGCAATTGAGCTATGATGCCGGTACCACATTGTTTATGACATTGCTGGCAGGATTCAAAGTACTATTACACCGCTATAGCGGTCAGTCAGATATCTGTGTAGGAAGTGTAGTGGCTAACAGAGGTCAGCAGGAAATAGAAGGACTGATCGGATTTTTTGTGAATACACTGGCACTACGCAGTCACCTGGACGGCGACTCATCATTCAGGGAGTTGCTTCAACAGATACGGGAAACTACGCTGGCCGCCTATGCTTTCCAGGATGTTCCCTTTGAGCAAGTGGTAGGAGCAGTAGCAAAGGAACGAGATCTGAGCCGCAGTCCATTATTCCAGGTGATGTTCGAATTACAGCATGCCGGGCAGTCGGTAGGAGAAGGATCAATTTTATCAGGTATCTCCCTGTCGCCGGAAGCTACCACGCATAAAACATCGAAGTTTGATCTGACTTATGCTTTAACGGAGCAGGAAGAAGGTTTGCTGGTGCAGGTGGAATATTGTCTTGATTTGTACGAGGAAGCAACCATACAACGTATGGGAATGCATTACGAGCAGCTACTTGGCAGTATCGTAGCCGCACCAGACAATAAGATTGGAGAGCTGCGACTGTTGCCGGTTTGGGAAGAAGAACAATTACTCACGGCCTTCAATCATACGACAGCATTTTATCCTGAAAACAAGACGATGGTAGACCTGTGGGAAGAACAGGCGGCCCGAACACCGGATGCAGTAGCACTTGTATTTGGAGCACAACATATAAGCTATCGGGAATTGGAGGAACGAAGTAATCAACTGGGTCATTACCTGCGTAGTTATGGTATAAAAGAGGATAGCCTGGTGGGCATCTGCATCGAAAGATCCGTAGAGATGATCATTGGCATCCTCGGCATTTTGAAAGCAGGAGGAGCATATGTGCCGATTGATCCGGAGTACCCGCAGGATCGGATCAATTATATATTATCTGATACAGGAACGGAAGTAGTGGTGAGCAGTCGTGAAAGTAAGGGGGCATTACCCGCAGGCTTCCGTGGCAGGATAGTATCGGTAGATGAGGAATGGGAGCAGATCAGCCATGAAATGAACAGCCGGCCGGATACCAGTTTGAAGCCGGATCACCTGGCCTATGTAATTTATACTTCCGGATCAACAGGACATCCGAAAGGAGCCATGATAGAACATAGAAATGTGGTGAGGTTATTTGAAACAGATACCCCATTATTTCATTTTAAAGCCACGGATGTATGGACGATGTTCCACTCATTCTGTTTTGATTTTTCAGTTTGGGAAATGTATGGTGCCTTATTTTATGGCGGTCGCCTTGTGATTGTACCAAAGATAGTAGCACAGGATACTATGGCCTTTGGAGCGCTATTGGTGAAAGAAGGGGTGACAATACTCAACCAGACACCATCAGCATTTTATGTGCTGCAGGATTATATGATGGGGGAAACTGGCAGTATCGCGGTGAGATATGTGATATTCGGAGGAGAGGCACTTGACTTTTCTAAACTGTCCGGTTGGAAAGGGAAATATCCGGATAGCCGGATGATCAATATGTACGGTATTACGGAAACAACAGTACACGTCACCTATCAGGAAATAACAGCAGCGCAGGTTGGAAAGAGTAGCAGCATTATTGGCAAGGCGATACCAACGTTGAGTATGTATATACTGGACGGTAATCAGTCGTTGTCACCGGTGGGAATACCAGGGGAAATTTATGTGGGAGGAGCGGGGTTAGCCCGGGGCTATCTTAATCGGGAGGAGTTGACAGCAGAGCGGTTTGTTACTAATCCTTTTAGTGCGGAGCGGGGTGCACGGATGTATAAAACCGGCGATCTGGGTCGCTGGCTGCCAGATGGGAGCATTGAGTACCTGGGCCGAAAGGATAACCAGGTGAAGATCCGTGGTTACCGGATTGAGCTGGGTGAGATTGAACTGGTGTTACAACAGAGTGGTTTGGTGAGCCAGGCAGTAGTACTGGCCCGCAGTGATAGTGGAGGCAACATGCGGTTAGTTAGTTATGTGGCAGTACAAGGTGTTTTTAATAAGGAGGCAGTCATCGTTTACCTGAAGGATCGCCTGCCGGAATATATGGTACCGGGTCTATGGGTGGAATTGGAGAAATTGCCTTTAACTTCTAACGGCAAAATAGACCGGAAAAGATTACCTGATCCGGACATGTCAGGACAGCTGAAGGAACAGTATGCCGCACCACGTAACCCGATGGAAGCATCGCTGGCAGACATCTGGCAGGATTTACTGGGAGTACAACGGGTAGGGATATACGATAATTTTTTTGAGCTTGGAGGTGATTCCATCATTTCAATACAGATGGTGAGTCGCGCCCGCCGTGCGGGATACACGTTGCGTCCCCGGGATCTGTTTATTCAACAAACGATAGCTGGCTTGGGTAGTGTGTTGCAGGAACAGCCTGGAGAAGATGGCCATGCCGAACAGGGATCACTTTCGGGTGAAAGCGGTTTGCTACCTATCCAGCAGTGGTGGCTGGAACAGGAACAGCCATCCATATCACATTTTAACCAAAGCATTTTATTGGGGCTGTCTAAAGAGATCAGCAGGGAAACGTTGGAATCGGCAGTGCAGCAGTTGCTGCGGCAACATGATGCGCTTCGCTTTCGCTATCATCCTGGTGTCGGAGGATGGACGCAGACATACGGGGCTGCCGGAAGTGGATTGTTACAGGAAGACTTGTCAGACATTAACCCGGAAGAACTTCCGGGAATCATTGATGCACGGTCTGACAATTACCAGGAAAGCCTGGATATTTTGAAAGGTGACCTTGTCCGGGTAGTGCTGTTTGAAACACCCGCCAGCGAGCCGCAACACCGGTTGCTCATAGTGGTGCATCATCTGGCGGTGGATGGTGTGTCGTGGCGGATATTGGTGGAGGACTTGTCGTTGTTGCTGGAAGGTATCCAGTCCGGGCAGGAGATGATGCAGGGAAGTAAAGGTTATTCGTACCGGCAATGGCAGGAAACTTTAGTACAGTACGGACAGCGCCCCTACACCAGTAAACAACTGCATTACTGGGAGGAAATTATAAAACAATACCGTCCCTTGCCAGTAGACCGGAGACATGAAAAGCCAGTGAGTCTCCGGGATAGAAACAATTATGTAGTGCGGCTGGGAACTGCAGCCACACAAAAATTATTACAGGAAATTCCACGTGTATATCATACAGAAATCAATGATCTGTTGCTGGCAGCATTGGCATGGACATTATGTGAGTGGAGCGGGCAGCAACAGGTGGTGATAGGCTTGGAAGGACATGGCCGCGAAGATGCCGTAATAGGGATGGACAGCAGTCGCACAGT
>NZ_JBFTSK010000093.1:0-10104 GCF_056399985.1 Chitinophaga sp. 01L420
GTCTGGAAGACATGATGGCGTACATCGATGAAAACGGCAACATCTCCTCTACTCCTCCCGATCCGAGAAAGAGAAAAGAAATCAATGTGGAAGACATTCAGTTAGGTGCCACCAGGCATGAACCTTCTGAACCGGTTGAGCTGATACGCAGAGGTGTGGTAAAGTTCTTCAATGAATCCAAAGGTTACGGATTCATCATTGATCAGCAAACGCAGGACAGCGTGTTTGTGCATATTAACCAGTTAACAGAACTGATTAAGGAAAAAGACAAAGTTACTTTTGAAGTTGAGCGTGGACAAAAAGGTCCAAGTGCTGTAAATGTAAAGAAAGAAGTTAAAGTGCAGGTGCAAGCGCAACAGGCGCCGCCACCACCGCCGCAGCAACAACAAGAGCAACAGTAGTCTGCAGTAGGTCTGCCCTTTTTGAAATAAATAGAATCTGAGCGGTTATGGATAACCGCTCATTTTTGTGCGTGGTAAGGATGAGATGCCCCACAACACCTAAAAGAACATGCCGTGCCAAATCCGCTGAAAAAACTCTTCCGACGCCCTATTATCTGGCTCTCCAACAGATTCTCTTCCAAACCAGACAGACAACAGGTTTTTACCTCTTTATCGCGGTTGCAGCAGGAAATTCTGCAAGGCAACCGACAGAAAGGCCTGGTGATTCCCTTTGACCAGGAAAATGCCCGTTTTATTATCTTCTCGGATCAGCATAAAGGAGGTAAAGATGGAGCAGATGATTTCATGGCCGCAGAACAGAACTACCTCAGCGCCCTTGGCTACTATTACGACCAGGGCTTTACCTTCATTAACCTGGGCGACTGTGAAGAGCTATGGGAATGCCCGCCAGCAAAGGTGATCGCAGAAAACCGTACTTCCCTGCTCGAAGAAGCCCGTTTTCTGCAACAGAAACGCTATTTCCGGGTGTTTGGCAACCATGATCTGCAGTGGCATTATAATGTACCCCGGCAGCAATTCCTGAAGCCCCTGTTTGGCAAGAAGCTGAAAGTATATGAAGGCATTATTTTACAGACCCGGTACCAGGACAATGAATTTCGCCTTTTCCTGACACATGGCCACCAGGGCGACATGCGCAGCGACGGCAATGTTTTCAGCAAGTGGTTTGTAGCCGCTATCTGGACACCGGTGCAGCGATTCTTTAAGGTTCATACCGATACCCTCTCCGACTCTTTCGACCTGGCAGACCGCCACAACATTATCATGTATGAGTGGAGTATGCAATATCAGCAGACCTTCCTCATCTCCGGCCATACGCATAAACCCGTATTTGCTTCGCTCGATCATATAGACCGCCTCACGAAGCAACTGGAAAAAGCGCAAAGCAAAGGAGACGCCGCACAGGTAAGCGTCTTACAAAAAGCTTTATCAGCAAGACAAGAAGAATATGCAGGCAAACAATTTGTAAAAACCATGGCCCATCCCTCCTACTTCAACACCGGCTGTTGCTGTTTTAGTGATGGCGACATCACCGGCATTGAAATAGCAGAAGGATTTATCCGCCTGATTAAATGGAAGAAAGATGAAAATGGACCCGGCCGCGTTGTACTCGAAGAGTCGCCGCTGTATTACCTGTTTGATCAGATGACCTGATCGGATGCCTGCTGCAGGTACGCCTGTTTCACCACTTTAGCCGTTTTATGATCACCAGTATGACTCCATCCCGGCGGCATGACGATATACAGGAACTTATTCTTTATACCCGGCGCTTTCCGGAGATCTTTCCATAGACAATACAATTCCCCAAAATATACATCCAGGAAATTATTGGGATTTATCTCCCTTGAAATACCATACTCAATCTGCATTTCCCGCTTTTCGTGCTGGAAGGTACCAAACACCTTATCCCAGATATTGAGCAGATTACAGAAGTTGGTATCCATATATAACGGGTTCTTTGCATGATGCACCCGGTGATGTGAAGGTGTCAGAATAATGGAATTCAAAAAGCCCAGCCGCCCATCTTTAATCAGGTTCTCACCCACATGAATAAACGAACCCCAGGTACCATCAATAAACATGATGATGAACAGTAGCGGCGGATTTACGCCCATTAAAATACAGATGCTGGTACGGATCACGTCTGCATAGGGTGCTTCCAAAAAGAAATGCGCATAGGTCACAGAAAGGTTCATGGATTGCGGAGCATGGTGCGTAGAGTGCAAGCACCAGAACAGGCGCACCTTATGCCCAAAATAATGATAGATGAAGTGCGAAAATTCCCAGATCACATAACCATAAATAAACCAGTACCATTTCAGCGAAGTATTGAAAAACGCATACTTTTCCAGCACACCGATACAAAACGCCACCATCGCAATAGAGATAAAGCGGGAGATAAAACGGTTCGCCACAAAGATGAAGAAAGGCATTTTGTAGTCTTCTATCTTAAAGCGTTTATAAAAGATAGCCCTGAAAATTTCCAATAGTAACAGGAAAGGAATCAGGGGAGAAATGACGGAGAAAATGCCGTTTAACGTCAGTAAGACTTTGTAGTTACCGGTTTTACACACTTCTATTAGTTGTGAAATGCCCAGGAAAGAAATCAGTTCGTGGAATAAAGTTTGAAAGAAGGCCATAACGCTGTTATTTAATTAGGTGGAACGGGCGGAAATTCATTTGTTCGTACAAAGTAACATATTGTTTAAACAAAGTACAAATTAAACCGGAATATTCAAAGCATTTCGCGCCTGCGGCTAAAGCCGTATCTTTATGGAAAGACCGTTTTATGGAAGACTCCGATAAACTGAAACGCGTAGTAGAAGCGAGGATGAAGCTAAAAACCCGCTTTGAGGCGAAGATGCAGCAAACACCCTCCATGGCCGACAGCAAGCCAAAGGGTTCGGGAAATCCTAACCGGCACGGCATGCCGGTAATACCGGTAGGACAAACCATTACGCATAAATGGCCTGTGCTGGATCTGGGCATACAGCCTGAGGTAGAAACAGCAGACTGGCGGCTGATACTGAATGGTGCAGTAGCACATCCTGTGGAATTAACCTGGGAAGAGTTCATGGCTCTCCCGCAAACAGAAGATACCTCTGACTTTCATTGTGTGACCTCCTGGTCTAAACTGAATATGAACTGGAAAGGTGTACGGTTGCTGGACCTGGCAGCACTGGTGCAGCCAGCAGATACCGCCACCCATATCCTTTGTTATGGATATGATGACTATACCACCAACGTTTCCCTGGAAGAAGCGCTCAAGCCGGATGTGCTGCTCGTGCATACCATAGAAGGCGCTCCTCTGCCGATGGAGCACGGCGGTCCGGTAAGAATGATTACCCCTGAACTATACGCCTGGAAAGGCGCAAAATGGATACACCGCATAGAATTCCTTACTACCAACAAATTGGGCTTCTGGGAGGAAAGGGGTTATTCCAATACGGCATATCCATGGCGAAATGATAGGTATAGTTAATATTAAAAGTGCTATTTGACAGCTGTTACAAAATAATCGAGACAGTCATCGCGTAAGCTATGCTGGTAAAAATCATCGTATGTGATCCCTGCGGTTACATCTTCCATTTTTTTAAGCAGCAGTAAGCGATTCATATTGTTGAGTAATGTGTAGGGGATCCTTAGTAAAAAAGCGGGCAGTCTGTATTGCAACCGAAAAATATCGAATCGTGCAATATTATTTACACTGCGTTTGTTTTCCTCATAATAGGCCATCACCACCTCATTACCATAAACCCCCTCTACTTTTGCAGTAGGAAAATGTGAATTCATTAAAGCAAACATCTCCCTTGGCAGGTATTCTCTGATATGAAACGGATTTCTGCTGAGAGATGTCAGCCGGTTGGGCGTGGTTAAAAACAGGCGGCCACCAGGTTTCAGCACACGTCTGATTTCATGCAGCAAAGCACTGTCCTCTTTGATATGTTCAATTACCTGGAAACAGATCACCGTATCATAACTATTATCTGCAATACCTGCCAGGGCCGGAAGATTGCACTGTTGAAAAGAAGCGTTGTCTGGCAGTTTACTGATCGGTTTCTTCTTATCTACAGAGYGGTAATGTGCCGTATGAGGCGCCAGCATTTCCATCCCATATCCTTCCCCACAGCCAAGTTCAAGCACATGTTTGTGCTGCAGGCTTTCCAGTGGAATTGCTTTATAGGCGAATACATGCCGTTGAAATACGTAATTATTAATGTAAGATGAATTGTTGGTTCTCTCTGCCGTTTTTAATAATGCGATCATTTGTAAAACCATCTTAAAATGTAAAAAAAGTACAACGGACATCTCCATTATACCGATGCATTACTACTACACGCAACAAATAAAAAACCCTTATAGCCTGTTATAAAAATTTATGTTATAAAAATGCTAATACCGGTGTTAGTGTTCTAAGGGATATATTATTGGATGGTTGTTACGAAATAATCAAGACAGTCAAACCCCCACCCATCCTGATAAAAATCAGTATGCGCCATTTATGCTGAATAGCTTAAAGAGGAATTATTTTGTAAATACATACCGCTGAAAAGCAGCATTGTTAGTGTAGAATAAACAGTTGCAGGTCTCTTTTTAATAATATTCTTATGTGCTGCTATCTCCCCAAAGTCAACCGGTGCATTATTATTACACACAGTAAATAAAAAGCCCTTACTTTCTTCTCTTAAAATTTATGTTATAAAATATCCCTAGCTGAAAACCTATCCATGTTTTGGTATTGCGATAGCCGTTATAAGTATCACTGATGGTATAAGGGGCGTGAATTATATTTATCCTCTGATAAACCATCTGCGGCGTATAAACCGTGTTACTGTCTGCTCTGTATTGCAGCCGTTGGCTATTGAACACAAGGCCAGCCTGCAAACGAAAGTGCTCACCCAGCTTTCTTTCGGCCACCAGGGAAAATTTCATCAAACGCATGTTCACCGATCCCGATATATGTTCGCCGATAGTATCCACAGAGCTGCCGTAGCTGAAATTCTGCAGTTGTTTACCGGTAGTCATCTGTAAGTGTATTCGCCAGTCTTCGGATATACGTGCAGCAATACCAGCTCCGACTCTAAAGCCTGCCAGATTAAAATTGGTACTGGCGGAAGCAATACCATAAAGAAAAGGAAGACCTATCTGTATAGTGGGGTTAACGTAATAACTCTCATCTCCGGTAACGCCCAGATTCAGTAAAAAAGAAAACGGCCCCTGTTCGCCACTCCTTCGTACTCCTTGTCCACCGGGCTTTTGATAGCGGTTAGAAAATGTATTTTGAAGGATCGATTTTACCAGTGAAGTTCTGATGGTGGTTGTTGACTGCTGTATTGTTATATCGAGGGGAGATGCAGATGCAGTAACTATTTCTGTGTTCTTCACTTTATTGTCTGTCGCAACTTTTAGCATTTGATTTGTCGCATCATTCGCGGGCTGTAGCTGCGTGTTGTTCGCTGAATCTTTCCCGGTAATAGCGATTATTTTATTGCGCAGTGTATCTCCCGTGCCGCTCCCCCAGCCCCAGAGCATTGATGAATCCAACTGCCAGCTGCTGAAGCGTAACAATCGATTGTGTGCAGCATCTGCGGGGGTAGAATAAGAGATTAGCCGGGCGCCTGTTGTTTTAATAGCGTTGTATCGGTTACCGGATGCAAAGGCAATACGCAGCGTGTCTTCTTTTTTGATGGAGTCGCGTTTGAGGTTACCTGCTAAACCAGCTTTTAAGGAATCTGTTTTCCTGATGGTGTCGCGTAGGCCTCCCCATACAAAGACGGAATCAGTTTTCCTGATCGTGTCAGGTGGGATAACTGCTCCGGAAACGAGCCTGCCAGAATCGGGCGGGATAACCGTACCTGAAGTGACCAATGTATCAGCAACAAAATAAATGGTGGGTATTGACTGCAGATCCCATAATGCGGGCCGCGTTGTAATCGCTTGTTTCGCAAGTGATTTTTCACTGGTGTTCTTTCTGACAGGTTCTTTTTTTGCCAGATATTTTTTAGCTGGTAGCGGGTTAGGCTTGCGGGGCGGGTTATCAATAAAAATGATATGTCCACCCAGGACGGTGTAAAAGATACCGGTATCTTCTTTGATAACAGTGAGCAACTGCGCTACCGGCATAGGTCCTTTGGGAACGTGAATGATACGTGAAGGAGGAAACTTACTGGTGTTCAGTGAAAATCTCGCACCGGTTTGATGGCTGACGATACTGAGCAGGGAATCCAGACGGATTTGCTTCGCAGGCAATATTATTTTTTGCCGCAAATTAATCCGGTTTTGCTGTGCACTGCAAACAGAAGCTGCTACAATCGGGATTAACAGCGCTGCTATATACTTAATTACATCCAATACCACTGATATACACGGTATCTTTTTCAATCCTATACTGGACATTCAACGTGATTGATATAACCTCAAAAATGAATTCAATAGATTTATTGTCGAAAGAACTACTCATGGTACAGGTTTCCAGCTTCTTATTTTTAAAAATGACTTTGATGCCGTACGCTTTTTCCATTTGAGTGGCGATCTCTTTCAGAGTGGTGTTGGTAAAATTAAAAGACCTTGTTTGCTGGTGGGTGCTATCTGTCACTGTCAGACCAAAATGGTGACTGGCGTTATTGTAGGTGCCGGTATCCCCCGCTCTTAATGTAATACCGCTGTCTCCTCTGTACATACTAACTGCACCTGATTTCACGACTACCATTATTTGGGCAGCATCTTCTGCTACATGAAAAATAGTGCCCAATACTTTTACCTGTATATCTCCCACGCTTACTATAAACGGCTTCACCGGATCTGATGTTACATCAAAAGCAGCGCTTCCGGTTAAATGAATACTTCGGGAATTACCCTGAAAGTCTTTTTTATATTTTATAGATGCACCGGCGGCGATTTCTACTACCGATTGATCTGGCAGGGTATCCTTTACCATTTGTTTATCCGCCTGTCGTATTACGAATGAATCAGGAACGGTGACATGTGCTGGTTGCAGCCACCAGTAGGCACCTGCAGCCCCCAGCAGCAGCAGGATGGCCGCAGCGATGCTCCAGCGGAGCGTTTTCACGGTAGCTGTTTTGGTGGGCTTTCTGTCCCTTCTGATCGCGGCTAACAGTTTTAGTTTATCCGGCAGTTGCCAGGTATTACCGGCAGCTGTTTGCTCCCACACCGCCATTGCCTGTACAAATAAAGCACGGTTTTCACTGGAAGCTTTCACCCAATTATCCACAGCCATGGCTTCTTCCGGAGTAGCTTCCCCGGAAAGATATTTTGCCAGTAATTCATCCTCTTCTTGTATGTGACCGGGATTATTCATCATTTAAAGTTCTAACTTCTATTTTTCATATGAAAAATAATATAATAAGGCTGATCATAATATCAAATAATTTTGCACGTAAGATCTTTAATGCTTTGCCCATTTGTGCTTCTACCGTTTTTATAGACAGTCCCATTTCCGCTGCAATGTCTGCATACTTCATTCCTTCAAACCGGCTCTTGGTAAAAATAAGCTGGCATTGAGGTGAGAGGGCGGCAATATGATCCATGATCTGTCGGTTAATTTCTTTACTGATCAGTTTATTCCCTGTATCGTGCACTGCGCTGTCGTTTTCCGATTCATACCTGGCTCTGACCTTGTCGTGTCTTTTAATGTTCAGGCAATAATGATATACCGCTGTATACAGGTACGATTTTACAGATTGCTCTTCGTCTAATGTATCTCTCTTCTCCCATAATTTCAGGAACACTGCCTGCACAGCATCTTTGGCGTTATCATTGTCTTTCAGGATAGTAAAGGCGTAACGATGCAACCCTTCATAATGGTTATGAAAGTATTGTTCAACCTGTAAAGCCAGTTTATCATCGTGTTTATCTTTCTCCAATGGCCACTTTTGCTGTTATATATACTACTAATACACCTGAATGGTCATAAACCCTTACGTGCCGGAAAAATAATTATTGGCGGATAAAAGATACCAGTGCCGGAATTAATTCAGGCGACAAAGGTAATGGACTCTTTTTATCCGGAGAAATACCGTTGCTGTTTTTTAATGCGTGTGTCATGCCTTCTATCAGCACCAGGTTAGTACCTGGTTTGCAGTCCTGCAGCATGGTTACCTGGGCGGGTGACACCTGTACATCGGCAGCCCCACCTACAATCAACACCGGTATCGTTAGGGTTGGCAGTAAAGCGCAGGGATCGAAACGGAAGGTACTTTTCCAGTAGTTAAAGTTGCCCGTGTTAAACAAAATATGTAAGTCCGCGGGCACTCTGGCAGGCGTTTTATCCTGCCGAAGGTCATTTAAAATGCTGACTGATTGCTGATACAACGAGTCCGACAATCTTGGCTTCAGTTGTTCCAGCAGCACTTTATCAGTCGTTTCTCCTGGGGTAGATAAGGGGATCAGACATTTCAGGTGGCTATGCTGCGCGAGTATAAGCCCAATGATGCCACCTTCACTGTGCCCTATAACGGATATACTGGAGAACTTCCCGCTTCGCTGCAAGTGGGCTATGCAGGCCTCCGCATCTGCCGTATAATCATCTATTGTCAAGGTCATCAGTGATTTTTGGAATGCGGTGCTTTGCCCGGTGCCGCGTTTATCATACCGCAAAGAAGCGATACCGCTGGCTGCCAGTCCCTGGGCCAGTTGCTGATAGGAAAAGCTTTCCGCCGCCGGAAGAAACAGGCTGTTTCCATTACGATCTGTAGGGCCTGAGCCGGCGATGATCAACACTACCGGGCCATGCTGCTGACCTTCCGGCTGTGTAAGCGTACCATATAACACTCCACCGTCAATAGTGTTGACAGTATCTGTTATTTCATTAGCATTCAGCACCATTTGTTTGGGCTTAGATCCGGTGATGAAAAAGCCCACTATCCGGTTGTCATTATCCAATGCAACGCGGAATGTCAGGGTAGCGCGTTCAAAATTATTCTCTGCGGTAACGATATAATGTTCTCCCTCCCGTACTGTTTTCTGCGAGGTCAGCGCCTCCCACTTTCCATTGGCCTGTTCCACCTGCGACCATACGCCTTTCAGCATGTCTGCATTCAGTTTTTCTTTCATGGCGGGCGCCATGTATTGCATTGCGTTGGTCCAGTTAGCTTTGCTCATTTGCTCAAAGAAGCTTTTGACTACCACATTTTGCTGTTGTGCAGCGGCGTGTTGAAGGAGGCAGAACGAGAGGACGAAAAAGAAGAAGCGTTTCATATGTTCAGGGTTGATGAATCAATTTTTTATATATAATATACGAATAAGCGGCAGGCACCAGGGCAGTTATGAACAGCACCGACAACAGGATATAATGCGACTGCTGTTCATTGGCAATGAGTGTAGCGATAAAGCCAGCCACCCCAAATACAAATAACATAATCCCTCCCATCCGATGCGTTTTACGCCATACCGTTTCATTTTTCAGTGTCCAGGGAGTACGGATGCCCAGGTAAGGATTGGGGCGTACATTATACAGCAGGTTGCCGCAAATGGCGAGGAATACCAGGATAAACTGCGGAACCATTTTGTCTGCACTTATTCGTCCTGCTACCAGCAAAGCACATAGCGGACCAATCGACACTACTACATGTGTGCTGACCCAGATGATCACATAGGATTTACGTGCCAGCGGCTTTTCTTCGCTATGACGATACAGCACTGAATATAACCTGTAAATAAACAGATTGAGCAACACCAGTAAAGCAATGCCACCAATATAACTCCACATGGTAGCGCTTCCACCGGTTAATTTACCGGCAGCCACCAGCATTTCATACACCGGGATAGCGCTGAACAACAGGACCAGTCCTGCTTTCAGTGAATATAATATGGGCGCCAGCAAAACAGATTGATGCCGAAAACCTGCCTGCCATTTCTTTGCAAACAAAGGAAAGCTCAATGAGAGATAGACCACCAAACAGGCAAAGAACATGGCAGTAACGAATCCTCCCGGAGCCATACGTCCATTTACCACCCATTGCCCGCTGCCATCTATCGTATAATGAGAGGGTACCAGTTCCGGTAGTAACGGTTTCAGATAATAATATACCAGGAAAGGGCAAGCCATGGCTACTATCAATGGTACTTCTTTCCACCATTTATTTTCCTTCATACCGGGCTGTTGTTTTTTTGGGGAGTGGTAAGG
>NZ_JBFTSK010000094.1:0-22713 GCF_056399985.1 Chitinophaga sp. 01L420
GCATTGGGCAAGGAACAGTTCAATCCTGGTGAGATGAAAGTGTTCACTGAGTTGCTGAAGCGTAAGAGTGCCAGCAGCAGAAGTAAAGCAATTGAATTGATTTTACGCCAGATGGATGCAGTGATTGCGCAGGTGAATACGGAATTGCTGCAGGGAGATGCAGAGCAACGCTTAGCCGGTTTGGACGTGGCTTTGCAGCTGAAGAAAAGTAATCGGCTGGCAGAAGAAATTAACAACTGGCAGGCATCTTTCAAAGAGCGAAAAAGTATCTCTCCAAAAGAAGAAATATTATTATCGCAATTATCAGCAGATCATGAAGGCATTTCTTTTACTGCTGAAAACGGATATGGACTATATGATCCGAAAATGATATTGCCCGTAGTAGCGCCAATGGTGAAGAAAGACGACTACTATGCACAATGTTTGCGTGACGGGGAATTTGGTTTTTCAAGGCCAGTGGCAGATATACAGGTCGCATTGAAAAAGCTGTCGGAGTTGCTGAAGCAGCATAGTGATTATGAATATGAAATAGAGCAGTATGATGGCAGTCGTACGAAAGTATTGCTGGCAAACACTTTCAACAGAAACAAGCCCTACACTTTTGTATTTGAAAGCAAAGAGGCAGAGTATGCATCTTACCCCCTGCCTGAGGTATGGGAAAAGTGGTTCCAGGAAAGCGGATGGCAGGCAAGAGATATTTACCTGCTGAACTCCCTGATGCTGGATAAACAGGAGTTAACACAGACCTGGGCGGATTTAACCGCCCCTTACTATCCCGCTTATGAGGTAGTGATACCGGAAGAAATAAGGGCTACGCACTCCTACAAATGGTCCAATCCTGTGCTGCAGGTATTGCAGGCACTGGGATTGATTCATCYTTTCAAAGAGCGTAATGTTTTCCTCATAGGGGCTACCACCCGACTTTTTGCGTCTTTAACACCAGCCGTACTGGCGTATCAGTCGGACGGTAAATATTATCCGTATACCCGTGGTGGCTGGCAAAGCATACCTGCGTTCAACAAGTTGCTGGATTATATTAACGCCAATGATCTGGAGAAAGAAGCGATCAACGCTACCTGGCAACTGCAGCACTGGCGGCAGTTTACCGGTTTGGCGGAAAGCGTGCCGCAAAGTTTACCGCCGTTGTCTGCTTTCTGTTATGCTTACCAGGCGGGCCTGATCAGCGAAAGTGAAATGTATCGGGGACTTATCAGCGCTGGTAATATCCGTGTTCTTTCCACCGTGAAGCGGCATAAAGATGCATTTGATTACTTCAAACAATTCTCTTTCCTGCAGCCTATGTTTATACGGATGCGGGAGCATTTTCTGGATATAGAACTGAAGCGGGGAGATACCGCCACCGCAGTTACGCGGCTGGTGCAACAGCTCAAAATTATCTATGGCGTTCATCGTTTTAGCGAGATATTGACAGCGCTGGGGAAAACGACGCTGCACAGGGGATACATTTATTCCGGTGGCAACGAAGCTTACAGCAAACAACAACAACTGAGTACTTTGCTAAAGAACTGTTACCCGTTGCCGGAAGATACGCAGGAGGTATTTAATGCCGCCATGAAGCAGATTAAAGCCGGTGAAACGCAGTTGATAGAAGCAGCGGTGTATGCCCCGCAATGGCAGCAATTCGTGAGTCAATACCTCAACTGGAAAGGATTGGACTCCGCTATCTGGTGGATGCATGCACACACTAAATCATCCGGTGCTGCCGAGCAGAATGCAGAAGCTGAAAGTGAAATTGCCCGTTATTCTGCCGTAGACCTGGCAGACTTTAAAATAGGTGCGGTAGATAAGGAGTGGTTTCAGAAAGCGTATAAGGAAATAGGGAAGGAGCGCTGGCAGATAGTATACGATGCGGCCAAATATATCAGTGATGGTAATGAACACCGGAGGGCGCGTTTATACGCTGACGTTATTATTGGTGATCTGAAGTTAAAAGAAGTTACACAGAAGATAAAAGAAAAACGTGATCAGGATTACCTGCGCATGTACGGACTGATTCCGTTGAGTAAGGCCAACGCTTCGAAAGATGTGCTGGGGCGTTATGAATACCTGCAGTTGTTTAAAAAAGAGAGCAAACAGTTTGGTGCGCAGAAACAGAGCAGTGAAGCCTTAGCTATCCGGATAGCGATGGAAAACCTGGCCCGCAATGCCGGTTATGCCGATCCGCTTCGTTTGGCCTGGGCTATGGAAACCAAACAGGTGCAAAATATTTTATCGCGTGAAACGCAGGTGCAATATGATGATGTGACCATTGGGCTGGTCATAGATGAAGCCGGAATGGCAGACCTGGTGGCCTTTAAGGGGGATAAGCCATTGAAAGCGGTGCCGCCGAAATATAAAAAAGATAAGAAAGTAGAGGAATTAAATGACTACAGGAAGATATTAAGGGAACAGTTCAGTCGATCGAGGAAATCGCTGGAAGATGCCATGGTACGCGGTGATGCCTTCCTGGCTGCTGAGCTGGGAAATCTTTTCGGGCACCCGGTAATAGCCCGGCACCTGGAAAAGCTGATCTATGTGGCCGGAGAGAAACACGGTTTTTATCAGGCGGGCATATTGCAGGCAGCAGATGGAACCACCTTTACGCTGACAGAAACAGATACCATCCGCATTGCGCATTGTTCCGATTTGTATAAGGCGGGCGTGTGGAGCGACTATCAGCGGTATGCCTTTGAAAAGCAGTTGCAGCAACCATTTAAGCAGATATTCCGTGAGCTGTATGTACCGCTGGCCGATGAGCTGGCAGAGAAATCGGTGTCGCGCCGTTATGCCGGTCACCAGGTACAACCCAGTCAGACCGTCGCTTTGCTGAAGAACAGGCAATGGAAAGTGGACTATGAAGAAGGCCTGCAGAAGGTATTCCACAGAGAAGGTTTTGTTGCTAAAATATATGCGATGGCAGATTGGTTTTCGCCGGCAGAAGTGGAATCTCCTACATTGGAAACCCTCATCTTCCACGACCTGAAAACCGGCAAGCCGGTGGCGTTTGAGCAAATATCGCCACTGATCTTCAGCGAGGTAATGCGGGATATAGACCTGGTAGTAAGTGTGGCGCATGTGGGTGGTGTAGATCCGGAAGCGAGTCATAGCTCCATTGAAATGCGGAGTGTATTGCTGCAGGAAACATTGCGTTTATTCAAAGTAGATAACGTAACTATCAGCGGTAATCATGCGCGCATCAAAGGTAAGCATGGCGATTACAGCGTGCACCTGGGAAGTGCCGTAGCGCATCAGTTGCCAGGAAAGTACCTGTCTGTTTTACCGGTACATTCCCAACACAGAGGCCGTATATTTTTACCTTTTGTAGATGATGATCCAAAATCTGCAGAGCTGATTTCCAAGGTACTGTTGCTGGCAAAGGACCATGAAATCCAGGACCCGACAATATTACAGCAGCTAAGTATGAACTAAGTAGTTATTCATCTCTCTAAAAAAACAAATGAAACTCATTACAGACTATAAAGGCAGGCAATTATTTCTTTCCCGGAATGATGAAAAGAATGTGGCGCCGTTGGTATATCATATCGCTGATCAGCGTGTGCAGGCATGGGAGCAATATCCGGGTTACGAAGTGGTGGCCTGGCATAGCGGTGTGGGGCTCCTGGTATTGAATTCTCCCCTGATTAAAGGCTCCCGCAAACTGGTGACCAACCTGGTGGTGATGCGACTGGCAACCCAGGAAGTGGTGTATAGTACGGACCGGCATATGTATTACAATGCTGTTTTCAATGCTGGCGGCAGTCACCTGCTACTGGAAGCCTATAGCCAGAAGCAGGCCTGGGTGGACCTGGCTACCGGCGCTATTGTGGCGGAGTTAAAGCCGGAGGTCCGCCAGTATAATGGCACCTTTAACCCGCATCAGAACATTTTTTATTTCCCGCTGGAAAATAAAAAAGCCTGGTTGCAGGTAGATGGAAGCACTTTCGAGGGTACGCTGATAAAGACGCCTTACCCGGACCGGGCGCATAAAGTAATTTACGTGGAAGCGCTTCGGCAGTACCTGTTGCTGACAGAAGGAAATATCCTGATTTGTTGCGATGACCAGCTGAAGACCATCTGGCAGCGGAACTTCTCCGAAATGGGAGATGATGCCGGCTCCGTATTCGGCAGCGATATCCTCGTGACGGAAGATCATGAACTGGTGTGCATCAGCGCCAGTTCTACCGAATCGAATCGCTGGGGAGCTGATTTTGTGCTGGACATCAAAACCGGTGAGCCGAGGCATATCATCCAGGGGTATCATCAGCAGGGCAGGGTGGCCGGTAGCTATTTTGGCCGCCGGGTATTATTGCACCCCATGAAAGTGATGGACCTGGAAACGGGTGCAGTAGAAGCCTGGACGTTACCTGACTTTTTGCCCGGTTTTAAGTAATTTGCAGTTGATTTCAAAGGTAATTATGGATATAAGCGTTAACAAATACATCAGTGAAACCGGTTTTTGCAGCCGCAGAGAAGCTGATAAATATATTGAACAGGGTAGAGTAACGATTAACGACAACATCGCTTCCAAAGGCAATCGTGTAAAAGACGGAGATGTGGTAGAAGTAGACGGGGAGCCGTTGAAGAAGAAAAAAACTACCGTGTATATTGCGCTGAATAAGCCCAAAGGGATTACCTGTACCACGGACCTGAAGGATAAAACGAACATCATTGACTACGTTAACTTCTCCAGCCGGATATTCCCGATTGGTCGTTTGGACAAACGTTCCGAAGGACTGATATTTTTAACGAATGATGGAGACATCGTTAATAAAATTCTGCGGGCAGGTAATCAGCATGAGAAAGAATATATTGTTACTGTTGATAAGCCGATAGACCTGGAGTTTGTGAAAGCTATGCGCAACGGTGTTCGCATCCTGGGTGTGATGACGCAGAAATGTTTTGTACAGCAGGAAGGCGCCAGCCGTTTTCGTATCATCCTGACGCAGGGCCTTAACCGGCAGATCCGCCGGATGTGTGAAGCGCTGGGCTATGAGGTGGTAGCATTGAAGCGTACCCGCATCATGAACATGACAACAAAAGACCTTGCCACCGGCTCCTGGCGCTATTTTACCAAGGAAGAGGTAAATAGTCTTAATACCCTGGTAGCCAACAGCAGTAAAACTGAAAAAGGAGACAACAACCATGACGGAATGGACGAATAGTTATCATCTGGCATTAACGGTTACAAGAGAGGGCGTTTCTTTTCCGGCATCGATGGGGGTATCTTCTCTGTCGTTGCCTGCATTGCAGCTGGAGCTGCACCGTTTTTTGCATCCTGAAGAACGTACGACGTTAACGGGCGTAGCCCAACATCATTATTATTTAGGCCGCCATGCTGCAAAGCTGGCGGCTTTTGATTTTACCGGCGTTGCGCCTGCCTCCGTCCGCATCCGCCCCGGCGTATTTGGTCAGCCGGTATTGAGTTGTCCTGGTCACAGCAATTTGCAGGTAAGTATTACGCATAGCGACGGTAGCGCTATGGCGGTTGTTTTCCCTGAAGCGCACCCTATGGCGGTGGACATAGAAGCAATAGACGGCAGTCGCTTTTTACCCCCTGTAACGCCCGCAGAAATGCGTTTAATGGCATCGCTGCCCTATAGTACTGATGAGCAGCAGTTCCTGCTCTGGACAGCCCGGGAGGCCCTTTCTAAGGTATTGCGGACAGGCTTCACCACCGACCTGGAATTATTTGATGTAAAATCTGTTGAACGCAATGGTGATTTCCTGATTTCCACCTTCGTTCACTTTATGCAATACAAAGCCGTTAGCTGGGTAGCTGGTAATAAGGCTTGCTCACTTGTTTTACCACAGAGAAGTCTCGTAGATATGGCAGCATTGCAGGCCCTGACTAATCGAGTGTCTTGACGTACAGGAAAGATGAATCCTTTGGGTTATAGGTAAAAATAAATTTGCCATTTACGTCAGATCCTGATATGGTCCTCCTCCCGCTTTTCGTTGGCGCATTGTATACCGGTGTATGTACGAATGCCACTACAAAAGAGTCGAGGTATACATAGTGTAGTTGCAGATCTGTAAACCCCAGCTCTTTCATATCCTTAAAAGCATTTCTGCTTCTGTCGTTCATATTTTGCAGATTCCAGAGGTCCTGTGGAAAATGATGAAAGGTGCGGCGATATTCTTTTACCGATTCTACGAAAGTAATGGTAGGCTGAATAGCGCTCTTTTTCTTTTTGGCTTTCCAGGGGATTTCATATCCGGTGTTTTCCGTATGTTCCTGTACTTTGAGCTGGCCATCTGCTCCGCGGGAATAGGAGTAACTTGTTCTGGTGGATTGGCAGGCATAGAGGAGCAATGCTACGGCGAATAATAGGTAGTACTTTTTCATATAGGTAGGAAGTTATTTTTATTTCTTGAAAAAAAAATTTGGTTGGTAATAGATAATTCCTATTTTTGCATCCCCTTAACAATGAGGGTGGTAGCGGATTCCCTAGCTCAGTTGGTAGAGCAATACACTTTTAATGTATGGGTCTTGGGTTCGAGTCCCAAGGGGATCACTGGAGAGTTTCAAAGCCTGCGCTAAGCGCAGGCTTTTTGTTTTTGGTCTATTTGTTAGTCTATCAAAGTGCGATTGCGCTGTTCGTGTTTACTTACTTTTATTTGGGTTGACGTATCTATACAAAAATATAGATTTTACTGTAAACTTGGATTTTGGTTCCGCTTTTAGATCTTTATCTAATCAGATGTTTTTTAGAAAGGAAGATCACCTTCATCAGGCGGGCTATATCGAGGAATTGCATCAAGCCTCTGCCATAAGTTATTAATTATGACTTTGGTCTTGTCAGTACTACTTGTTTTTAGCAATTGTATAAAATCTTTTAAATAGGAAACCGAAACGTGTACTTTCTTACTATAAAAGTAAGTTCCGTCAATGAAGCAACGAGTAAGTGACAATGGGTTTTGAACAGTATATTCAAGAACTGAATTTTTGTAGCAGTTATCTAATGAAGTAATTATATAGTCTATGTCTTTATGGTATTGAGAGTTTTCTTCTATTTTTGTATATAATCCATTTATAGCATTAGCGAAGTTCAAGTAAATAGACGTTTCGCTGTTGGAGAAAATCATAGTTGATTGCTCATTCTCAATTATTTTCCGCTCTATTTCAAATAATGAAGTTATTCTCTCGTCGGGGTTAACATGTAGCATCTCCTGCAAAATATTCATATATGGAAAGGCATTCAGATTATTTATCTGGATGATTTCTTCAAAAAGTTTGGCGATAAAATAAATCTCAGTTTTATAGTTATATGTTTTTGTTTCAAAATCCCTTGGTATTGTATAATTCCAATTTATCGAAACGCTATTATAAAAATTAGAGTTAAAGTCTATCCTTTTTCCAAATCCGAAATCTATAATCTTTACAATCCCATCGTTCGTCACCATTATGTTTCCCGGCCGAATGTCTCGATGCAAAATTTTATTTTCTTCTAAATGTCTAAATCCTCTAATCGTTTGAACAAAAATATCATTTAATCTATCTGGATTATTTTTTACATACTCATAGATGTCTTCCCCATCAATGTATTCCATTATAATATAACCTGTTAATTTTTCGGGATAAAGGTAATAGTTAAAAACTCGCACAACATTAGGGTGATAAAGTAAGTGCAAAAGCTTAATTTCATCGACGAAGTTTTTGAAGTAAGTTTCTTGATGCTCGATATAATATGGGGAATATTTTTTACAAACAAAGCGTTCGTTTATAAGCTCATCTTCCAGTAAGATTGTTTTCCCTGTACCCCCTTGTCCTATATATCTTATAAATTTATAATCTTTTTTGCGGAGAAATTCAATAATATTCTCTTTCATCAATATTGAATTGTAAGTATATAATTTATTTCATCAATGACTGCTATTTCGAAATTATTTAGGGATATTATCATTGCGTATGTTAGGATTTATAGACATCAGTTTTTGGGCGTGATTCTCCATTATTTTGAATTCATAATGATAATCCTTTACTCCTTTTTGAAGGAGACAACAATTTTCATATTTCTCTTCAGAGCCGCATGGGCAAAAGTTAGTTGCTAAAAAGTTAGGATAATTTTCATGCGGAATGTATCTCTCGTGGAGTTCTAGGTTCCAAAAACTATAAGGATCTAAGCTTAGCTCAATATAGTAATTTAATAATTCGTAATTATAATTATCGTATTTTTCTTTAGTATGCTTGTCTACTGGAAAGGCAACGGCAAATTTGTTTACCGGATTTGTTACCATTGCTATCCCAATAATCTCTGCGTCGGTCACTATGCGGCAGCACATTTGACCGTTATAAATTTCTCCAACTATATGCCCACAAGGATTTCGAATAGATATTTTGCTTCCGCAAATGTTGCATTCCTTTACTTTTTTGATTATTTCTGCACTTGAGAAAAGTCGGTAGGGGAAAAGTACTTGTAAGTTTTTAACTGCTTTTTCTATAAAAAATAATTTGTATTTGTTGTTGTCGAAATCAAGATGCTTTTTGAGGGAGGCAAGTAATATTTGGATTCTTTCCAAAAGACACCATGCATTGTAAAATTCGCGCGTTCTAATTAAAGAATATACCTCCAGGTATTTTTTATGCGCTAATATAATTTGTTCCAATTTCCAAATTTCCTTAGCCCTATGTTGAAGATTTCTTTTTACTGAGTTTTTTTTATCCTTATCTAGTTCCTGTAAAATTCTTTCAAAATTGAATTGTTTGCGTCCTAATTCACTAAGTTCTTTTTTTAACAGATTAATTCTCATTTCTAATAATTTTCTGGATTTCTTCCCGTACTTCATGGACATGTTCGACCGGGCCTTCGTAATCTAATTTAATTGATTTGCCAGTAGAATCGACAATAGTAAGGGAAAATTTCAATTTGGGCTTTTCGAAGTGCTTTGCAGGAGCTTTGCTTCTAACTTGAGATTTGGGGACTGAATCTGGTTTATGAGGGGCGTCATTTTTCAAATTTGGAGTGGTAGTTTCTATAGTATTTATTTGTATAACAGGTTGTTTTTCTTCTTCAATAAAGGCCTTTTTTATTAAATCTGACAGGACATCCACAAATATTGGCGCGACCAAGCTACTAACAACAAATGCACCAATCATTTTCCAATTACTATACAGACCAAGCTCTGCATAATCTTTATCATCAATGCAAATGTCAACGCTAATGTTATTTGGCAAATTCTTTTTTAAAAATGCTAGAGTGACTTCAGTTCCAACAGGAAAAGTTGGTAGCGGCTGTTCACGAAAGCCAATTGTGGGTGTCAACAATATCTGCGCTTTTCGTAAGTCTACCTTTAAATTTTCTGGTATAAAAGACTGAGATATCCAGGTTTCAAAATTTTCCTGTACTTCGGTAATGTTTAATGTATAAGCCCTAACCATTATGATTTTGATTTATGCGATATAACGTGTAAATTATTTGTAATTTAAGTAATGTTTCGAATATGGGAGGGCTAGAATGAACTTGTGACGGTTGGTATCTTTTGCATATTTAATCGTCTTCTAAATGAAAGCTATAACAAATTATTCCTGCGTATTATTCTTCGACTAAACAGTATAATAAATCCTTATTGTGTTGCTTGTGAAAGCTTGATATTATCAAATGCGATATCCGTAATTAGTTTTTCAATCATTCGATTGTTTCATTTGAGGCTTATTTACATTACATTAATGAATGAAAAGTAATTAGATTTCAAACATTTTTTTGAAACTTTCCATTTAGTCAAATTAGTCAAAGGCTTTCTATTAAAAGATTTCCATCAATTTGAAAACGACTATGTAATATCTTTAATAGGCTGATATTAGGCTCTTTTCTGCCATTTAGTATTTCTGAAATATAAGATTTTGAAACATCTAATTGCGAGGATAGCTGGGTTTGATTAATGCCTTTTGTTTGCATTAGATAAACAAGGATAGCTTTAAATTCAGGTTTTAAAGGCATGGGGTAATTTTTATTTTCCCATGCCTCAATTGCTTTCGATAAATTATCAAGTTTTGCTTCTTCTATTTCAGAGCATTATAATATTGTCCTTATAATTCACAATAACAGTCCCTTAAAGTGAAATTAAAGTACCATTCTTATTGTGTTCGTCATACTCCGAGTGAGTGAGTATTGCTCTTATGTATAATGCCTGGGATTTAAAATGTATCATTGCTACGAGTCTATAGTTGTTACCGCCTATATTAAACACATATCTATGATCCTGAATATAATCCACAGAATTAAAAACATTTTTCAGGTCATTAAAATTCTCACATTTAGCCTGTCTTATTTTCTCCCACCAACTATTTAGTGGATTAATAGCTAGTAAGTGTTTTGAGCCAAATTCATTAATGATTGGTCGGGCCAAAATTCGCATGATTTAAAAAATTTGATTTGCATATCATGTCGGGTTTAGTGACTAATGACTAGTTAAGCTATGTTAACTTGCCTATTACTTCACAAATATAAACATTGTTCTCGGTATAAAAAAATATTTCTTATTTGTGAATTTGGTTTTTAAATGCGAACTTTGTTTCTGTGATGATATGGAAGATGTGATATTTGATAATAATATTTTATATTTCTTTTTTTATGAATATGATATTTGATTTTAAAGATTGGATTGAATCCTATGGGGATATAGCTGATGAGGACAGTGCATGGGATTTATATCATGCCGTTTCGGGGGAGTGTCAACATGGTAAATTTAGTTGTAAGAGGAGTGGTGCAATGTTAGTAGTTCAATCTGATGTTACACATGTTGTTTTGGGTATTAAGGGGCCCGAGGCCAAAAGTACTTTTCTTGCAATTATGGATAGCTACTTTACTGAATATGGAGGGGTGGATGCCGCAAAATATTTTGCTGATCAAATGAGAAAGGATGATTAGAAAAGCTGTTTTAGCTTCTCAGAGGAAGGATTTAGGCGAAGTCGAGTGTTTTACTCGGCTTCCTCTGGGGACTATATCTCATTAATCCTATGTACTTGAGTAGGCATTTTTTGACAGGGAGCTATTTATTCTGTATTTTCATAGCAAAGGATTTGTGTTATGAAAAAGAAATTGCGGCGTTTGGCATCCTTTGCCACTTTTGATCTCCCCAATAATGTAGGCTATAACCAGCTACTACTGCGTACAATTCATAAAGAGCGGAGAGCAACTATTCCCAATTGGAATATTGAAGGCACACGAAGTAAGCTAATCGCCCATTATTGGTATAGGCATGTGCTTTATCACTTCCTATCATTGTTAGGCATTGCACTACTTATCATTTTGCCATTTAACGCTTATTTTAGTTTGCTTTACTTATCTGTACTATGCATAATGGGCATAATAAGTTTTGGGGTAGCCTACTTTTGCATCTATTTACCTTTTTTTTCATCAGCCTTTCTTCCGCAGTTGGAAACCTTGATCGCAAATCACAAAAGGACGCAGATTGAAATACTCCAAACAAAGAGTGCTAAAACCCAATCTAAAATTCCGACACTTACTGTCACTCTTTATGCTTTATTCAAGACCGCAGGTGTCGAAAGGATTGCTAGTGATGCGTTATCCGCTCAGATGATAAACAGATTAACTGGTGTGGATACTGACAGCATTAAAGAAAATCTTCGCAGGGTTATTCACCCCAAAACTCTTACCCCAAAAGAGCGAGCAGAAATAGTAAAAGCCATATCCGTTGCAAAGGTCTACTTTGAGAAATTGGGCCACTCTCCAGCTATTAAGCTGCTGGATGGATTGGAAATGAAATTGAAAGGGGCATAAAGCTCCTTTTTTGTGTTAACACCTAGCCTTAAGTATACTTAGTTTTTTTCAACTTGCCCATAGGCGTATGTTTGTCGCCTAAAACAGTAAGTGTATGAAAGAAAATGTGCAAAATGAAAAAGCTGTAACCCCCATGTTGTTTCCCTTTGACCCCGACCAGTACTGGCAACGGATTAGGCTCATTATCCGGGAAGAAGTTACAAATGTAGAAAGAAGCAAGCCCGCTCAACCACTTTATGAAACACCCGGATTGATCTATAAGCCCCTTTTTAAGCTTGCAGAAGTCTGTAAACTATTTCAAGTTACCAAACCCACCATTTACCAATGGATCAGGCATGGGAGGCTAAAGCGGTACAAAATCGAATCCCGTGTATTTTTTCTCTGGAATGACATACAGAAACTTTTACAGCCCGAACAAGACAGCAAAGATTAAACGTTCAGCTTCGCTGCTCGTTTGCGAGGACCAGGCAGACAGCGTTGCTATCTGTCCTGCGGAGATAGAACCGGCGGCTTTGCCACCAGTTCGGGGAGATCATACAGGCAGCCACGCTACCTGTATGCGGAGATAAACCGGCTGGCTTTGCCATCCGGTTGCGGAGGTCGAACGGATCTTCGCTCCGTTAGCGAGCGGTGTTTTTGCTTCGCAAAAACCGCTCGCCCCTTCGCTCCCGGTGGTCGCAAAGGGGAAATGCAGCGGAGATTAAATCGGAGATCAGATGGAGAGATCAGAGCAAAGACCTAAGAGTAAAGGTGGTCGACCGGCTAAAGCCGTTCGAAAAGAGAAGCAATTCAGCCTCAGATTCACTGAGGCCGAATATGCTTCAGTGAAGGAAAAAGCCGCTAACGCAGGCTTAACCTTCACTATGTATCTGCGAATAATGGCCCTGTTGGGCCAAGTTAAAGCACGGCAAAACGAAGATGAAAGACAGATGGTAAGACAGTTAATTGGTATGGCTTCTAACATTAATCAAATGGCAAAAGTAGCTCACCAGAACAGTTTGTTAACAGCTATGCTTCTTTTTGAGCAGTACCGGAAACAATTTGATGAACTAATTAATCGGTTGACAAATGATTAGTAAAGTGATTACCGGCAGCAGTTTTTATGGCTGCTGCCGGTATATTTGTGAAGATGAAGGCAGGGCGACTGTACTAGATGCTGAGGGCGTGAGAGACTATAATTATCGTTTAATGGCCCATGATTTTGAAACCCAAAGGGGCGATCTTCCACACAAGAAGAAGGCAGTTTTTCACGGCATTCTTAGTTTTTATCCGGGGGAATCTTTAACAGATGAATCATTGGTGACGATAGCAAAGGAGTATCTTGAAAAGATTGGCATGTCCGATACTCAGTTCGCAATAGCCAAACATACGGATAAAAAACACCTGCATCTGCACATAATAGCCAATTTTGTTGGGAACAAGAGGAAGGCTATCCGCGATAACTGGATAGGCTGGCGAGGGAAAAAAGCGGCACAAGAATTAACAGAGAAGTATCAATTAATTCCCGCTGAAAAGAAAGTTTTAACCCTAACAAATCTGGAATCTTTAAATACAGAAGAAGCTATTCGTTATGATATTTATCACGCAATTCAGAGTAAATTACCCCATGCCCGAAGCCTCTCAGGACTAGCCGATAGCCTGATGAAACTAGGAATAGACATACAGTATAAGTATAAATCGGGAACCACAGAATTGCAGGGAATCAGTTTTAAAAAGGGTGCCTATTGCTTTAAAGGAAGTAAGATAGATCGCAAGTTTTCCGTAGCTGGACTACAGAAATTGATACAAGAAAACAGTCAGAAACGGGTACAAAAACGGGTGGTTAGAAGGGGAATCCGATGAGCCGCTGTTGTTATTACGCGGATCGCTGCCGCGGGCTTGCTTATGCTTTCCCTGCTTTTCGTTCAGCAGTTTTTCAAGTAGCTCATTTTTTTCTTTTTCGCTGTTGAGCATTCGCTCATATAACTCCATCACTTTATCAACCGGATTAAATGACGGGTAATAGTTAACAACGGCTGCATTATCATGATTATTGACAGTATTGCCGATAATATTAATGGCGGCTTCCTCATTAAAGTTTTTAATAGCTTCAGGGGTCACACCAAGAACTTTAGACACTTGCTCAAGTATTTCAGGCTCGATCACTTCTTTGGATTCCAAAAGTGAGATTTTCTTTTGTGTCCAATCATCACCAAGTTCAATTGCAATGGCGTCCTGCTTTTTACCGAGAATTTCCCGGATACGTTTAAGGTTTCTTCCTTCGTGTACTTTGTTCTGCATAATAGAATCAATCATTGTACAAATATAATGTATTGTCTGTATGGTAAGATACACAACTTTTTGAATAAATAAGTTGCTTAATTATGCTTGAAAACGGATTAATAACCATTGTAATTACTTGATTATTACATTGTTATGATCAATCTTTGATTATCAATATAACGGACCAGATTATTTAAAACTGATTAATCTGTTCTATTCTTTAAACATTATTAAAAAATGAAAATCATGGAGAATCTATTAACAATCTTGAATCAAATTACGCCTTGTGGCACGTCAGCTGGCTTTGTTGAGCTATTAGAGTACGAGCTATCGTCAGTTATTGGCAGTAACGCAGCTGATGACTGGTCAGCTGATCAGCGCGCTGATTTTATGATGTTTTATGCTTTGTTCAGTGCAAATACTGTCGCGGCCTTTAATGTTCGGGATGCACTGATACGCGGAAATATTGAGGATTTAACTAAAGAGCTAATAATTGGGCTGGAAAGTGATTTGTATGAATTGTCGAGTTTTGCATCTGGGCTTGAATTGCACGAATTGGAAGCTGCTTTGGATCAGTATATCGAAGCATTGGTTGACGGGGATAAGGGAATAGATGGCACAATAGCGGCAATTGTCGGTAATTACTTTAGGACATTTTTCTTGACCCTTCATTCTTTAGATATAGAAAACCGGATTAAAATAGCGAAAAGCTCCAATAACCAATTAAATACGCTTTATGAGTACTAATAAACAACCAATAAACATGTTACTCGCTCTGCATTCAGAGTTTTCTAAGCTGCCCGTAATTTTCAGGGAACAAGTTTGCGAGGAATGTAATTATAGCACTCCTACGTTCTATAGGAAGATGCGAGGTATTGACAGGCGCGTTGATGGTAAGTTGACACCTGCATTGAGCAATGCCGAAAAGCAGAAGATCCGCGAGATAGGAGAGGTAGTTACAAAGAAACTATTTGCTTCCATTTTTGAGGATACTGAAAAGTAAATATTTAGACGCTGTAATTGAATTGAATAACAACGGCGCTTGATTTCTCTTGCGCCGTTGTTCCAATTAGTTATTGCCCTTTGTCATATTCTTTCATTATGTTGTCATAGGTAAGCTCATAATTTTTATAAACAGACCATATGTCACCATCTGGGATTTCAATATCATCTATCTCCCTATAATCAGGGGGAACATTATCCCATAAAAAGGATATTGAACCCTTATGGTCAGAAACCGCTAACAACTGATGTGATTCATACTCAGTTAATGTTTTCAAAAACCATATTAATCTTTCAGGTTGAGAGCTATCATCATTTACTATAATAATATTATTGAAACATGTAATGTTTTCAATCTTATTGACAGCTAAGCGACTGATTTGATCTACCGTAACAACTTTTTTCATGATTTAAAAATTAGGCCGATTAAACCTAATTACCAAATTTTTTTGTGCCTTACTGGATTTATATTAAGGCTCAATATATTACTGTAATAAGAGTGTTGTTGCAACGCAAATTCTATCGAGCTGAAAGAACCATCGTAGAATTGCTCCTATTTTCCCATATTTCTTTTATTTTCTTTCCAGCTTCTTCTGGGCTAATACGTATGTATTTGTAGAAGTCCTGCAAACTCTTATGCCCACTGATTTTCATAATCAGTTCTACCGGTGTTCCCTCTAGAAATTCATTGGTGCAGAATGACCGGCGGCAGGTGTGGGATGTGATCCAGCCATATTTAGGCTTTATGACTTCAATATCCTTATTCCCTTTTTTATATGAAAACTTGACGGTTTCGCAAATGCCCGCCAGTCGGCCAATTTCTTTAATATTTACATTGAAATCCGGATTGTTCACAATAGGAACTGCCTTTTTGAAACGGTTTATAAGTATATCATTGGCTGTACTCATTAGAGGGATCACTACCCAATGATCTGATTTTTCCTGTTTTTTATGGAGCATACCGGCCCGTATATCTTGCGGCTTGATATTGGAGAAGTCAGAGAATCTAAGGCCGGTAAGGCATCCCAAAACAAATAAATCCCGGTAGGGCAGGAGGTAGGGGTAATTTGTCAGGTCAGTATTATATATCTGGTTTATTTCCTTCCATGAAAGGTAAATAGCGTCTGACTCTTCATTCAGTATCTTGAAGTCTGATAAATCAATAGGAGGGATGATTTTACGGCGTACTCTATCCCGGATGAATATACGTAACTGTTTAATTGTTTTGCCTACAGTTGCCGTCTTAAGGCCCTTTATAACGGTTTTCCTTCTACGCTGGATATATTCAAATGTCAGAAAATCAACCAGACCTTCATAGAAATTAAAATCAAGGGAATTGAAAGTGATGACGGCCTTCCTATAATCCTGAAACGCTTGCAGGTGGTCTTTCATGTTTTTATAAACCCGCAGCATGCCAGGTGTAACCTTGTTAGTCTTGCACTTTATATAATCATCTATCTGAAAGTAGAAGTCCAGATTTGTTTCCGGCTGCTTGTTTGCCGTTTCCTGGGCTTTAGGGGCAAGGCTTTCCGGGTTAAGGTCTGGTTTGAATGTACTTTTAACGAAGGTCAAGACGTCTATTATTTTTTCTTGCAGCGCATGGGATATAACATCTTCGACCAACCGTAATAAGGTTTTCAGCCTTTTATTAAGTTCTTCGTAATTCCCATAGTCCTTTGGTAGGTTTGCGGTGATCCGGGATCTTTTCCAGTAAGCAGGAGGAATTGCAATTTCAGTGCTTAGCAATGTTCTTTTGTCGGAGTTATAACAATACTGGATGAAAATGAGGCTTGTACCATCGCGCCGAATCTTGCTACTTTTGCACACTAATTTAAGGGGTAACAGCATAACGAGTCTATTTTTTAGTCTATTAAAGTGGGGCCAACCCGAATAAAGGTAAGAAGTAGAAACGCGATTCGCTGTTGTAGAATGCTTAATAACCAGCGTGTTAGGTGCGGTTTAAGTATTCCGGAGTAAGACTAAGAAATAGATCGGAAATCCCAAGGGGATCACTGGAGAGTTTGAAGACCTGCACTTGATGCGGGTCTTCTTTTTTTGCTCTATAATTTACTCTATAATGATTGAGTAGGGCGGTAGAGTTTACGAGGCTTTACAAAGAGCGGAACTATCTTTACAAATTTAGGATTGTTTGCTGAATTTGAAATATATCCTCGCATATTTAATATTGGGGAGCCTTATTAATTCACGTACTATTTTCAGTCATGTTACACTATCAAAGGACAAGTACTGGTATAACCGGCACTTGTCCTTTGATAAAATTTGTCTGAATTATGACTATTTTTTAGCCTCTCGATATTGCAGAGACAAGGGTTGCATTATAAAAGAGAGTGAAATAGCAGGAGCATCTGCATTATCATATTTAAATAGACGATTCAATTCATCTAATGTAAAATTGGGTAATCCTTCGACATTATCATCAGGAGTAACTGTAATTGGAATAATTAAATTAGTGCCTTTATCTATCTTATGGCTAATAATTTCAGTCCAGTCAATAGTATCGTAAGTTTTCATTTCAGTTAAGTTATTAACCATTTCAGCAGGGGCTTCTTCAGAACTTAAAATCTGAGCAACTTTATTTTTTTCTGACAAAACAAATTTTAAGGAAAAGGCTATCGCCTTTTTACTTTCTTTGAAATTTGTAGGGTATTCTATATTTCTGGAAATTATTTTTATTAATTTTTGTTGCTCTTTGTTGCCCAGTAAATTTTTCTGCCCCAGAACAGTTTTGGTAGTAAAAGCGCTTAGAGATAGCACAAGAAATAAAAGATGGGAAAAYTTTAAATTAATCATTAAGGAATATTTATAGTTTTAAAGAAACAAGACAACTATTTGCAACGAGTGCCTTTTTTGTGTTTATCGTTATACTGCTCCGCTGCTAAGAGAAGGTTATTGGCATCAGTTGGGTTTAAGGCATTCCAAGATGCGGTTTTTTGCAAACCGCCCCATGCAATTGCTTTTGCATCATAATCCTGGAGTCCAGGGAAAATTTCTTGCAAGGCTGCAGCTATTTTAGATACATACTTATCAGCCATAAGATTGTGTTGAATATACTCAGAAAAAGTAAATTTGCTTGCGCCAGATTCTAATCCTTTTGCATCATACATTGCATGTATCGCTTCATGCAAAATTGTAGCAACTATTTCTTCCTGAGCATATTTGGGCAAAGTTGTATTATCCAGTGTTATTTCTATATCAAACCGGCCAACATCCACGGTGGTTCCGGCGGTTGGTTTTGGAAGTGGCCCATCTAGAAAGGTAAGTGTAATTCCATCTACTCCAGAGAATAGTTCATTAAATGTATTTGTGATTTCGTTCCTTAATCCCCTGGATAATGCAAGGTCAAGTGCGGAGGAAAGGCAAGGGTTGTGTACCTGATCTCTCCTTATATCTGTAATCGTTGGAGGTAGGTTGGCATTATTTACTCCCCCACCTCCATCCCATTCTGGATCAGGATGATCTTCCTTTCCTTTAAGTGGAGAATCATTTGGGTCAGGGCTTCCTCCGATTTCATTGCCGAATCCACCCGAGTTGGTGCACCAGTAATGTGCTATAACCACTAATGTTCCGTTTTCGAAGTAAGAAGTTTGTGCAGAATAACAGTCTTCAGGTTTAGGAGCCAGATTATAAGCAGATTTGGATTCAAATCGCTTGATTTCGCTTCTATGCTTTCTAATACCTTGCTCGTAGTATTCACCATATTGAAATTTCATCTCCATGTTAAACAAACCGAAAGTTCCCTCAAAATTGGTCACATCTATTCCTTGCTTATGGGTATTAAAGTAGGCGACAGTTGGTATTACTTCCATCACCCTCCCTGGATTTGCAACAAAAAAATGGACAACTTATTAAGCTGCTTTTTTTAGAATAGATTTACTAAATTCTTCGGGCTGTAAATACCCTAATATTGAATGTCTTCGCTGCCTGTTGTACCATATTTCGATGAACTCAAACAGCTCTTTTTTTGCGACATCTATTGAATCATATACTGTATGGTGCCCGGTTTCTGATTTAAGGATCTTGAAGAAATTCTCCATTACTGCGTTATCCCAACAGTTGCCCTTTCTACTCATACTCTGTTGTACCGAGTTGCCTTTTAGCAGATCTCTGAACTCCTCACTGGCATACTGTACACCTCTGTCTGAGTGAAAAACCATATTTGGAGCCACGGATCTATTTATAATCGCCATATTCCAGGCAGTAACAATAGTCTCCCTGGCTGTCATACCTGTACTCATTGACCATCCAACAATCCTTCTGTCAAACAGGTCCATGATTGCTGTTAAGTAAAGCCATCCGTTTTTTGTCCGAATGTAAGTCAGATCAGAAACCCATTTTTCTGATGGTGCCGTGGCAGTGAATTCTCTATTGAGGATATTGGCAGACACTTCCAGTGTATGGTTGGAATCTGTAGTGCATACTTTGAACTTACCTGTAATAATACTGCGAAACCCTTTGTCCTTCATGATTCTGGCCACTCTCGGTCTGGAGGCACGCAATCCCATAGACCTAAGTTCTGCAACTATTTTTGGGCTGCCATATCTGCCTTTGCTTTTGTGGTAGATATCTTCAACTTCTTTGCAAAGCACTTGCTTGTCCATGCAAAGTTTTGATGGTTTTCTCGTAGACCAGGCATAATAACCACTACGGCTTACTTTGAACACTTTGCACATCTTCTCGACATCAAATTCTGCCTGATGGTCCTTTACGAACCTGAATATTTGTTGTCTTCCCTGGAGAAAATGCTCACTGCCTTTTTTAGTATCCGATTTTCCATTTCCGCTTCCTGCAGTGCTTTCTTAAGAGCTTGGATTTCCTTCTGCTCCGGCGTCAGATCCTGTTTCCCATTACCAGGAAAACTACGGGTATCATGCATACTGAACTCTCTGGTCCAGCGACGAAGCATTCCTACGTCTATCCCCAATTCTTTTGCTACAGTTACGGCTGGCTTGCCACTTCTGTGCAATTCTACTGCCATCAATTTGAAGGATTTATCATAACCCCTTCTTTCTTTTTTACTCATTGTAATCAAAGTTAAGGAAAGAGCTTAACTATATGTCCACACAAAGGTAGCAGTTCCACCCCGTCATTTGGCCCTTATCATCTTTAGTTATTATTAGCCTTCGGTAAGCATTTTCCTTTGTTTCAAAAGTAGCAGCCCAAATCAAGGGAAATGAAATTCTTTTTTTGTCCTGTGAAATAAACGGTTTATCCCATTCAACTTTTAACGGAGCGTGTGCTGAGGATTGATAAAATTCCTGAACTGATTGAATTAATTGTTTTTGAGAATTAGATTTTATTGGATGTAATTCACTATTGGTATTTTCTTGTTTACCACAAGAGTAAAATACCATCATTAAACCTGCCAAGATTATGGCACGTGAGAGCGTCTTCTTATGCACGTCGGCTGAAATTAAGGTTACGATAAATGGGTTCATGGATGTTTTGAGGCCTATTCCAAATTTAGCTGGGTTAACCGGGAGAACATCTTTAATGTCTGCATATTAATACAAATTTTCACATTATAAAAGTAAAATGGATATTTTTTTAAACATAAATTGTTAAAGATGAATTTTTGCCAACCAATTGTCGGGTAGGGCTTTGGTATATAAATTTGAATCTAAAAAGGGGTAATTGACTCAGACAGTTGGGGAAGCCACAGCTTCCTTTTTTGTGGGTAAGAATTTCGTTGGTATTTAATGATGCCCGAATAATATTTTATAACAATTCCCTGCTTCGCCGGAACCCGCCAGATGTTCGATTGTATCACAACCGATCTTTTCGCTCACCTGCTTTGCGGCGGCAAGATGTCAGGTTGTATCACAACCTGCTTTTTAGCGCTTTCCCTCCGAAGTCGGAAAGCTGGTTAACCTATTTAAAATTTGATGGGGTAGAGGTTTTTTTGAACTTTTAATTATTTTCGAATAAATAAGTAGCCCCAATAATTTTAAAAGCAGTGTGTATGAGTGAAAGTGTGCGTAATGAAAATGCTATCCCCCAGATGTTATTCTATCTCTCAAAAATTAACTTGATCCCATTATTAAGCAGAGCAAAAATAGTATCAATAGATGTCAAAATGTTAGTTGCCCGTTGCTGGATTAGAAACGATCTTGGGTCACTTTATAAAGACAAGATATAAACTTGCAAAGGAACATAGATAAATCACCAAAAGATAGTAAAGTTGGACTCAATATCCGGAAAGTAAAATGGAGAGCAGAGAATAAATGTGTGGAAGTTGCTAAAAAAATTGGGTTGTATTTATCAAATCAAGGTTTTTTTAAAAAAGTAGGAAATATATTAAAAAGCAAACAATGGACAAAGGTCGCTTAAGCATAATAATAGTATTAATCTCTTTTCTAATTGTGCAGCAAGGTTATGGGCAAACTGCAATTGAGTGGACAAGAATGAGGGAGGTAGCAAAAACTCCTTACCCCGACTCGTCTAGGCGTGTGCGGTCAGTCGGACATACAACTTATTTTGTCAACCCGGTAACAGGTAGTGATCAAAACATAGGTACTAAAAGCTCCTCCGCATGGAAATCGTTCGCTAATGTAAACGCTTTGAGACTAGCACCAGGTGATAAAATTGTCATAGCACCTGGTATACATGAGCAAACATTAATGCCGTTTGGCGTAGGAACATCGAAAGAGCCAATTGATATTAAATTTTTGCCTGGTAAACATCAATTCACTTCTCCAAAGTCCTTACGGCGTATATGGTATATTTCTAACACTTCTGATTATACATTCACACCAAAGCCTTGTGGTATTTTAATAGAAGGGGCAAAGTATGTACACATTCATGGTGGTGGCGTTAGGGGAGAAGGTAAAACAAGTATTATAATGAGCGGGCCTGAACGGATGGTTAATGTCATCAATCACTTATCAGAAGATATCTCTTATGAACATTTGGTATTTGACCTTAAACGTCCGTCAGTTTCTGAAATTATGGTTTTGCAGGCAAGTGCTGAAGAAGCGATTATTCAGGTCGCAGAAGGATCTACTTATGAGATTAAAAATGGGAAGTTTGAGTGGACAGGCGATTTAGGTTATGGTTGGACTATGGCACAGGAAGCCGATTTAGAAACAAGGAAGTCCAAACGGCTCGATCAATGGTCTCCATTTGATGCTGCTACTGCAAGTGATATTGAAAAAGGGAAAGTACGCCTTATTTATGCAAAAAATAACTGCGTTTTAGAAAAAGGAAAATCTTACGGCTTTCGGCACATCCTCCATGATTTGCTGAGCTTTCATAATGCTCGCAGCAAGAATATTTTGTTTTATGACTGTGAAATTAATGCAGTGACTAATATGTCATTCGTTAGTCAGTTTACAGAGAATCTTAGCTTTAGACGGGTTAACATTGTTCCACCAATAAATACATACCGGGTAACTCCAGCAAGTATGGATGTGTTTCACTTTGCCAATTGTCGTGGTCAGATTTTAATTGATTCCTGTAATATTTCCGGAGCTGGAGATGATGGAATAAATTACCATGGAATAAATATTGGCGTTGTAGGAAAACCTGCGGATAATAGATTGCAGTTGCGATTCATGCAGGGGCAAACTTATGGATTTGCGCCCTGTGCTCCTGGGGATGAAATTGCGGTTATCAATCATTTGACTTTGTGTGAAATAAAAGACAATCCACGGCGTAAAGTGACCGCTATTGAAGTTATGCAGGGTGATAC
>NZ_JBFTSK010000095.1:0-9679 GCF_056399985.1 Chitinophaga sp. 01L420
AGCTTTTCTCATATTCAGCTTTTTATCTGTTGCATTTAATCATTATTTTTGGCGCCTAAAACGTTGTGTTTTGAAAACCATACTAAACGGCAAGCAGATGGCTATCACGATAGACAGGCTTTGTCACCAGTTGATAGAAAATCATTTACAGTTTGAACAAACCGTGCTGATTGGACTGCAGCCGAGGGGAATTTATTTAGCTGGCAGAATTCATCAGATCTTGTTGAAATTGGTACCAGGTGCGCATATCGACTACGGTAAACTGGATATTACCTTTTACCGGGACGACTTTAATCAAAGCAAAACGTTACATGTACCCAGTGAAACGAGTATTGATTTTTCAGTAGAAAATAAAAAGGTGGTGTTGATAGATGATGTGTTGTACACAGGTCGCACGATCCGCTCTGCCCTGGATGCAATGCTGGATTTCGGCCGGCCGGCCTCTGTGGAGCTGCTCACGCTGATCGACAGACGTTTCAGCAGACAGTTGCCTATTCAGCCCGACTATACCGGACGTACCATTGATGCCCTCATTTCCCAGAAAGTAAGGGTATTATGGAACGAAAGAGATGGTAATGACGAAGTAATTCTAATTGACTAAAATGAATCCGGATTTCAGAATTCAGATTTCACCCTTTATATTTGCACATTAATGTCACTTTCTGTAAAACACTTACTCGGAATTCGCGATCTGCAGCGCCAGGATATAGAGCTTATTTTTCAAACAGCCGACCAGTTTAAGGAGGTTTTACAAAGGCCTATTAAAAAGGTTCCTACGCTACGCGATACAACAATTGTTAATTTATTTTTTGAGAATTCTACCCGCACACGCATCTCTTTTGAGTTAGCGGAAAAGCGTCTGGGTGCAGATACCGTTAATTTCTCTGCCTCCGGATCTTCTGTATCCAAAGGAGAAACCCTGATAGACACCGTCAATAACATCCTGTCCATGAAAGTGGATATGGTGGTGATGCGACACTCTGCCAGCGGTGCACCGCATTTCCTGGCCAAGCACATCAATGTGCCGATCCTCAATGCAGGCGATGGTATTAATGAACATCCCACGCAGGCATTGCTGGATGCTTTCTCTATCCGCGAAAGACTGGGTAGTGTAGAAGGTAAAAAGGTGGCCATCTGTGGCGATATCATGCACTCCAGGGTAGCCCTCTCCAACATCTACTGCCTCAAGAAACTGGGCGCAGAAGTAACCGTGGTAGGTCCGCCCACGCTGATCCCTAAATACATGGCCGCCGCACTCGGTGTAAACGTTAGCTACAACATCCGCGAAGCGTTGCAATGGTGCGATGTAGCCAACGTGTTGCGTATTCAGCTGGAAAGACAAAACACACCTTTATTCTCTTCCCTCCGGGAATACTCCCTCGCTTACGGTGTAAACCGCCAGCTGCTGGATAGTCTGAATAAAGAAATTGTCATTATGCACCCCGGACCCATTAACCGTGGCGTGGAAATAAATTCTGATGTGGCAGACTCTGGTCAGTCCATCATCCTGGACCAGGTAGAAAACGGTGTGGCTATTCGTATGGCGGCATTGTATTTACTGGCAGGTAAGAAGACCGAATAGTATTTTGTCTTTCCCGGGATTATACTGATTTTGATGATGATATTATTTTGTTTTTAGTAAGATAAAAAAGAAAAAATCACTGCAATCGGTATAATCCCAGGAAAGACAAAGTTCGCATTAGAAGCTAACCCCTAATCCCAGCGTATAAGATCTGAAAAACGGATATACATTCCCGTTATATCCACCGGCCTGTTCCGGATCATAATATTTTATCTTCATCTTCGTCGTTTCCCATAAGTCCTGCCCCGAGAAATAAATACGCAAACTGCTCACGCGGATTTTCTTTAGCCACTCTTTCGGTATGGTATAGCCCAGTTGCAGGTTTTTAAGCCTGATATAGGCCCCATTCATTACCCAGTGGGAAGATGGCACCGTATTGTGCTGATCGTTGAGATATAAGCGTGGAAAGAGTGCATCAGGATGTTCCGGTGTCCAATAGTCCTGATTAATATCCCAGGGTTGCTGCGATGTACCGGTAAATGGTATATTATAACGGGGGTCCGGCATTACTTTGCGGTTAGATACCCCCTGGAAGAAAACAGAAAAATCAAATCCTTTCCAGGCAAACCCGGCATCTATACCATAGGAAAACTGCGGATCCGTACTGCCCAGATATACCAGGTCAGCGTTATCTATTTTGTTATCGCCGTTGATATCTTTATAACGGAGGTCACCGGGACCCGTTTGCGCGCTCTGGTAGGCATGTTGCTGTACTTCGCCGGCTGTCTGGAAATAACCGTCGGACTGGTAGCCGAACAGTGAGGAGTAGGGATAACCGGCTATCCCCTGGTTCCAGCCTGCCTGAGGGGCAACGTTGTCATTACGCAATACTTTATTCTGGCTGTTAAACAAATTGGCGTTGATATACCAGGTAAAGGGGCCACGGTCATCTCTCCAGCCTGCATTAATTTCCCAGCCCCAGGTTTTCATTTCTCCCCGGTGGAAGGCTATTGGCCACGCGCCGTCTGTAGAAGCCGTCAGCACCGGGATTTGCATATCCCTGTTTCGTTTAACAAAATAATCTGCAGCCAATGTTAACTGGCCGCGGAAAAGTGTGGCATCCCACCCGTAGTTATTTGTAGAGATATTTTCCCAGCCATGTGCCTGTATAACCGGATTCTTATAAACGAATGGAAGCATACGCCAGGAGTCATTAAAGGTAAAGGTCTGTAACCGCTCGTCATTAGGGATACTGTTCCAGCTGTTCACATTTCCCAGTCTGCCCCAGGACCATCTCAGTTTAAACTCGTTAAAAAAGGGAAGCGCACGATTAAACCAGGTTTCATTATTTAAGCGCCATCCTGCAGAAAAAGAAGGGAATGCCTGCCATTGCTTACCACCCTGAAAGGAGGTACTGTATTGCGTTAAACGGGCGCCTATCAGGTTTGCTTCGAGCAGGTAACGGTTATCGTAATTGTAATTCAGTTTACCGAAGAAAGATTGCAGAGAACCGGTGGCGGCTAATAACTGCGTATATTCGGGCGCGTTAGTAAAGTTGTTGTTGCTGATATCGGCTGGCGCAACATTGTACGAAGCATCCGTATGCTGTGTTGTTTTGTAGGTCTCTTGTGTATAGCCCCCCAACAGGTGAATATTGTGTTTTTCTTTTTTAACATCATAGTCGGCCAACACCTGCAGGTTGCCTCCTTTGGCTACCAGCCGGCTTTTCTGGAGCAGGTTATCAGGTTGTACCAGGAAAGCAGTGTCTACACGGTTCCATAAAGCAATCGTGTTCCTGCCGAGATTATCCTGCAGCGTATGTTGCTGCGGACTATAAATAACCCGCAGGGTAAGGCCTTTGGCAAGACTATCCGCCCGCAGGGTAAGTACGGCATCGGCGTAGTTATTTTTTTCATCCCGCTCGCCACCATCCTCCAGTACCGGGTAGGTAGGTGCTGCGCCGTAGGCATAATGATTAGTATTGGGCACGTATACCGGTACATTACCTGGTCCACGGTAAAGCCCGGCCAGTAAGCCTTTAGGGCCTTCTACCGCCTGCGAGGGAGAAAAGGTATTTGTTTGCGCATAAGACAAACGTGTTTCCAGGCTGAAGTGTTTATTGAAACGATTGTTCATGCTGGCGCGTGCATTTACGCGGTGGGTTCTGTCGGGGCCAACAGCGAAAAGTCCTTGTCTGCCGAAATACCCTACAGATGCGGCAAACTGGTTGGAACTATCACCTCCTTTAACCGACACATTATAATTCTGAATAGCCGTTTTACTTTTTGTGAGCACGGGTATCGGATCAAAATTGTAGTAGTATTTATAATTATCCGGATGCTGGTAATCTATTGCATAATGGTTGCCGGACTGCATCAGTGCAATTTCAGCGGGATCCCAGGGGGCAGACTCACCGGCGTTTACAGCAGCTTCGTTCTGCATGGTGGCGGCTTTCCAGGATGGCAAACGGTTGGGTAAACGAATAGGTGTTTCAAAACCGGCGAGGGTATTGAAATCAACTTTGAGTTTACCGGGTTTGCCGGTGCGGGTGGTTACCAGCACAACGCCACCAGCGCCGCGCGCGCCATATATGGAGGCGGCTGAAGCATCTTTCAGGATAGACACTGATTCTATGTCATCCGGATTCAATACGGCCAGGGAACCAGGTACACCGTCTACTATAATAGGCGTATTGCCGGAAGCGGAGCTCACACCTCTTACCTGGATATTGAATCCTTCGCGCCCGGGTTGTCCGTTGCTGCGGGTCACTACCAGGCCGGTGGCGGTGCCTTGTAAAGCAGCCATTATATTGGCTACGGGTCTGCTTCTGAGGCGTACACCATCTACCTGTGCAATGGAGCCGGTGATATTCGCCCGTTTTTGTAAGCCATATCCCAATACGACCAACTCATTGAGTTTTCGAAGATCGGGTTGCAGGAATACGGAGATATTTCTGCGTTCGCGGAGATAAATTTCTTTTGTTTCAAAGCCGATCAGGGACACTTGCAACGCGGCCTGACCATTGGCGACATCCAGTTTAAATGTACCATTTTCTGTGGTGGCTGTACCATTGGTGCTGCCTTTCTCCCGGATAGATACTCCGCTCAGCGGTTGCATACCATCGCTGACAGTACCCGTAATGGTCCATTTGTTACTGTCGGAATTTCTATTGTTTGGTGGTGTGATGTCTAATGCGGTAGTGTTAAGCGGGATGACGATGATCTGCCCGTCTTTTATTTCCACTTTATATTTGGAAGAAGGGAAGATACTGGGTAGTACTTCCTGCAAGGTGGCATTATGCACATGTAAGCTAACGCCGTGACGGGTTTCCAGCTCTTCTGAGGATATGGCAAAAGTGTATTTGGTTTGTTTTTCTATTTCCCGGATCACCGTTTTGAGACTGGCATTGCTAAACTGGAGGGAAATTCTTTTGGGTTGGGCAGCAGGATTTTGAGCCATAGCTACTGCATTGGCCAATACCAGGATAACAACGAAAATAAAATCAGGCACGCACCCAAACCTGGTATTGGAGCAACGCGCCTGTAGCAATAAATGCTGCATAAGCAAGAGGTCAGGCGCGTATTAGTAGATGTCTACCAGGTCGTTTTTATGCGTAATATTAATTTGAAGGGTTTTTCTCATAATGTCCAGTACCTCATCCAGGGACATGTTCGGGAAGGTAGCCAGCAGTTTTTTATCAGCCAGTTGCTGATTGCTGATTTTTATCTGCACATTATAAAAATCTTCCAATGACGCCGCTACTTCATTCAGCGGGGTATCATCGAAGGTCAGGGTCCGGGTTTTCCAGGCCAGGATGTTATTATTTTTTTTGTGTATGCGGGTGTCAATTGTATTGCCATTATGCTTCAGAGAGGCTTCTACACCAGGGGTGAGAATCACTTTTTTCTCTGTGCCTTTGTAGGCAGCACTCACTTTTCCGGACTGCACGAATACTTTTACGCCACTGTTGGCGGCTTTTACGTTAAAGGCAGTACCCAGTACCTGTACTTCTACTTCAGGGGCGTTTACAATGAAGGGGAGGGCATCATTCTTTGTTACATCAAAAAATGCTTCTCCCTTATCTATTTTAACCAGTCTATTTTCCTTTCCAAATCCGCGCGCATAGCGTATTTGCGTATGTGCGTTCAGATACATCATAGAACCATCCGGCAGGCGCAGGCTATCCTGTTGTTGTGCGGTGGCATATGTTTTATAACCACCGGGTCCGAGCCAGGTCCATGTGCCGGCAATAACCAGTACAGCAGCAGCTGCCCACCAGTATCTGCGGTTCATTTTAATGACACGGGTGTTGGTGATGGCCGGAGATGTAGTAGGTACCGGCAGCTTGTCCAGCGTGGCGTTGAGCTCCTGCCATTTTCCATGTGTATCGAAAGTGGAGGCGGCAGGGAGCGGATCGCCATGCCACATCGCTTTCATATCCAGGAAAATATCCAGGTTACCAGCGTCCTGTTGAATCCATTCGTTGAGCAGTTTTTTGGACTGTTCATTTTCCGGATCCTCCAGGTAACGGACTACTATATCTATGTCAGTTTGATTATTCATGGCTACTTATTAGTAATACAACCAGGGAACGTTATACCATTAAGCGGTAAGAAAAAAAATTTTGGCTGGGATCATGATTTATTTATCAGATCCACCCGTAATCGTTTTAAAGCTGTGGTAAGATGGGCGTATACTGTATTAATAGAGATGTTTAATTGTTCTGCGATTTCGGCCGGTGACAATCCTTTAAGACGGCTCATTTCAAAAACGCGGCGACATTGATCCGGTAATTTTTCGAGCGCGGTGCGATATTGCGCTTCCAGTTCTTTATGTTCCAGCAGGGAGTGATTATTTGCTGCCTGGTTGGCATGGAGCATTTGTTCCTTGGTATACACTTCCTGGCGTTGTTCTTTCTTTATACGGTTTAAACAGGTGTTCACCGTAGCTCTCGCCAGGTAATGATTAATAGGGGCCCTTTCATCCAGATTTTCCGCACCTTTCCACAAATTGAGGAAAACATCCTGTACCATATCGTTAGCATCATCTTCGTTCTTCACATACCTCACGGCAATATTATACATAGAAGGGGCGAACTGTTTATAAACAGCTTCAAATACATCTTTGTTTCTGCTCCGGATGCCTTTTACTATTTCGTCATTACTCAATTGCAACATGCTTTTGATCTTTTGTATTTGTTTCCGTAGTGCGAAGATAATTTTTAAAATTACTAATTACGAACGCTTACCTGTTTCCCGCTCCGTATTCTTTTTTTCACTTTAACATTTCTTTGACTAATGGTAAGTGAATATCTGGATGTATTGTTATTATACGGCAGCCAACGATGAGGGCATATATCAAAAACCATGCACATCTATCAGGGCCGGAAAAAAGTCATCATTAAATATTAACCATACAAAAAATTGAATGCCATGAAAAAATCAATTGTAGGAATGCTCGCATTAGCAACAATGGTAGTAGGAATGTCCGCTTTTAAAAGTGCAGACGTAGCCGCAGTAAAGTCAGTTGACAGCACCGCCGCAATGGTGGATTCAATCGCAGGTGTAGACTCTCTTGTTCGCCTGGACTCCATGAAAGTTTATGGACTCGATTCTTTGCAAAATGTAGATTCTTTGCAAAGTGTGGATTCTTTACAAAGCCTTGACTCCTTAAAAGGTACAGACTCATTAATGAGATTTGATTCCTTACAACGTGTAGATTCTTTACAGGGTCTCGATACACTGAAAAGTGTAGCCGTAGAAGGCGGTTCTATCACCGGTAAAATTACACCTGCTGACGGTGCTACTGAAGTAGAAGCCGTAAATGGTGCAGATAAGCTGAAAGGCGCTATCTCCCAGGGTGCATTTACCATCCCTGCTGCAAAAGCCGGTGCTTATACTATTACCATTCTCGGTAAAAGCCCATTTAAAAATGCCGTGATCAAAGATGTAAAAGTAGAAGACGGAAAGGCTACAGACCTGGGCGAAATTAAACTGGAGCAATAGTCTGAATTAAAATTGAAATAGCAACCAACAACACAACATCATTCAATGTGGAAACCCATTTTGTTTGATCCAGGGGGACCCGAGACGGTCCCTCTTTTTTTGCCCTATAGTGAAATTCGAAAATGATTTTTGGGATCTTGGACAGACGCATATATATTAGATGCTGATAAAAATCGATTCATGCGCACCATCATCCTTCTCACGATTTCCAATACTTTTATGACTTTTGCCTGGTACGGCCACCTTAAACACCAGGACGTAGCCCTCTGGAAGGTGATCCTCATCAGTTGGGGCATTGCTTTCTTTGAGTACTGCTTCATGGTTCCGGCCAACCGCTATGGTGCCCAGGAAGGATTCAGCGGCTTCCAGCTGAAAACCATACAGGAAGTCATCACCCTCACCGTTTTCAGCATTTTTGCCGTCACCTTTCTGAAAGAGCCCCTCCGCTGGAACTACCTGGTGTCTTTTTTCTTCCTGATAGGAGCGGTTTACTTTATGTTTAAAAAGTAGGATGGAGAAATGACTGCCATCTTAACGCAGTAGAGTCCGCTATATTAGCCAGGAGATACATTACATAAAAAAAGATGTAAAACAATATTAATTTAATATTAATCCGTATTATCTTTAGGGATCAACTTTCAACCAAAAACGAAATCATTGAGGGAAGAAGCTAATATACAGCTACTGGTGGAACGGGTGGCATCTTTAGGGGATGAGCAGGCTTACAAAGCATTGTTCAGGTTGTTTTACAAGCCATTGAGTCAGTTTGCCTATTCCATTATCAAATCCTGGGAGTCTGCAGAAGAAATCGCATCAGACGTATTTATGAACGTCTGGAATCACAGGGAGCGGTTACTTCAGGTAGAGAACATCCGGGTATACCTTTATGTTTCCACTAAAAATATTGCCCTCAATTATCTCAATAAAGCTGCACGTACCCAACATTTCAGTCTGGACGAACTGGCCGTGGATTTCAGCGTAAGCTACGCTACCCCGGAACAGATCTTCATTTCCGGTGAAATGKTTAAAAGAATAGAAGCGGCCGTGAATGCCCTCCCTCCAAAAAGAAAAATGATCTTTAAGCTCATCCGGGAAGATGGTCTGAAGTATAAAGAGGTAGCCCAAATCCTCGATATCTCTGTGAATACCATTGATGTACACATGGCCCAGGCCCTCAAAAAGATCAGTGAGGTCATTAACCTCTCCTTTATCAAAACAAAATAATTTTAATTTTTTTTTAGATGGAGTAGTAGATTTTCAAAATTTACTTGTCCTTCTATATAATCATGCTTTTGTATCATACACATGGAACAGGAAAGAATATGGCTTTTGATGGGAAGAAAGGTATCGGGCGAAGCCACGATGGGAGAGCTGCGTGAGCTGGAAGAGCTGTTGCAGAAGGATCCGGACCTGAGATATAAACTTTCCGTTTTAAGCAGCTGGCCACAACCAGCCAATAGTGAAGAATGGGATCATAAAATAGACAATGCCCTGGAAAGGCATCTTCATAAAATGGAGATGACGCTTCCATCGGCGGAACTGCCCGTAAAAAGAGAAGGCAGGAATATCCGTAAAGTAGTATCCCTATTATCGGTACTGGTACTTTTACTGGGAAGCTATTGCGTTTACCTGCTGGCAAACAAAGCCCCGCTGAAAGGCGACAAGAAGGCGATGGCCGCTATTTTTACCCGTGATGGTTCCCGCTCTAAAGCACAACTACCGGATGGGACAGAAGTATGGCTCAATGGAGGCAGCCGTTTAACCTATAATCCTGATATGAACAACCTGGACGACCGGGAAGTGACGCTGGAAGGAGAAGCTTTTTTTGATGTTGCAAAGAATGCCGGAAAACCATTTTATATCCATACCACTAAGATGGGCATAAAAGTATTGGGCACTTCTTTTAACGTCAAAGCCTATACGCAGGATCAGACTACGGAAGCTACCCTCATTACAGGTGCAGTGGAAGTGACCCTGAATGATGGACTGGAACGGAATGTGAAATTGTTGCCGAATCAAAAAATTATTCTGCAGCACAGCAGTGGAAGTAAATTAACCAAACCCAACCTGGTAGCAGGTTATAAAGTAGAAACGATCCGCAGTAATCAACCCGATAGCATGGTGGTGGAAACCGCCTGGCGTGATAATTTCC
>NZ_JBFTSK010000096.1:0-9352 GCF_056399985.1 Chitinophaga sp. 01L420
CTATCATTAATTTCTGACGGAATTAAGATAGTAATTGCTGAGAAAGACGGCCTAAATCTGGTATTTGGCAATAAGCATTCGAAAAGTCGATTATAATTTTTAAAGTGAATAGCTGATTATTCAGCTATTCACTTTATTTTATCAAAAAAAGTTAAGTATATGGATAATAATAATGTCTTCTTCATGGATGATACACAGGATATACTTTCAATTTTACACCTACACAAAGCTTTGGGAGCATCACCGATGCAGCCTGCATCCTTCCTTGAAAAAGTAGCAGGTAAAACCAAAAATGGAAAAGTGGAAATTTTGAAGCTGTTAAAAGATCTATTTCGTCCGGAGGACTACACCGAATTGGAGCAGGAGATTTTAAAAGCAGAAGATTAGAAGGTTTCAAAAAACGTTGGGTACCCGCTCACCTGCAGCTGGGGGTACTTGTCCAAAGTAGCTTTTTTTTAAAACCGTTCGATATATGGTAAAAAGAATAGACAAATGAGATACCCCAATATATTACTCGTTGTTGGGATATTTGTCCCAACCATTGCTATTATATTTGCCCTTGCACTCAGTACAACTCATGTAGAAAAAGTAATGATTCTAGGCAGTGCGGCGATATTCACAGGGCTTTGTTTTGGTTATCGTTGGATCGAACTGCAGGCAGAAGATGTAAGGACGGAGCGTTTCTTAACAGATTTTAATCTTAATGGTGTGTCCGTAGGAGAACTAGAAACTAAGTTGTTAAAAATTTTATTGGATAAAAGAACCCCTATTTCTGATAAGAAAGTAGCCATCAGGCTATTACAGAGTATTCGGTATTCAAAGATAAAGTAGGACTGCATCCGTAAAATCTCAATTAACATTTATTTAGTATGACTGGACATAAGGAGATTATAACGCAATCTATCAAGCAAACAGAAGATTATATCTATGAGGCCTTACTACACTGCACTGAGAAAACGGGATCTTGTACCAGCATTCAAGTTTACTGGCATGTCCGTGAGAGAAGTGTTAGCAGGTTAAGTGCGATGGATGCAGCAATACGAAGAATAATTAGGATCTTAAAGGATGCTGAGATCTTAAAAGTGTATAAACAGGGCCAATATCCAGCGCGTTATGAAATTTTAGACAGATCGCAGCTGTTGAAGCTAAAAGAAGGTACGAAGTAATTAGGCTTAATTCAGAAAAAAACTTCTGTTCATTCCCACATATACTACCCCTCTTATTTTTACACATTGCCATAAACCGCTATGGTACGACACAATACTCCCTTGGCAGTAACAAAATAGTACAATGGCCTTATTGTTTTTTGAATGTTTAGCAGGCACATTTGCTAAAAGCCAAAAATATGAAAGTCATATGCGTTATAGGTATGTTGCTTTATTTCATCCCTTTTGTTTCGATAGCTCAGGAAAAGCAAATTAAGGGGGTGGTGGTTAGAGCCCTTCCAAGCGGTAATTATCGAGTTAAACTGTTAAATGATAGTTTGGTACTCGGTTACCTTCAAGGGCAAGTAAAAAGAGCCTTTATTCGCTTTTATAAGGGGGATACAGTGATCATAGCAATAAATCCTGAGAAGGGAAGGGGTGAAATTATTTATAGGAGATATTCAGACGATGATGCACATTAAATTAAATTTTTCACTACAGTTGTAATGTACATTACAACTATTAACCAATACCCGCATGTTACACTGGAAAAGAAAGGAGAAGCCGAGTGAAAAAAAGCCCCCGGGATTTTTAAAATCCTACATGACAGATAAATTTTCAGAGGATCCTACTGGGAAAAAAATGAAGTCACTATCAGGCCTCTTTACAGTCTATGGCTCTAAGATGCTCATTTTCTTAGGAGTAATGCTAATATTTGCACTGGTCGGTGAAATGCGGATTACGGGAGTTTATCGGACAGTGGTTTTTGTTTTCTTAGTTATTATAGCCATCGCTTTTATAGTCGGTACTTCAATTATACGGCGCCGTATGAAAAAGTAGAGGGCCTGGCCCTCTACATCACCTCACATACATACCCCATCTGCTCTACATACGCCACTACAGCATCAGTGGGGATTTTTCCCACAACACGTAAAACCTTGTCGCAATCCTCCAAATCTACGGTACATGCTATATCAACATGATTTTGCTTTACCTTATTGATGATTGCCTTTGCCACCTCCGGGCAGTTAATGTTAGTTTTGAATATCAGGATCATTATTATGGGTTTATTGTATTTTCTTTTATGGTTTTGTAGAGGATCTGCATATCAGCGAATAGTTGAGAAAATATTTCCCTCACTGCTTTGATTTCCTTTTCATTGATTGGTTTTTTTCTGATGCTTCGCCTTACTGCTTTGTCCATTGTCCATTTTAGGCGTTCACTAATGGATAATAAGTATATTGGCGGCAAATCATGGAGCAGCTGGTTTAACCCGCATATTTGAAACGTTTTATCAGGTAATCTACCTGTAACTGGCAATAGGATATATTTAAACTTTTGCTCGTAGTCTTTTAACAGCTCCCCACATACCTCTACGATACAGGCTTTTTCCTTTTTAGAAAAACCGTTTTCCCTAAATTTCCGGTAATATGTAGAATCAGCCCACCGGCATTTATATATGATCTTCTCTCGGAAGAGAGGTCCAAGCTGCAAAATAGCTTCATACATCCCAGTGTATATAACTATGCTACTGTGTTTATCAGAGTGCAATTGCGCGACAATATGATTTTCAGACATATGTAATTATGAATGTAGAAAAGTAGAAATCTATAAAAGTAGAAATGTAAACCAGTCCCGATGAATCAGGACCGGTATATCATCCATTGTTTGTTAACCCCAAAAAAGATAACCCGAATGTGTATCAGTTGTAGTTGTTCAATACTTAATTTCATCAAGAGGTATATGTTTTTTCAATATAGCGTTTGTCATACGCAACATCCACGTTGCTTTGGATTGTCCTCTGTAGTCGAATCCTACAGTAAGAGCCAATTCAAAAACATCCACCAGTAGCTTACTTGCTTTTTCTTCGGGAACGTTTTTTATTAGTTGACGGTAACAGATGGTAGAGTAGCTATCGTATAGTTCGATAGCCCATTGTTCGCGGGTAGTTATATCCATATTTTCAAAGGAAAAATAAGTGTATGTGTTGTTCCTTTATCTGTGCTGGTTGTTTCTATTATTCCATCCATTGCTGTAACGAGATCCGTTACAATTATTAGCCCCTGTCCATCAGTGCGGGGATCTGCAGGAAGTCCCGGGCCGTTGTCTGTAATGGTAATGCTATATTTTTCCGGGGGATGCTGCAGGGCTTTTAACTCTATACTCCCACCTACAAGGCCATGTTTTAGACTATTGTCTATCAAATTGATAAGGATACGTAGTAAAAAGGTCCAATCTGCATGTATGGTAACAGGAAAGTCCTTATCTATATAGCGATTTAATCTTATTCTTTTAGCCCTGAGAGAGGGAAGGAACAACAGCTCAATCCTTTTGAATAGCTCGTAAAGAGAAACAACATCGTCATTGGCTGGACCATATCTTACTAGTTGTCTTGTAGCTTCATTTACACGATTCATCATTTCCCTAAGTGCGTCAACACTGGAAAAGTAAGAAGCTAATAAATCAAGTGCCAAACCCTGATCACCGCTTTTGATGGCATCCAATAGCTCTGGCTGTAGGACAGTCATATTAGCAATGGGCTTTGATATATCGTGGATCAGTGGGTTTAAAAGGTCTAAAACTCTTTCTTTTAATTGCAGGTTTGGAGCGGTTATTTTCTCTGTTATCATCCTTTGAGGGGGTTTAGTGTGGGATAACAGCCTTTTAAAAAGAAAAGGCGTGAACTCAATGCTATTGCGGTTTCCTAGGAACCTCCCAGTCCCTCATGACCAACAACAACACGAGCTCACGCCTTCGCTGTGAGCTTCGCATTGTCCTTCGGTCATGTATCCCGCAACTATTGTGCATAGTTGCAGCGAAATGGGAGGTTTCGGAAAACCAAGGAACTTGCGCTACTGCAAATTATTTTATACTATGTAAAAGTAGTCTAAATGTGACAAATGTAACGTCATAATAAGATAGTTTGTCGTTATGAGATAATTATATCCGTATTAGTGAAATTACAGTATTTGGATAATAATGTCAAAATAATATTATAATTAGCGAAATATAGTTATTTATTAATATTATACGATAAAACGCACTTATTTTCAATTCATTAGCTTTGTATCATGGTTGATTCAAAGCCAAAAATTATATTTAATCGCATCAAAGCGGTTTTAGCACTTCGCCACATGACAGCAAAAGACCTGTCTGTTAAGGCGAATATTGGCTATGGCACTATCTCCAAGTGGAACACTAACACCGAACAACCACGCCTTGATGATTTATATACGATAGCAGAAATTTTAAGGGTTCATCCTCACGAATTATTGGAGCCAGTGCATTACAAAACTGAACCTTTACAGTAATTTTGCTAATTCTTCCGGTGATGGCAGGGCATCTTTCATATCTTCGGGAATATCTGTAGTTAATTCATAACTATATGTTGCAACTCCCATAGGTTTACTAAGTGACCGGAACGCATACTCTACTACCGTTGCATTTTTTTCCTTACATAAGATTATACCAATGCTGGGGTTTTCATGGGGCATTTTGACTGTAGAATCCAATACTGATAGATAAAAGTTCAGTTGTCCGGCATGTGATGGCTCAAACTTACCTGTTTTCAGCTCAAAGGCGACAAGACACTGCAGGCGCCTATGATAAAAAAGTAGGTCTATGAAGTATTCCTGACTATCTACCACCAGTCTATACTGGTTGCCAATAAACAGAAATCCACTGCCAAGGCCCAATATAAAATCCTTAATATTATTTATGATCTCATTTTCTAATTGCCGTTCGTTGGCTGGCTGAATGTTTATGAAATCCAACAGATATTCATCTTTAAAGGCCTCAACAGCATGGGTGAGTATTTCGGTCGGCAGTGTAGCTGTAAAATTGTTTGCTATTTTTCCGCGTTGCTGGTAGAGATTGGTATCTATGTTATATTCCAGCACCCTAAAGGACCAGCGCAGGGTAACAGCTTCCTGCATGTAATACCATCGTGCGGCTAAATCTTTTACACTAAGGAGCTTGTAATGATGAGAAAACCCCAGCTGTAAGAAAACAGACTTAAAGGCGTCTGCATTCACATAATCTAACATATTTGAGCTGCTGGGTAGTAATTCCCTCGACACTGTTGAGGGAATTAAAGTATCTGTTAAGGAAGCGTAGGCAAGGTAAAAAGCCCGCATCTTCTCTAAATTGCCCACAGAAAACCCCCGGAGGCCAGGCACTTGCTGTTGCAGATCCTCGGAAATATTCTGCAGGATTTTAGCCCCCCACTGAGCGCCGGATATTTTGCCATGTAGTGATAACCCTACAGAATAGTATAATAAGAGCTGCTCCCGGTTGGCCATTTTTGCGGCTTCAAATCGGCGCTGCAGGATACTTTCTTTTAGCTCAGTGATTAGCTTTATATATTCCTCTCCTTTATTCATAGTTTACAAACGTACAGAACTTACACAAAGATGCAAGGCCCCTTTCTGGAATGTACATTACAATTAACCGGCCTTGCCGGCTCCCATTGTTTGAAACCCTCGCCGGGAGGGGTGGGCATGGGGAGGGGGTGGCTCGGCGGCAGCAGCCCCCACTTCCAGAATCAGAGGCCGTAGGGCCGTTCTCTTTTACAATATTGCAGGCTTTATTTTGAACCGAGCGTTATCTCTGGTTCTGCCCCCACATTGTACGATACTCCCATTTCAGTAGTAAAATAGTGCTTATGCCTTATTGTTTCTTATGGAGTAAGCAGGCAAATTTACTGAGAGATTTGGCGAAGGGGCAAAGGGGAAAGTTCAACCGGGAGATTTACCAGAAGAGCTACGGGGAGGTTAAGAGGGGGAGATTAATCAGAAGATCATTTGGGAGATTATCCGGCAGATTTATCCGGAGATCTACCAGTAGATCTACCAGTAGATCAAGGCGAATCCTCCCCGCCGAACTCCGTTCGGTGGGGGAATAAGGATGAGCAAGCAGAAACCGTACATAGTACGGTTTGTAATTACATAAGTGATTGATAATTAGATTTATATGTTGTTTTAGGTGGTAGTTTAGGTAGTAATATAGGGGTAACGGACTGATTTAACATATTGATTATTAGTAAATTAAACGATGTAATATCATGGCAGAATACACCACCACAAAGTTAGAAGTCACATTAAAAACTCGCTTAGATAAAGATCGGGGGAAGGTCGGCCTGAATGATTATATAGTCAGTATGGTAACTTTTTTTGACGTTACAGGGGCTAAGCCCACCGACTTTCAGACCCATCCGACTATACAATTGCGCAAAGATATTGACCGGGTTATAGCTATCCAGAAGGCACAAGAGAAAGACTACAAGGATTCTTTTAAAACGATACTTACTGAAATCCGGGAGGGTAAAAATGAACGCTTTTCTTCTGCCGCACAGCTGAGTGTACCTATCGAGCAATCAGCAAACCTTCCTGCAAATGGTCAACCTATTGATGATGAAACCCTGCTGAAATTGGGGGAGAAGTTTGAGGAATTGCAGCAGCAGTTACAAACCGAAAGATCTATTGGCTCGGATCTGCGCAGGGAAATAGAACAGTTGAGAAAGGAAAGGCAGGATTCACAGATCACTTCTGCAGGTGGAAATAATCGGACAGGCGAGGCTATAGAATTATATAACTGGCTTAAAGCAACCATGAAAAAGAACACTTTTAATGACGACTATATTATTTCTAAAAGCGCATACCAAGCCTTTACTGAACGCATTGATAAGTTATTAAAATAATTAATATGTTTGTTAAAGTTCATAAAGCATCCAAAACCCCAGCAGCGAATAATAAGGGAAGCTGTAATACACTTGCTCAGTACCTTGAAAAAGAGAATATCGGAAAGGCGGCATCAGACAAAGTGCCGTTTTTCAACCATCAGTATGATAGCGTTGCCAAAGGCACAGCTGTTGCTGCTATTGATAACAATAACCGCCATCTTACCCGGAAAGACAATAAATTTTTCATGATCTCCATAAATCCCACTCACCGGGAAATGCAGCATCTCATCCAGCGGGAAACCGGTCTGAAAAATATAAATGACTTTTCACAGCTGAATACAGCGCAACAGGGAAAGGTATTTTCAGCAATGAGAGAGTATTCCCGATCCGTGATGGATATTTACGCCCGCAACTTCAACAGGCCCAATGTTCAAAGCGGGAAAGACCTTGTTTATTTCGCCAAGGTTGAAACCATGCGGAAGTGGAAACCGTGGGAAATGGCTGTTAAGGAAGGACGGGCAAAGGCTGGCCAGCTTAAAGATGGCCTTAATGTGCATGTACATGTGGTTGTAAGCAGGAATGACAAAACACAAACCACTAAGCTAAGCCCGGAAAGTCGTAGTCGCGGTGGCAAGCAACAGTTGAATGGAAAAGCAGTTGAACAGGGATTTAATCATGAAAAGTTTAAAGTTGATTGTGGGGATAAATTCAACAGCATGTTTAAATACAAGTCGGTTGATAAGGAAAGCTACCGGGGAAAACAGGGAGAAATGGGGATTGGGACAGGAGTAATACCAGATCCGGCCTCTATTACGAAGAAGGCGGCCCGAGCTGCTGTAAACAAAATGTTGCAGGGCAGTTTTAATACTGAAAGGCAGGTAGTTGGCAATATCATGACGGCTGCAAAGATTCTTACTAATCCAGCGTCCGCAATAAATGTAGTGAAACAGAAATTATTATCCATCGTCAAAGGCGCTTCCACAGGCGCAGAGTTATAAATTATGGTTATCCTGATTCTTGCCACTGTTGCCTGTTTTTTGGTTCTGCTAATCATATATAGCATACGGTATAGTAAAAATTCAACGTATAGTTTTTTTATAGCCTCGGTACTGAGCGCAGCGGCACTGACAAGCTCGTATTACTTTGTGAGTGGCCGCGTGAATCTTAATAAGGCTTATTTATTACGCCTGTTTATTCCTGTGGTGGGGGGAGCGGTGCTTTACGGCTTTTTTTACGGGCAAAAGGGAAGTACCAGCGGAAGCGGGCCTAAAGGTGATTTCATCGACCTAGAAACCATTGGAGGTAAAAAGATCGTTTTCCGTAATCCCTTTGATAACTTCCTAGTTTATGGAGGTCAAGGCGCAGGAAAGACAAAATCAGTAGGTAAACATCTGCTGTATCACTATATCAGGTTGCATTGGGCAGGCTTTATTTTTGATTTTAAAGACGGGGATTATACTAAAACAGCTTTTGAACTGGTAAAACGGCACAACTACCCTCATTCCGTTTATCATGTCAACTTTATAAACCCCTCATGTTCCCACCGCGTTAATCTTATAAAACCCAGTGTAGTAAAAGACCCCAACTTTTTTATACAACTCATGGCTGATATCCTCATTGCCAACATGGGAGAAAGTAAACAAGATGAGTGGTTTTTAGGGGCGTTAGGAATATGGCGGGGGGTAGCGGTTCGTTTTTATATGGATTATCCGCACATTTGCACCATCCCGCATATTGTCAATTTTATAGTGCAATCCAACAGCGATGCAAGTAGAAGCCAAAGACTTCAAACATTCCTACAGGCCCGCCCTGAATCCCGAGGCCTGGCATTCGCATATCTGGCAGCAGAAGGAAGTGAACGAACGCAGGCCAGTATGAGGGCCACATTGGGGAATTATATCAGTGCCCTTTCCTTCAATAAGAATGTTCAGTATATATTATCGGGTGATGATTTTGATTATAACCTGATAGATCCAAAGGCTCCGAAGCTGCTTATAGTTGCTAATTCATTTCAGCAGGAGGCAATTTTAGGCCCGATCATATCTTTGATGGTAACCCTTTCGGCCCGAGCGTTCACCATGCAGAACAGGATAAAGTTTTTTAACTTCCTTGATGAAGCCACCACGTTTAAGATACCAAATTTTGAGCGGCTGCTTTCTCTATTGCGTGAGTATCTTGTCAGCTTTGTAATCCTTACACAAAGCCCCGCCAAAATTGAGAAACTATATGGTGAGCTAGATTTGAGAGCAATAGAGGCAAATTGTGGCAATAAATTTTTTGGTAGATCACTAGATGTAAAAGGGGCTGAATCATCATCTAAGCAGTTTTCCCGTCGGGATGAGGTAAAAGTAACCCGTACTACTGGCCAGAGTACTAATAATACCAGCTCGAGTAAATCTATTAGTCAAACGAAGGAGCAGCGATATGATCCAGACTTCTTTATGCAACTAAAACCGGGGCAGTTCGTTGGTAGGGCGCAGAACTCCAACTATAAAGAATTTAATTTTATGTTTAAACAGTATGTACC
>NZ_JBFTSK010000097.1:0-8920 GCF_056399985.1 Chitinophaga sp. 01L420
GCTGGCGTTCAGTGTAACGGGTGCATCACCATAGGTTTTACCGGAGATGGCCGGGAAGCTGATGGTTTGAGCAGCCTTTCCTACTGTTAAGGTGCCATCAGTAGTGGTGAAGGTATAATTAGCCGCATTCATAGCTGTTGTCGCCACGGTGATCGGATAAGTACCCGGGATGCTACTGTTATCGGCGCTGCTGCTAAGTACCGGATTACCTGTTATTACACTGGCGTCCTCACTGTTCACAAAACCAGTGATGGTGGAAGTAAACGTTGGATTATTGTCGCCATATGCTTTCGACACATCATCCGCTTTTACCGTCAGGATAGCCGGAGCTACCTGGAAAGTGTTGCTGGCAGGTGCGGCAGCGGTATAGTTACTATTTCCTGCCTGTGTAGCCGTTACTGTTATACTACCTGCACCGGTGATGGTGAGGGTAGTACCAGTGATAGTAGCCGGACCGGCAGTAACTGCGTATGCTACAGTTAAATTGGCATCGCTGCTGGCGTTCAATGTAATTGGTGCATCACCATATGTTTTACCGGAGATAGCCGGGAAGCTGATGGTTTGTGCTGCCTTACCAACTGTTAAGATACCGTTGGCAGTGATGAAGATATAATTGGCCGCCGTGATGCCTGTTGTGGCAACGGTGATCGGATAACTGCCTGGTACACTGCTGTTGTCAGCAACGCTGCTGAGTATGGGATTACCTGTTATTACACTAGTGTTTTCGCTGTTCACAAAACCAGTAACACTATAAGTAAATGTTGGATTATTGATGCCGTATGCACGTTGTGCGTTATCTGCTTTTACTATCAGCGTAGCCGGAGCAACCTGGAAGGTATTGCTGGCAGGCGTTGCGGGATTGTAATTACTATTACCTGTTTGTGTAGCCGTTACCGTTACRCTGCCAATCCCAGTAATGRTAAGTGTATTACCAGTGATGGTAGCCGGACCGGAAGTAACGATATACGTTACCGGTAAACCAGCATCGCTGTTGGCATTCAGTGTAACCGGTGCATCACCATATGTTTTACCGGAGATGGCCGGGAAGCTGATGGTTTGAGCAGCCTTTCCTACTGTTAAGGTGCCATTGATGGTGGTGAAGGTATAATTAGCCGCACTCATAGCTGTTATCACCACCGTGATCGGATAAGTACCCGGTATGCTACTGTTATCGGCGCTGCTGCTAAGTACTGGATTACCTGTTATTACACCGGCATCCTCACTGTTCACAAAACTAGTGATGGTGGAAGTAAACGTTGGATTATTGTCGCCATATGCTTTCGACACATCATCTGCTTTTACCGTCAGGATAGCGGGGGCTACCTGGAAGGTAATGCTGGCAGGTGCGGCAGCGGTATAGTTACCATTTCCTGCCTGTGTAGCCGTTACCGTTATACTGCCAACACCAGTGATGGTAAGGGTATTACCGGTGATAGTTGCCGGACCGGAAGTAACTGCGTATGCTACAGTTAAATTGGCATCGCTGCTAGCGTTCAATGTAATTGGTGCGTCACCATATGTTTTACCGGAGATAGCCGGGAAGCTGATGGTTTGTGCTGCCTGGTCAACTGTTAAGATGCCGTTGGCAGTGGTGAAGATATAATTGGCCGCCGTCATACCCGTTGTGGATACCGTGATCGGATAAGCACCCGGTGCGCTGCTGTTGTCAGCAACGCTGCTGAGTATGGGATTACCTGTTATTACACTGGTGTTTTCGCTGTTCACAAAACCAGTAACACTATAAGTAAATGCTGGATTATTGATGCCGTATGCACGTTGTGCGTTATCGGCTTTTACTGTCAGCGTAGCCGGAGCAACCTGGAAGGTACTGCTGGCAGGCGTTGCGGCATCGTAATTACTATTACCGGTTTGTGTAGCCGTTACGGTTACACTGCCTGCACCAGTAATGGTGAGGGTGTTGCCGGTAATGGTAGCCGGACCGGAAGTAATGGTATACGTTACCGGTAAACCGGCATCGCTGCTGGCGTTCAGTGTAACCGGTGCATCACCATATGTTTTACCGGAGATGGCCGGGAAGCTGATGGTTTGAGCAGCCTTTCCTACTGTTAAGGTGCCATCGGTAGTGGTGAAGGTATAATTAGCCGCACTCATAGCTGTTGTCGCCACCGTGATCGGATAAGTACCCGGTATGCTACTGTTATCGGCGCTGCTGCTAAGTACCGGATTACCTGTTATTACACTGGTATTTTCGCTGTTCACAAAACCAGTGATGGTGGAAGTAAACGTTGGATTATTGTCGCCATATGCTTTCGACACATCATCCGCTTTTACCGTCAGGATAGCCGGAGCTACCTGGAAAGTATTGCTGACAGGTGTGGCAGCAGTATAGTTACCATTTCCTGCCTGTGTAGCCGTTACTGTTATACTGCCGATACCGGTGATGGTGAGGCTATTGCCGGTAATAGTGGCCGGACCGGAAGTAACTGCGTATGCTACAGTTAAATTGGCATCGCTGCTAGCGTTCAATGTAATTGGTGCATCACCATATGTTTTACCGGAGATGGCCGGGAAGCTGATAAGTTGTCCTGCAGGTGTAACGGTGAGTGAGTCGCCCGTAAAACCGAATGTGTAATTGCTGGCAGTCAGCCCACCCGCGCTGACGATGATTGCATATTTACCCGGTGTACTATTAAGATCAGCAGTAGTGCTGATCGCAGCATCTCCATTAACTGCGCTGATATTATCTCCATTTACAAAACCACTAATTGTATAGGTGAGTGTTGGATTTGGTTGGAGATAAGTTTTTGATGCTGGGGCAGCCAGCACCATGAGCGACGCCTTGTCAATGTTGAACGATTGTGTGGCTTGCGTTGCTGGAGTATAGTTACCGTCTCCTGCCTGATTAGCCGTAACGGTTACCGTACCCACGCCGGTAATGGTCAAGGTGTTACCTGTAACAGTTGCCGGACCGGCAGTAACTGTATATGCTATCGTTAAACCTCCATCGCTGCTGGCGTTCAGTATAACCGGTGCATCGCCATATGTTTTATTGCTGATTGCAGGGAAGGTGATCGTTTGTGGCGCCATCTGCACTGCCAGGTTGCCGTTAACCTGCGATAACAGGTAGTTGGCTGCTGTCAGTGAAGCAAAGTTGGTAATCGTAATCGGGTAGTTGGCAGGTACACTGTTGAGATTAGCAGTAGTGCTGAGTGCCGGCGTGCCACTTACTGCACTGTTATCATCTGTGTAAACAAGTCCGTCATAAGTGTAGGTAAGTGTCGGATTGTTTTGTCCATATAATCTTTGTTTACTATCGGCTCTTACAATCAGTGGTGCTTTCAAAATAGTAAATCCTGTCACCACTGTTGTCGCAGCATCGTAGTCGGTGGTATTACTTTGGTTAGCTGTGATTGTTACGCTACCTGCACCTGTAATGGTGACTATGCTGTCTGTGATGGAAACAGGACCAGTAGCGCTGTAGGTAATAGGTAAGCCGGAGGTGCTGGTGCCAGCAAGACCAAACGGCGTATTTCCATATGTTTTAGTAGTGATGGTGGGTACCGTGATCACCTGTGCTGCTTTGGCAACAGTCAGTGAGCCGGCATGGAACGTAAAGTCATAGTTGGCAGCGCCCAGTGTACCAATAGCTACTGTGATGGGATATACACCTGGATGGCTATCACTATCCGCGGTGGTAGTGATATCAGCTGTATTACTTACAACGCTTTTATCTTCCCCGTTTACAAAGCCGGTAAAGTTATAATCCAGTGTTGGATTGGCTTGCTTATAAGCCTTGTTTTTATCGTTGGCCGTGACGGCAAGCGTTGCTTTGTTTACGGTGAATATTTGTGTTACAGGCGTTGCCGCAATATGATCGTGATCTCCAGGTTGTGAGGCGGTAACGGTGACATTTCCGGCGCCGGTGATGGTAAGTATATTACCGGCTACGGTAGCAGGTCCGGCATCCACAGTGTAAACAATGGCTACGCCTGCATCGGTAAACTCCGGTAGTGTAAGCGGTGATACGCCATAGGTAACGGTGGCCGGTGCCGGGAAAGTAATGGTTTGTGGCTGAGGCGTAACAGTTAATGTGCCATTGACACCTGTCAACAGGTAATTAGCTGCTGTGGCCCCACTTAGATTTATGGTAACAGGATAGGTACCTGTAATGCTGTTGCTGTTAGCAGTGTGCGTGGCAGTCACACCGGTAACCATGGCTGCACTATCTGCATAAGCAAACCCTGCATAGGTATATGTTACGGATGGATTAAGACCTTTATAAACCCGGGTGGTATCATTGACCGTTATGGTCAGCGCCTTTTTATTGACGGTGAGCGTTTTGGATACGGGTGTTGCCGGCAGATAAGTATTGGTAGCTGCTGCGTAGGCGGTGATCACAACGGTGCCGGCGCCGGTAGTTTTAATTTTGCCGTTCAGCGTATCTGCTACGGCGATATTATCTGTTGTATAGGTGACAGTAGTATCACCGCTGGTAGTAGCCAGTGGGTCAATGTTCTGCATACCATAGGTAACAGGAGCCGGCTGGGAGAAAGTAATCGTTTGTGGGATGGCCTGTATCTCGTAGGCACCCAGGTCAATCACGGTGTTACTGATACGTGGTTTACCATCAAGATCCGATGTACCGGCTTGCGCGGCATAGTTTGGCTTGTTGGTGCTGGAATCTCCCTTATTAATACCATAATTTACTGGTAACAACCGCAGGTCTCCGGTAGTTGGATTTGCAAACTGCACTGCCGGTGTGGTTTTGTGTGTGTTGGTGTTGGTATAGTATTGATCTCCCAGGATACTATAATTAATATTTTGGGTAGTGTTGGTGAACGCCACATCATTAGCGGCTGTAACGGAATTGTTACCTGAAATGATACTATTGTAGGTGGCAAAGGAACTACGGTCTGATACTACAGCTGAAGCCTGAGAAGTGTTTCCACCAATGGTCACATTGGTTAATCGCATATCAACGAAAGCTGTGTTCATGATAGCACCACCGTTACGGCTGCTTCTATTGCCATAGAATACGCAGTTCGTCAGGCTTACCGTACCATAGTTATTGTACATACCAGCTCCGTCCAGCAGTGCGTCATTACCATAGAACTGTGTATTGGCAATGGTTAGATTACCATAGTTGCTAATACCTGCGCCTGAACGATCGGCGAGAGAACCTCCATTAGCTGTTCCGCCTGTAATAATTACACCATCAATTAATGTCTGTTGACTGATATTATTGAGTGTAATTACATGATAGTTGTTTTGTCCAACGATGTCCGAAAATTTCTGGGTGATGTTATTGGTGAGATGATCATCTCCTCCAATATCCCCGCTCAATATCACCGGATTAGCAGCAATGTTACGCTGGCCCAGGGTGGTTTCATTACCTGCAAAGCCGCCGTAAACAGCCACATTGGAAGGTATTACAAATGAAGCGGAAGGGCCCGCGATGTTAGTCGGCTTATAAGTGCTTTTGCCTATCCATATCTGTTTAATGTGGTTGCCGGTATCAGCAGCTGCGGTAAGTGCGGTGCTCAAATCATAGAGTGGGTCGGCCCAACTGTTGCCACTACCAGAAATGTTTTTCTGTTTGTCTACATACAGAATGCTATCGGCACTGGGATTAACGATCGTGATAGCGCAGTTGGGGGTGCTTCTCAAATTAACTGATGCCGGTGCGGGCGCCAGCAAGGTATTATCCTGGGTCCATTTTGTCATATCCAGCAAGCTTCTGCGCAGGTTCGCCAGCGTCATTACCTTGCTATCACATTTATAAACAGCATTCAGGGAATTTGCATTGGCAAAGCCCATCACCGGGGTGGTAGCAGGTTTTTTTGACCTGGAGGAGGTAAAATCACAACCATCCAACGACAAATCCCAGATGGCTTTGTTTACATTAATACCCGCGATAATAGTGGGACTATTAATATTACCCGTGAAGGCAAACAGTTGATCTCCAAGGAAACCAAGACTGATATATTCTTTTGCGGCCTGGATCTGTCCCACTGTGTTGCCGGTAGGCGTACAATTGCTGATATTGATACTTCCTTTGTTACAGGTAGGATTGTATTTACAATATATGATGATCTGGGTTCCGGCACTATAGCCACCAGAACCAGATGACCATTCAATAACGCCGTCTGTACCAGAGCCGCCTCCATTTGCACAGTTAGGAACCATGGTTTGAAAACCACTGCCTGTCCATCCCAGGTCTGTAAAGTAAATTTTTGTGTTGGATGGACAGTTACGGAGCAGGATAAACGAAAAAGCATCGTTTTGTACACTACCGTTATTGTTATCGTCATAGATGTTGATGCCGCTGAACTGTATATCACCGGGGCCAAAGGCCTGCGCCTGTGTGCAAGTGGCTATACCGGTGAACAATAACAGGGATATCAGGGTCCTGAGTAAAAATAATTTCATAAGGGGGGATCCTTTGGTATAAGAAATATATAAGTACACATCCTGTTGTCAGGGTGTTAAATTAATAGAAAGTACCTCGCCGGATTATTTTAGGCGCAAAGGTAGGTGTTGACCCAGCCGGTAGCTCCGCCGGGTATTTTTTCACGCACAATTTCCTGCCACACCGCTAAGGTGTGCTCTTCTTTACTGATGACTTCCGGCTCAAACGCCTCGTTTGTTTGTACTAACCATGCAGGAGCCACCATGTGATGCGTGGCAGTATCCATGTGCAGGGGGCCACGCGCACTATCCAGTGTAACATCGCTGAATGCTGACAGTATATCTCTTGCCCGGAAATGATGTGTTGCGGWGGTATTGAAAATATGTTCCAGTATAATGCCGGTATCCCAGCCATGCATACTAAATAGGTTAGCCTCCCGGCCGGTATGATTTTTAAACTGTGTTTTTAACAGTTGATTTGTATTATTTGGGAGAGAAGATATCCAGGGTACATATCCGCTTACTTGAAAGGGCAGCTTCAGCTCACCGTGTACGGTTGTCAGTGTTTCATCGAACAGCATAGGGCTGCCAAATACCTGTAAATCCTTTGCTCCATCAATCTGTTGTAGTTGCTGCAAAAAGCAATGTGCAAGGTCGCCGTTATAAAGCGATAGAAGCGTTTGTACGTGTGCATTAGATGCCAGGAATTGATGTAGTGGCGCTGAATCGAATGTGGCCACAGTATACTTACTCACAAAGTTGTAAGCCACATTGCCACCGATATCTATATATGACTGTGTCAGTGCATGACAGTGTGAATATCCTCCATCATAAAAGGAGGTACACACCGCAATATCCTTTGCGTGGCGGGCGGCGTACTGGCCGGTAAGCCTGCATTGAATGGCATTGTTAAGTGTATGTGACAGCATCGTAGGATGGGGTTCCCATTCGTGTATATATTTAGCGCCATTGTGCACCAGTATTACCAGGCGGTTCAACGATTTTGCCAGCGCAGCAATTTTGCTCACCGCAGGTTGATCCGCATATAACACCAATACATCCGCCTGATTTTCCAGCAGCATTTTTTCTGCCTGTTCCAATAGCTGATCAGCATCTGTACCAAATCCTATATTGGCAGTGAACCATGTAGTATTTACTGCACGGAACTGCAGGTAAGCCTGCATGCCCTGCAGGAAATCATGCTGCAGCAGCGGATGAAAAGAAGATTTGGGTAATAATGCGCCTATTTTCATATGGTATGTTCCGTCATTGTGCTGGAAATATTCCGAAAAGGGAGATAATATAATTGAGGGGAAGGTACGGCTGCATGTTGTCAATGGGTTGAGAACTGCCGATGGGCTGTACCTGCATCATGGTGGTATCGCCTACGGTAGGAGTAACCTCTAAAGGCGCCATCCGTGGCTGTAGATTTGAGTCATCCAGGACATAATTTACCAGCCTGCTGTATACGTTTTGCGTAGTTGTAATGGCAGGGTAATTATTATCCGGAGTCAACTGGTTGCCTGGATTTGCACCTAGTGAAGCAATAGATACTGGTCCGGAAACAAGATGCTGGTGTGACGGTAGCTGATTTGCCATCAGTGTGAACGTTTCTGTACCATTTTTTTCGCCTACGATGTAGTTGGTGCCATTATTCGGATTTGTACCGGCGTGTATAGGTACCCTGCCCTGCAAATCAGGAAGTGCAAAGGTTTCCTGACCATCACCACCATAGGTGGTGCCTATCAGATTGAATAATGTTTCGTATTCCGAAATGGGAAGTAATTGTCCCCGGCAGAACATCCAGCCAGCAGGCTCAAAATTACCCGCGAATATTCTTATTTCGCCTATAAATGGTGTCATTATTACAGGTGGTTTAAAATGATCATTGGTTGATTAGGTCCTTGGTGGAAATTCTCCTGAAAGAGCGATCGCAAATATGATGGCCAGCGATGGTTGAATATCATTTACAGGTTGTGAACTGTTCCAGGGCATTGCGGTAAGGGATGCTTTCAAAGGACCGCTTGTGCCACTTCCGGCCACTTTGCTATATAAGGGTGTTGAAGCAATAACGCCGGGATAGTTGTCTACAGGATTGTTGGTATCGCCATTTCTTCCTATTGGTAACGATAGTGGCACTTTCTTGATAACATGTGTATGATTGGGTAGCTGATCAGCTGTTAAAACAACAGATGCCTCGCCTCCCGATTCACCCAGTAGCCTTTCTGTAAGTCCGGCACCCTGGCCAGTACCAATCGGTACTCTTCCTTGCAGGTCGGGAAGTGCAAAATTGGTTTTGCCATCACCGCCGTAGTAAGTACCGAGTAATGAAAAGAGAGCCGTGTTCTGTGATAACGGAAGTAATTGGCCATTACATTCGGCATATCCATCGGGAGCAAAATAACCAGCAAACATGATGATCTCTGCAACAAAAACATCGTTAGCCGGAACAAATGCCGGGATATAAGGATCAGGTACGCGCATATAGGTAGGGATTAATTGCGTGAGGGAAAGATTCCCGCTATGGCTATAATATAATTGAGTACCAGGT
>NZ_JBFTSK010000098.1:0-13777 GCF_056399985.1 Chitinophaga sp. 01L420
AAAGGCTAAATGGTTTTTCACAGAAAATGATGTTATCACATCTGTAAAAAGCTTTTTCCGGCAAACAGCCAGTGCAGATAAATTAATTGCCAAGGAGTCTACCATTTGCCTGGCCATTCCCTGGGAAAAACTGGAAGCCATATATGACACACATCCGGAGTTCAATAAAGTAGGCAGAAAACTGACAGAGTATTACTATGAGTTGGCAGAAGAAAGAGCCATATGGTTAAATAATACAGCAGAGGAACGCTATAACCTGCTGTTTCAGGAATACCCCAAATTGGCTAACAGGATCACGGATACAGAGCTCTCCTCCTACCTGGGCATTTCCCGCCAATATTTAAGCAAAATAAAAAAGCAACCCAGGAAAAAATGGCGTTAAATCCGTCCCCTGGGCTGATTAAAAATTGTCACATATATTAACAAACTTCTCAAAATAGCATTCTAATTTTGAAAATGAAAAAATAACCTTGCTACATTCCATGTACGCTCTAGAAATGTCTATCATTTATTAACCCTAAATAAAACGACAATGGTTATTAAAAAATCTCCCCGAAAAATCCGCCTGGCAGTTACCCCAAGAAGACTAATTACTTTCATGATTAAAAACAAGCTGTAAAAAAGCCCCCGCTAAATGCGGGGGCCTGGTAACTATACGGAGTTGTTGCAACTGTACTCAATACAGACAGCAAAGCGAGGCTACTCCTTTTGCACAGCAGCCTGGCTTACACCTGTCATGATGCTGCCTGCTACGGCGAGTACACCAGCTACATTTCCCACTATTTCAGGGAGCTGTATGGGTAGCCCTATCACTGCCGCTGCAAGAGCAGTGAGTATTAGACCGATATTACGCACCTTCCTAAAGAATGGTGGTGTGGGGGCTACTAATCGCTGAATTAATTCCATATAAAACTTGTTTTAAAGATGAAAAATTACATTCCCTTAAGCTGAGGCGGATACCGCCACCATCTTCATGGAATTGTATGAACCATTCGACAGTTTGTAAGACTTTCCATTTACCACCTGCACAAACTCAATGCTTAGTGCCAGGAACAATGGAAAGGTGCTGTTGGGAGAAATTGTGGCGGTAAGCGTAAGCGGGGCGGTATTATTACTATCCAGTATTAATACACCGCTACCGGCTTCTGCACTTTCATATTTTTCTCCTGTAAAGTCGATCCCACAAACGCCACATCTGAGAATGAAGTGCGTGGCACCATCAGGAGCTTCAACACCCTCTGTCGGAATAAATGGAGGTACTACAATGCTTCCTGTTCCCGCCACACGGTCAAGCGTGGCCGTTAGAGGCGCAAATAGCGACGTATCCATTACGCTGTTCATATTAAACTCAAAGTTCTCAATGAATCCAACCTCTCCATCTATGACATTACGTAAACCGCGATCACTTTTCGCATCGGCCTTTATTGCTTTCGAAAACTCCCTGGTGAGTCGGGTAGCTACCCCTTTATCCGCTACCCTATCAATCATATTACGGAAGCCCGCACGAAGCAATTTGCTGGCTTTACAAGCACGGCCAAACTCCTGGCCATTTTCCTTGGAACGTTGGAATAGAGGATCGGAAGAAATCCGCCCAACTGATACACCGGCTCTTTTTCTGACTGCATACCCACGTTTTGTTTTGTAAAACGATAGGTTCTCCATTGCGCCATTAAACTGGAGCAATCCATCTTGTTTACTCATAGTTAAAATGTTTTCGTTTAAAAAAAAGGCAGTTTTCATCGCTATGCCTTTTAAGCGTTCCATCTGATCAGATAGGCTGCACTTCGAAGTACAATGCGAAATTATTCACAGGCAAGTGTGTGAAAAAACGAAGGTTCCGCTCTTGCCGCTTTTTACCGGATTATGCCGAAAAACGTACCTCAAAGGATGGTGATATACACCAAAGACATTCAAAACATGTTTGGCAAGAGCGACCGCTCCGCCAGAATCCTCATGCAAAAACTGAGAAAAATGTTCAGGAAGTCGCAATGGCAATACATTTCAGTATCCGAGTTTTGTGAATACACCGGCTTGAGCGAAGAGGAGGTTAGAGAGTATCTGAAGGGGGCATAGTGTATTGATAGCTATATCAGGACGAGTCAAACAGCCGCCCTGCATGCACCCGATGCCATTTCCCATATGCTGGCCATCATTAGCTAAAAGTCATCCTGTTAACCGTAAAAAATACCATAAATTGCAGGTACATACGTACACCCTGATTGTCATTTTTTTCCAGAGAGTTCTTTTATTCATCAACACCCAATCATCTTGCTATGAAAAGAATCACCATGCTGTTGCTGGTAGGTACACTTTTGGCTGGAACGATGAAAGTCCATGCCCAAAACGCCACCACGCCACAAACAACAGAGAAGGCTTCCAAAGCAGAAAAGAAGAAAAAGAAACAGGCCACCAATAAGGCCACTGACACAAAAGATGAAGCTACAACCACTACCAAAAAAACAAGAACCAAAGCCCCTAAAGTCACCGCTACTGCTCCGGCAGACGCTACTTCCGCTACCACTTCAGATGCACCTAAAAAAACCAGGACCAGGAAAAGCAAGGAGGTAACCACCGCAGCACCAACAGATGCAACTGCCACTACTACAGATGCACCCAAAAAAACAAGGACCAGGAAAAGTAAAGAAGTAACGGCTACGGCACCCACAGCTGCGACTGCAGCTACCACCGCTACCGCGACGGATGCACCCAAAAAAACAAGAGTGAAAAAGAGCAGGGAGGCCACTACCCCACCTGCCGCTACCACTACCCGTCCTACAGTGACTGCGCCTGGCAACAGTGCTCCCACCCGGGCCACTACTACTAAAAAGCCCGCTACCGTAAATACGCCTGCACCCGCTAACACCAATACCAGCGATCAGGCAATAGGTACCGATGCCAAAGGTAGAACAATTTACCAGGGCCCACGCGGAGGACAGTACTACATTAATAAGAACGGGAATAAAACCTACTTAAAAAAGAACTAGCGTTTCTATGATAAAGAGATGAGCGAAGACCCGTGCAAACAGGGGCACTGGTCTTCGCTCATCTCTTTTATGTTTCCCTATCCCCGTCACTCGTTTATGAAAAAGGAGCCGGCTCCTTTTTGAATCAGTAAATTACCTACCTGGAAAATTAAGTCCATTATGACGGTAGCTTTTGTCATTTGCATAAATTTTCAATTCTTATTATCTTCAGTATCCCGGATTCATTCCAACAACAATAATTTCTATTTTCCTGCGGGCTATATTCAGGCATAATGCACGAGATTTGAATCTGAACTATTTTGATGACCATCCAGTGTGCTATTTTTTATTGAATCCTTGTTGCCCAATGAACATTTAAACACCTGGAATGTTAACCATGGAACTATCAAAATAATCACTCTATCTTAACCTCCAATCCTAAAAACCTTAAAATCATGATGCACCCCGTACTATCCAGAATTTCCTTTTCAGTATTGCTGGTTGCCGGCTTACTGATAACAGGATGCAAAAAAAGCGCTATTGATCCTGATAAAAAAGCGCATTTAAAACCCAGGGTTGAATTACTCAGAGAACAGGAAATAAAAAGAGAAAATCTTAATGCAAGGACCACATCAACTGTAAACGGGATTGATCCTAACTCCCTATGGACACATATTGTCAGTTTAGTGGTAGGAGTTTATAAGGTTACTTATTTTACGCCCAACACAGATGGCACAATGGTAGAAGCAAGCGGATTAATGATTTTACCGAAATATGCTGATCATGTTTCATTGATCAGCTTTGATAATGGAACAGTTATTGACCCAACACAGGCTGCCTCCAACTTTAAAGACGGTTCACTTGTACAAACCTGGGTACCTCTTATAGCTGCATTGGGATATGCTGTGGTGATACCGGATTATATCGGGTATGGAACCACTTCCAATTTACTGCATCCGTATCAGTATACTCCTTCGCTTGCCAGCACAACAGCCGATATGATTAATGCTGCTAAAGAAGTATTGGCAGACAAGCATATTAACTGGGATAATAAATTATACCTGGCAGGTTATTCAGAAGGTGGTGCTGCGGCTATGGCAACACACCGACTGATTCAGGAGCAGATTCCATCACTGCAAGTAACAGCATCTTCTTTTGGAGCTGGTGCATACGATGCTACAGAAACAGCCAAAGAGTGGCTGAACTCAGGTGCAGTTCATGATACTTTTTATATGCAAAGCCGGATATGGGTATTGCTTTCATTTAACAGAATTTATGGATTAAACAGACCCCTGAACAGTTTCTTTTATGAACCATATGCAACACAACTTACGAATCATAATCTTTTTACTGTTACGCTACCCACCAACCCTACAGATCTTTTGCAGCCATCATTTAAAAATGCGGTATTGAATGGAACAGATACTGCTCTTATTAATGCGTTGCACAAAAATGATATTTATGACTGGAAACCGGCAGCTCCTGTATTACTGGTACATTCCACTGCGGATGAACTGGTTCCTCCATTTAATACCCTCCATGCTTATAATGCCATGAAAAACAGAGGTGCAGATGTACAATATTTACCTATTCAGGATAAAGCGCATGCAAAAGCAATTCCTGATTATATTATTAATACGATGTTATTTTTCCTGGAGCATTAGTATAAAAAAACTGATTTCCTGCAGCAATGGCCGACAGTTAATGTTGGCCATTGCTTTTACAGCCAAAGACTATTCACAACTCCGAAACCAGGAAGCCTTTCCCACATAATAAGTGGTGGTAACTGCCGGACTAACCCTGTAATCAGGACCGGTGAATAACAAATTACCGCCAACAGCTGCATTATACCAATGGAATGTGGCATAAAGTGACGGTGGATAAAAAGCATGTAAAGTAGTACTATCAAATTTACAGATAGTTACACTGTCCGTACTTACACTGGGTGCACCGGCATGGCCGCCATAGATAAAGCCCATCTGAACACTATCCGACCGGCACCCTGTAATGGCGTTTACTGCCTGCACAGAAATATCTACCTGGGCATGTGTGACATAATTGATATCCCGTACGATAAAATTACCGGTATTCATTACCACATATGATGTATCTAAAACAAGCCCCTGAATACCACTATATCTCAGACGAACATTATAGTTTATACCCGCCTGGTAGTTTGATACTGCTATTGCCGTATTGCCACATACAACATTTACCGGAACAGTGTATACGGGGTCAGCTGGTTTGGGGTTAACAACTACTTTGACTGCTTTTCGTAAGCGTTTGCAACCATTGTCCAAATGTCATGTTTCCTTTTTTTGATTGGGTTAATTCAAATCAATTGAAGTGAAATTTTAAACTACCCTAAATCTATGAAGAAGCCAAGATATTACAATTACATTAATAGCCAGGTATGGCACTACTGTTTCAACACCATTGATTGCGGGTAATGTCATATCCTTTGTACTTACTATGGACATCAAACTGATTGACAAAGACCGTGTAAAGATGAATGAGCTTTGCGTATATCATGTAAAAGATGGTAAAATTATTTCAGAGCAGTTCTTCATGTGATAAAAGACAGACCGGCTAAATTATGAAGCGGCCTAAGTAAAATAATTAGACCGCTATCCTTTCTGTATATATAAGGTAAGCTATCTTAATTAAATAATTGTTTACTCAACATTTATTTCCAATACAAAAAAAAATATTTTTCGCATTGGAAAAGTTTTAATAGTTTAGTTTTAGCTTTTTGAGATATACTCAGTATAGACAGGAAGACAATCAAATGGTATAGCACTCCAGTCATAGATCAGCAAAGGTGCTATGACAGAAAAGTTACACCGGTTACATATCCTRAGAACTATTTTAAAACCCTCAAATAACCCAGTACTCCCATGACGGTATCCGTTTAATTCAGGCATCAGGCATATTTGTATCCTAATCTGCTGTATATGTTCAATACATAGCACACGGGATGTTAATGCCCACTAACCTGTAACGCTTAACAACAACCCATGTAATATCATTTTTTTCGGCAGCATCACAAGTTGATGCTGCAATGGAATATCCATGCTGCATCAGTTAATATGAATCACCTGATCTGACCCACTTTTTCTGCATCATACCCAGCTCCTCTCCTGCGGAATGTTTTAGCTGGCGGTTGTCATTTTTCCTGGGTCATATCCTATCATTATCATCTTATGAAAACCTTCTCGCTGTTTTTATTGCTAACGTTGTCGACGCTGCCTTTTAGTGGGCTGGCCCAGCATAAAAATCCTTCGAATAAACATCTTGATTTTTCGGGGAAAAATATGACTGATTATAATTTTACAACTATGTCCCAGGGCGCACTAATAGGCGCAGACTTTACAAATTCGACACTCAATGGCGCCCAATTTCAGAACATGGACCTGACAGGCGCCAATTTCAAAAATGCCACCATGCAGAAATCGGCAAAATCATACGTTGATCTATCTGGCACCATCCTCAATCATACCAATTTTCAAGGTGCAAAAATGCAGGACGCCAACTTGCAATACGCTGAATTTACTGCTACAGATTTTACAAATGCCCAAATGATAGGGGTACAATTTGGCCCATTCATGACCATCAAACCGTCTGCTGATTCTGCCCGGACAAAATTTGTGGGTACAGCCCTTGTCCTGGGCCAGTTTCCTCTTGCGCGGTGGTCTACCGCAAACTGGTCGTATACGGATCTTAGTCATTGCAGGATATCAGGCTTTAACGCCAAAACATTTTCTTTTGCTTCCAGGAATATTACCGGCGCCAAAATGCAGGGAAATGATTTTTCGCATTTTAATTTTAGCAGGTGTATTATGTCAAGTGCGGACTTGTCCAATGCTAACCTGAGTTACGCCAATTTATCAGGCGCTTTGCTATTCAATGCAAAGCTACGAGGTACCCGTCTGGTATTTGCAGATCTAACAGATGTCAAATGTTACACTGGCGCCAACAATAGTAACGCCGATTTTTCCGGGGCTACTATGAACAATGCCATTTTAGATCGTGGGAACTTTTCTGCTGCTTTGATGTCAGGCGCTTTATTGAGAGGTGCTCATGCCGATAGCTGTTCTTTTGATAATGCCTTTTTTAATTCAGCGGGAACTTATGGTGTTGCTGATTTTTCAGGTGCAGATATATCGGGATCTTCTTTCAATAAAGCCTCGTTAAACAGCGTCCGTTTTAACAATGTATTTGCTATCCGTACACAGTTTGCCAATTGYACAATGGCAACAACCGATTTTACGGGAGCGGTAATGCCGGGGGCCAGTTTTAACAATAGTTCGCTGCAAGGCGTATTGTTTACCAGCGCCATTCTCCAGAATGCTGACTTTAATACGGCCAAACTACTGGCTGACTCAGGTGCGGCTGGCGTAGATTTAAGCTGTTCGCAGTTGGGTGGAGCTGATTTTACCAATGCAACGGTTCTTTATGCTAATTTTGCAGATGCGGTTATGCTCCCCCCGGATTCTTGTTGCCAGAATCTGGATGGAACTCTTTGCGGTACTATTACTATTAATCAAAAACAGTATGGAGCAACGGTATTACCCAAATTAACCGCTCCCGTTACCTGCCCCAATGGTGAAAACGCCAAGTGTCAGGGCCAGCAATGGATTGTGCCCAACTGGAATACCGTTCATTGTAATTCACAACATACGGCACAAACAGTATGGATAAAACCGAATTGTGGCGGCGGCGTACAAGATACCGTGGGTACCATTCACTTCCCCGATCCCAACTTGAGGGCGGCTATTGTTCATGAGCTTTTTAATGGAGACAATACCAAGGTCATTACAGATTCGCTGGCCGTAAAGGTACTGACACTTAATTGTGCGGGGTATAACATCAGCAACCTGGAGGGGCTTCAGTATTTTAAAAACCTTCGTACGCTTAATCTAAGTCAGAATAACATTAGCGATGGCGGCTTATTGAGGCATTTGAAACAACTCGCTACACTTAAAGTTGCYAATAACAACCTGCCTTCTCTGGACCTTCGCGGCCTATTGAACCTGATCTACCTGGATGCTTCCAGCAATAAGCTCACCACCCTTCAGTTCGATGCAGACTGTTATCTGAATTTTGTTGATGCTTCTTATAATCAGCTTGGCCAGCAGGACTTTTCGCATCAGTATTATTTGAATTACCTGGATCTTTCTTACAACAAACTTACCAAAGTAGGTGATTTAAGCAAGCTAAAGGTGCTCACTGCCATTTTCCTCGAAAATAATTCCCTGACAACAATTGGTAATCTCGCTACTATCTATGACGATGGCAATGCAAATCTCACCTTTTTAAATCTGGCTTGTAATACCACCTTCGACTGTAGTAGTCTTGGATTAACTGATAGTTACGGACAACAGTTTTTAAATTCTTCCGAATGTGGTAAAAGTGATCCTGGTTGCAATACCAATCCACGTCAGGCCAATCAGGTAAAACCCGTGTTACGATAATACTTTATTAATTGTTAAACTTTTTTTATGAAAAGAGGAAGCTCCTGCAGGAGATTTATTAAAATAAAGCTATCCGGTTCCATACAAACAAATTTCTCGAATGCGGATTGCAGGCAAGCAGATTTTACCGGGGCTTCCCTTAAAGGAGCAGTGTTTAGTTATGCCAATACAAGTGCAACCAATTTCAATCAAACCAATTTAACGGATGCTTTTTTTGGATTAATAGAGATACGGGACTCGCTGAACCCTCAACCTCCCAGTTTTGAAGGAACGGTGCTGCCTTGTTCCCTAAAGCGTTTTTTCCGCGGGGCAGATTTGAATAAAGTGAAATTTTCTCCTTGTAAAACACCTGCACCGCGAATAACCAAGGCATCTGGTAAAAAAAGTACAGATACGGTATATCTATCTCTCGATGGTACAGATGATAATAGTTGCGGAACTTCCGGCCACCCCTGTAAGACCTTCAAGGCGGCTGTAGAGAAAGCGCCTGACAATGGAGTGGTGGCGGTGGGATATGGAAAGTATTATCCACCATTACCAATAGAGATTTCCAAAAATCTCACCTTTATCGGAGGCCTGGACCCTCAATGGCAGCCTACAGGAGGCCAAACATGGGTTGGAGCTGTTGAAATGGGCCTTCCAATATTTATTATCGACAATCCGGTAAACGTCAGTTTTGAAAATTTTATACTGAACGCATCTCCCCGATCAACCAGGATAGCAACCACTGTGCTGCAGGCATTTAAGGGAAGCACCATCACGATGTCCAATGTGAATTTAAACGGAGCCGTAGCAGCAGATGGATCAGATGGAGCAGCAGGTACCATGTCATGTTGCCTTATGTGTCATGGGGCCGACTATGCTAATTGTGGAGATGGAGGAGCGGCTAATGGCAGTGTCAAAGGCGATGCGGGCGTTTTTCCTTTTGGATGGCTCGGAACATCGGGAGGAAACGGCGGTACTGGTTCCTCTAATTCCTGCTATGCGCTTTGTGCCGGCGGTGGCGGCGCTCAGGGTGGTGCTTCTTTTTGTATTGTCCTGGTTGATGCTAAGCTGGTAGTAGACACTACTGATAAATTTGCTCCCGCCCGTGGCGGCAATGGGGGGAATGGTGGCTTTGGCGCCTACAGTGCAGGTGGTGGTGCAGGTGGCAATGGCGGACTTGCAGCAGGAATTGTGCTCAAAGGCAATAGTGCTACCGTTACGGGAACGCCTGTTCATTACCCCGGTACGGCCGGGAAGGCAGGAAATGGTGGCCCCAGCTCCTCCAATCCTAATAAAAACTGTTCAGGAAAGTCTGGTGCACACGGGCTTCCAGGCATTGCTGCCGACACGCTTACATACTGATCTTCCAAACTTTTAAAATATTTTTTATGTCCGTTGAACAAATGCAGTCTACTGCTTCCTCTCCCACCAGCAAAGCCACCACGGCCTATATTTTTCATACAAACCTTTCAGATAAATTGCCGGGGGAAGACTACTGGGTATATATTGCCGGAGAAAAACACCCCCTCATTGAACACACGGCTGAATCGCGGTCGAAAGCCAGGAAGGAACACCCTTCGCTGGCCCATTTGGAAGACAGCGCCCTTACACACTATACACCGCATCCGGTCCATATTCCACAAGGAACAGTGATACGGTATACCATCCGGCATCAAAATAAAACCAACACCCTTCCCGGCAAATCCGGTATCCATCATGTAGATATCCTGGCCGTTCCCAACGAGACAACCGGAAACGGCGCAATGAAAAATGAACAGCCAGGCGTCAAAGTAAAGCATAGTGATTACGGAACAACCGCCGAAACCCTGATACGTCATCATGGAGATCTTAACACAAGAGACACTACTATCTTCAACTACATCAGTGAACACATGGACCAGTTTAAAGCACCCATTACTTATGGTCTAATACAAACGCTTGCTGGTGTAATGGCTGTTGCCGGTCCTCCCACAGTTAACTCCGGATGGGCCAACTATCAGCCCATTGATACAGACGCCATGGGGCCACAGCAACTCCTCACCCCAACTACCGATACCATCAAAGCTGCCGGAGAGGCTATGACGGCCGTACAAGTCAGTACCAAGAACGATGCCCGTCTGAAGGGAACAAGCTGGACTTTACAGGAAGGCACCAGCGTAAAATCTGCCGGCGATAATGCAGAGATGGCAGCAGGTGTATACATGCCCGTTAGTCTGAAAACCCGTGCCGGAAAAGACGACCACTGGACAGCAGCCCTTGCAACTACAGACCCAACATATGGCCTTGAAACAAGTATGAAAGTGATCGACTCAGGTAAGCGCCAGGTTGAGATAACAATGACAAATACTTATATCCGTTGCCTGGCCGCCTATATCCAGTTTGTTGATGCAGATGATAATGCGATGAGTACACCAGACTGGCAACCCGATGATGGTGGCCTATCTGCCGAAATTGTTGCAGACCTGCAACTGGACTATGATGATTTACGGTTTATTGGCTGGATAAGTCCTATCGATACCATATTTGGCGTGCCGGATACTAAGTTTCCCGGAACGCTCACCGTAAAGGTCACTTTCCCCGAAGGCGCCGTTTCTGCTAATATTTATGGCTGTGGCCTGGGAACAGGCAAAAATCAGTATCCCAAGAGTGCCGTTATTGGCGGTGTAACAACCGCCATGTTGAATTTTGTGCTGCCTTCCATATTCATGGGTGTAGGCGTGGCAGGGCAAAGCTGGAAGCCAGCCTATGCTTTATTTAACGACTCAAAATTTATTGCAGCGGCTCTTGCCCTTGGGATTACCTATTTTGGCGGAGATTTTCTGTATGTGGGGCTTGTCGACAAAAAGCTTAACTGGGTTGAATTTTCTACGATCGGACAGATTATTTTCAGTAAGGCGGTTACAAAACTGTTGGTCTGGTGCGAAAAGCAAATCGTGGAAGGCGAAATAGAAGATGAAATACCCTTTGCCGGCTGGGTGATGGTCGCCGTAAATATCGCCGCCGATATTGCACAAATGTCGCAAACAATAGTAGAGGTGGTAGACAGCCCCTGGATGATTTCCAACAACATTTCCACCACCATTACCAGCACCCTCACGATCCATCCTGATCCCGGTCACCATACATTCCCTGCTGTCCCCTCAGGCGCAAAGGCCAGCTACGTTGCCAAAATGATATACCTGGATCAGAACCGTCCCAGCATTACTTCATCCCAGGTACCTCTTGATCCATCCAGCTATCCCACTACGTTGAGTGCCAGTTTCGAAAATACGCTTGGTGGCAAGGTTAAGTTCGAGGTAGATTTTTATATCGATAACTGGACCGCCGGTAAAGCTACTACCGGGGTGCTGGAAAACGATGAACAGCACACCGCCGACATTACTTTGTACCTGGTCCAGGTGCCCATACCGCTGAATAGCAAATCGGTTTACATTCATACAGCTATACTGGGTTATTCCGGTCAGTATAGTTGGATGCCGCAATCTTTACCTCCCACAGGAACGCTTTCCAATGCCGATAACAGTCAAACAGGGAATGCTATTTCGGAATGGATGGGCCTTGCCATCAGCCAGCGCTATGGTATGGTAGGTCTTTCCTGGAAAGCCGCCGGATTAGGGATTACAGATTGTTCCAATCATTCCGATGGGCAGCTCTATGCATTTCAGAATATTAATATTCCCGGAATGGATATGAATGCAGTAAAATTTCCTACCTGCGCATTATCTGGATTGTCGCATTTGATATATGATAGTTTCCCACCTAAATTCAAAATGGATAATGGGAATTTTGTATTAAAAAATAACCTGCCGGTTCCTGATCCGCAATCTCCTGATTTAGGCAACTACTACATTGACCCGCGTAAATCCTGTAACAGCGAAGATATCGGGAGCTGCCTGGATACCGGTGGCGGCTATCATTTACGTAAGGTCATATTGGATGATAACTCCCCGTCGTTTGATATGTCCACCGGCCAAAACAGTTATGGACGATTCCCTTATTTCCCGGACTCGGTCACCCTGCACCCCAGCAAACATATCATAGGTGTGAGTCAAAAATACTGTAAGATGATGATCACCCCTCTTCCAGATGATCCAGGGCTTGCCGACAACAATATTCCACTGGCCCGGGCTTTTGCAGGGAAGGCGCTGAACTTTAACGGAAGCGGCGGCAGGGCCGGCCTTCTTTTCACTCCCATTGCGGTCACCTGCTCTCATGATGGCACCATCCTCGTCCTCGAGCAGGTTGCCTCAAGTGGTTTTAATCTTGCCCGGATCCAGGCATTTGATCTGAATGGAAACCCCGTCAATTGCTTTTCCGGTAATAATGGCGCATCGCCTACCCTCAGCCTGCCAACCAATGCTACCTATCTGGATCTGGCAGCCGTGGGAGACAATTGCTCTACATTTCTGTTCGTACTCTACTACAACAATTCAGGCACTGCACCCGGCGATTACAATATGACCATTTATCAATATGGCAAAGGTGCTCCCGCAGGTAACCTGCTTGTCACCACACCGAATATTCCGGCGGCGAAAATCAATGTGGACATGTGGCATACGTTATACACGCTCAACTGGCAGATGACACAGGATAGTAGTGGCCACAATGCCGGTCCCGGTGCTGCTCCTGGCCGTACAGTGCCTTCCGTTAGTGAATGGTTACCGCCGATTCCGAAATAGAAATTTGGGGGTAATAAGGCGGTTAGACCACAGTTGTGGTTACCTTATATAAGAGGCCCTTGCTATTCGCAAGGGCCTCTTATTTTTGAATAAAGTTTTTCCTTTGCCTCAAAGGCATCGATCACAGCGATTATATGATCTTTATGAGCAGGAGAAAGTTTTTCCAGTCTGGAAAATTGTTGCATTAAATTAGCTGGTATTGTGCCTTTTTCCAGCTCGCCGAACTCCTTATTCTGCAACTCTTTCCGATTATACTTGAATCTGTTCTCCGCGTAATTCGCCCTCCTCAACGCACTCGAACTAATCCCCACCATTGTCAGCCCAAATGGATAATAATGCGCTTCCTCCTATTTCTCCAGCGTCCTAAGTCTTTCTTGCAGTAAGTCCGAAAAAGATTTATCCAACAATTCAATTCGATAGTAAACTAACCCATTACCAAAATCGGGTTGTCTCCCACACTTTTCAGTGATTCTTCTGTCTCCATAATTTAAGATATATTTTATTGCTTTAGCACTTTTAACCCTATCAACAATTTCCTTTCTTATGAGCAAAGGCTTATGAATATTCATCCAATACTTTTTCTCATAGTCTAAACAAGAGTTTCCTAAAAAATAGGGCAATGGTGAACTGGGATACTTAGTAATATTGTTTATTGAGTCAGCGCACGCTCTTATGT
>NZ_JBFTSK010000099.1:0-7297 GCF_056399985.1 Chitinophaga sp. 01L420
GGGTGAAGATGATGGCAGATCCTTCCACACCCGAAGAGTTCCCGAAATATACAACCGTAACAGATTTGTCTGCCGGTATACTTTCTTTCCGGCAGACAATGCCTTCACTGGAGCCTAAAAAATACAATCCGGTAGCAGGCGATCCCAGGGACAAAGCTTTTCGTTTATCCGTACAGGTGAATGGTCCTTTATCTAAAAAATCGCGTATCAACTGGAGTGGTAACCCGGAGGCAATGGCGCCGCTGGAAGCAGCCGTGGCAGCGAGCAGCAGCTTTCAGGCAGTGGTTACTTTACAGGAAGGACTGAATACCGTAGTGAATAAAGACATGCCGGCATTGCCCTCACCTTCTGCTGAGTTGTATCAGCAGGTAGCTGCAGAAAACCGGCAGATATGGTCAGACTACTGGAATAAATCCGCTGTAAAACTGGGCGATGATTTCCTGGAAGAAACCTGGTACCGCAATCTTTATTTTCTGAACTGTGCGGCAAAAGAAGGCGTTACCTGCCCCGGGCTTTTTGCCAACTGGAGCTATAATAAAATAGGAACTGCCTGGCATGGCGACTATCACATGAACTACAACACGCAGCAGCCATTCTGGGGAACCTTCTCCAGCAATCACACGGAGAAAAACCTGCCTTATGTACAACTGATAGAAGCGCTGCTGCCGGTGAGCAGGAATTGGGCACAGGAGTATTATCATCTCCCGGGTGCTTACTTCCCGCATTCTGCCTTTCCGGTAGCCATGACCATGAATCCTTATCCCGTGCCTGACTGGGGTTGGGAAGTATGTGAAACGCCCTGGGCCGTGCAAGGACTGTGGTGGCATTATATTTATTCAGGAGATACCACCTTTTTACGCAACAGGGCTTATGAGCCTATTAAAGCCGCTGTAGAATTCCTGGTGGCCTATATGAAAAGACCCGATGCACACGGTGGTAATCGCTGGAAAGACGACCGCTATCATATTTTCCCTACGGTGCCGCCGGAACTATATGGGCTGAGAACTGGCTTTAAGTATAATTACGATTGTACAGTAGACCTTACCCTGACCAAATTTATATTCAGGGCTTTTGAACAGGCCACCCTCGTGATGGGGACTAACGGTCAGGAACAAACGCTGCTGGCAGACATAAAAGATATCCTGGCACATTATCCGGCTTATCCCACAGCGATGTCTGAGAAATACGGAAAGGTACTGGTGTCTGTTCCGGAAGAACATGACCAGGTAGTCTATAACCTGCCTAATCCGCTGGTAACCGTATTTCCCGGAGAAGAGCATGGGCTGGATTCCCCGGCAGATACTGCGCAGCTTTTGAATAATACCCTGTTGCACCAGCAAAATGAAGGCGGCAACGACCTGGTGATGCAACCTTTACAGGCAGCCCGCATAGGTAAACTGGACCTGGATCGTTTCAGCCGGCAGGTGCGCTACTCTTTGTTGCCAAATGGCACCGCCACAGATATGGTGATGCAAACCGGCGGACGTTATAATGACCAAACAGCTTTCGACTATATGTCACATATGGGAATCTGGTTTGAAAATTTTGCTTTGCCGGCAGTGATCAATGAATGCCTGATGCAGAGCTATAATGGTACCATCCGTTTATTCCCTAACTGGCCAAAAGAAAAAGATGCATCCTTTGACAACTTACGGGCCGTAGGCGCGTTCCTCATAAGCAGCCAGCAAAAACAGGGTAAAATTACTTCCATAAAAATCCAGAGTGAAAAAGGAAATACGCTGCGAATATTGATACCCTGGGGTAGTAAGGGCAGTTATGTCAATGCCAAAGGCAAACATCCGATCAGTAAAGATATACTGGAGTTGAAAACATCGCCAGGAGAACAAATAGCTTTTAGCCTTTAGCTTTTAGCTGTTAGCAAAATGCAGCGGAGATGAACATAATATATACAAGCATATGTACTATGTTCATCTCCGCTGCATTTTGCTAACAGCTAACAGCTAACAGCTAACAGCTAACAGCTAACAGCTAACAGCTAACAGCTAACAGCTAACAGCTATTTCGCCATTTGCTGAATGACCGCTTCTGTTACACCGGTACTGGAGAAACCACCATCATGAAATATATTCTGCATCGTTACCATCCGTGTATAATCTGAGAAGAGAGAAACTGTAAATTCTGCACATTGATCAGCGGTGGCGTTGCCCAGTGGCGACATCTTTTCAGAATAATTTACAAAGCCATCAAAGCCTGAAATACCTTGTCCTGCGGTGGTCATGGTAGGAGACTGGGAAACGGTATTAATACGTACATGCTTTTTAATACCATACTGATAACCAAAGCTACGGGTAATACTTTCCAGCATGGCTTTAATATCTGCCATTTCATTATAGTTAGGGAAGGCCAGGTGTGCGGCGATAAATGTCAACGCAACAACAGATCCCCATTCATTGATCGCATCATGTTTAATAGCGGTTTGTAATACGCGGTGAAGGCTCATCGCAGAAATATCTACCGACTTATGCATGAAGTCGTAATTCAGATTCGTATAGTCGTTGCCTTTACGTACGTTCACACTCATCCCGATAGAATGCAGGATGAAATCCACGCCACCACCGAAGTGTTCTTTTGTTTTGATGAAGAGGTTTTCAAGGTCCTCCATGTTAGTCACATCTGCAGGTATAACTGGTGCGTTGCATTGTTGTGCCAGCTCATTGATTTCACCCATGCGGATAGCAATAGGTGCATTGGTTAAAACAATTTCCGCACCTTCTGCTACGCAGCGGAGTGCAGTCTTCCAGGCAATAGATTTTTCATCCAGTGCACCAAAAATAATTCCTTTTTTACCTTTTAATAAGTTGTGGGACATGACGAAGTTTTAGTGTAAAATTTTAATTGCTACAGGGTTTAAATGTATAGCAATTATTGCTGCACGAAGACTGACATTATAAATTTTAACATTTTATGCCGCCACAATCATCTCATCAGGTGATGATTAATGTCCCAGTTGCTTTTTCATGTCCATTTGCAGTGACCATAGTTCCGCCAGGGGAACGACTTTCCTGCTGTTTTTTTCTATCTCTTTTCCTTCTTTGGTAAATAGAAAAGGGTAAAAGCTCATACCTTCTGTACCATTCATCTTCGCGATATCTTCCTGCCAGCCTTTCCAGCGGAATTGCTGATAAAATCCGGCAACATCGCCGGAGCAGCAAAAGCCGATAAAGTCGCTGTAACCTATTTCCATGTTCTCCCATTCCAGTGCATCCGGTGCAAAATAAAATACGCTGCCTATTCCTTCATTTGATGCGAGGCCGCCGTTATTGATGGCGAAGAAACCGCCAATTACATCATCTGCAATTAATAGAAAAGAAGGCTGTTCTCCGGTTTGTGTATACGACTTGCCTTTATTCCACACTGGGAGACTGCGATCCAGTTTTTCGTGACCGGAGCCTAGTACTCTTATCCAGCCATGATCCACCAGCAAACCACCAGTTTCATAAATGATAGCCCCCATAGGAGAGCGCGTGGTTACCTGGGTTTGATATAAGGCTTCTTCCGCACGGGTATTATCTTTAGGCAGTATTTCTATATGATTACTACCTTGTTTAATCCACTCTTGTACCAGTTCCCAGCCAGGTTCTGTTGTATTGATCAGTTCATTTAAAGGTCTCATTTTATGAATTTGTGCATTTACAATGAAGGGGAAAATAAGCAATGTGCTGATAGCAGCGTAAAAGTATCGTTTCATACTGAGCTGATTTAAACGCTATGGCTGCAAAGTAAAATAAAAAGCGTGTAAACCTGGGCTGGCTTACACGCTTTTTTATTCAGAGCGTAATTTATATCTCTCCTTTCTTCAGCTGTTTTACAGCGTAATCCACCGCTCTTGCTGTCAGCGCCATATACGTAAGAGAAGGGTTCTGGGTAGATGTAGAAGTCATGCAGGCGCCATCCGTTACAAACACATTCGTGCAGGCATGCAGCTGGTTCCATTTATTGAGCATGGAGGTTTTGGGATCCAATCCCATGCGTACCCCGCCCATTTCGTGGATATCCAGTCCTGGCGCTTGTTTAGAGTCGTTGGTGTTGATGTTGGTGAAGCCGGCTTTGGTATACATTTCTGTCATCTGCTCAAAGAAGTCTTTGATCATTTTTTCATCGTTATCATCGTAGTCCACATCAACGTTTATTTGTGGAATACCCCACTCATCTTTGCGTTTACTATCAAGGGTAACGGTGCTTTTTTCTTTAGGGATGGTTTCACCCATCATGTGTGATCCTACATACCAGGTATCATCAGGTTGACTGTTGAACAGCTGATCTTTCAGACTTTTACCAAATCCGTTGGTATCTGTATGGGTGCCTCTTCCACCGGAAAATCCTGCTGCGTAGCCACGGAGGAAATCTGTTTCCTGTTTCATGACATTACGGAAACGGGGGAGGTAGGCGCTGGTAGGGCGCCGGCCATCGGTAGTGGAATCTTTAAATCCTTCATACTGCCCGGAAATATGTGCGCGATAGTTATGGAAAGCGAAGTATTTACCCAGCACCCCACTGTCATTGCCTAATCCGTTAGGGAAGCGGTGAGAGGTAGAGTTCAGTAATATTAAATTGGTATTCACTGCCGCCGCATTCACGAAAATAACGTTGGCATAATACTCCATCATTTCTTTGGTGTTGGTATCTACCACACGTACGCCGGTAGCTTTTCCTTTTTGTTCATCGTAGATGATGGAGTGTACTACTGAGAAAGGACGCAACGTCAGGTTACCTGTTTTTTCAGCCCATGGCAGTGTAGAGGAGTTGCTGCTGAAATATCCGCCAAACGGGCATCCGCGCTGGCAAAGATCTCTTTTCTGGCATTGTCCTCTGCCCTGATCCAGGTGTACCTGTTGCGGTTGTGTTAAATGAGCGCAACGGGCATAAATAACGTGTCTGTCTTTATAATTGGCTTTTACAAAATCTTTGAAATAATTCTCTACGCAGGTCAATTCCATGGGAGGCAGAAATTCACCATCCGGGAGATGAGCAATACCATCTTTATTACCGGAGATGCCTACGAATTTTTCTACATAGCTGTACCATGGCTCAATGTCTTTATAACGGATCGGCCAGTCGGTGGCAAATCCATCCCTTGCAGGGCCTTCAAAGTCAAAGTCACTCCAGCGTTGTGTTTGTCTTGCCCACATCAGCGATTTACCACCTACCTGGTAGCCACGGATCCAGTCAAATGGTTTGGGCTGGCCATAGGGATGATCATTGTCTTTTACAAAGAAATGCATGGCATCTTCTTTATATGCATAACAGCGACTGATCGATGGGTTGGCATCTTTAATTTCCTGTGGTACCTGCCCGCGGTGCGGAAATTCCCAGGGGAACTGGCTGGTAGTAGGATAATCTTTTAAGTGCTTCACATCACGGCCTCTTTCGAGCACCAGTGTTTTCAATCCTTTCTCTGTAAATTCTTTTGCTGCCCATCCGCCGCTGATACCGGAACCAATAACGATGGCATCGAACGTACGATTTTGCAGACTGGTATTATTATTACTCATCTTATTAATAGTTAGGCAATCTTCCGGGTAATTGGTTTAAGTGGCACACATCCTTTGAAACGCGCTGGTACCAGCTCATAAACGTTTACTTTGGTCAGGAAATATTTTGAACTGGTGTAAGCCTGTATGGTCAGGTGTTTGGTTGTTCTGTAGAAGAAAGAAACATCGTCCTTGTTGTTCCAGCCGGCTTCCATGGAGGTAAGCAATGCTTCTCTTTGTGGAACGGTGCTTTCCAGGAAAGAATGTCCGTTTAGTTTTTTGCTGGCTTGTTCAAATGCTTTCAGTCCGCTGAGCCATTGTTGCTGTTCTTCTTTTTTGTAGCAGTCGTCCATCATGATTAAAGTAAACAGATGGGCGGAAAGTTCCTTTGCGCCGGGTGTGGTGGTGGCGGGAATAATTGTTTCCACGAGTTCTGCCAGCATCTTTTCCTGGTCACCATCTACCTGAATATGCTTTAATGTTAAGGAGGCCCTGGTTGTGTGTTGCAAACAGGCGGGCAATAATGCCATGCCAGCCGACACGTACAGCAACTGCTTGATCGCGGATCTTCTGTTCACTGCCATTGATAGGAATTTTTTGAAATAAAACGGGAAAATATCAACATTTATTTAATTCTCTAAAGTTTGCAAAAACGGTTTCTTATTGCTTTCTAACGTGAAAATCGGCTTAAATATAGGAGAAACCGGGATTTTTTGCAAAGATTATTATAAGAAGAGGCTTGTTTACATCTACCTATCCCAGATGTAGCAAGGATCTTCATTTCACACCTTTCGCCGGATTCCACCAGCCTTTTTGCTTCCGGATAAATAACATTTGCCCGATATGATACGCATTGTGTGCACCGATATGAGCAATCACGGAATAATGGGAAGATAATGTTTTTTCATCCGCCTGCTCAATCGCTTGTTCCCAGGCGGTTAACACACTATCCATTCTTTTTACGGTACCGTCCCATGCGGCTTGTGTGGCAGGAGAAAAGGTCGCGTCATTATCACCATTGAAGGGAGGAGTTGGTTGCCCTTTGAATTTCCGGAGCTGGTCGAGATCCCAGAAAATGAGGTGGTTCACAAGCTGCGCAATGGAGTGATTACCACTGCTGTCTTTCCAGTTGGCCTGCTCCGGGGTAAGGCCTTCTATGGCCGTATTTACCGGTACAAACCAATCGGCTTTGTTATGTGTTGTTTTTAGTTGTTCCAGCAGAATAGCTTTGGTGGTAGTCTGGCTGTAACAGCAATAACTCAATAACAGGAACGGGAGTACGAAATATTTTCTCATAGCAATTAAGTTTGGGGGAGTTAAGTAAATATACTTACTTTTTTCAATGCCGCTTCTGTGGTATTGATGGGTGGTTACAGGAAGATGTGAATGCACTGGTCCCGGCAGGAAAGGAATAGTAAACCGATATGACTAAAGGGAGAAGATCTACCTTTATGCTGGTATCCGGGAGAAAGGGACGCTGGACCTGCTCACCACTTACCGGTTTARTGTGAATGAAGGTTTTGCCGGTGGCCTGCCAGGGCAGTGGTCGGTATAGAACTAAAAAGTAGGGGACTGTTTGGCCGGATAAAAAATTGTATACTTGAGGATTATATAGGTGCGGGTGCATTGTTGCAGGAGGTATCCGGGAGAAATTGACCGGGTAACTGCTGCTTATCCGCGCCTGACAAATGATATTTTTGTAAAAGAATTTTGATCACAGGACAGTATAAAAAAATTGTTGCTACATGCTTAAAGAAAGAATCCGGCAATTAGCCAGCGGACTGCTGGAGGAGGCTACGGCAAAT
>NZ_JBFTSK010000100.1:0-7265 GCF_056399985.1 Chitinophaga sp. 01L420
ACCAATCCTTCCTGCCATTGCCGGTAAGAGTGGCCTTTGCTGCCCAGTGACACTGCCTGTCCGGACTGAGTACCCTCCAGCAACAGCGACAGGTCTTCCATCAATATCCGCCACGACACGCCATCTATCGCCAGATGATGCACCACCATTAACAACCGGTTTTGCGGCTCCTCCACGGGTGTTTCAAACAGCACTATCCGCACCAGGTCGCCCTTTAAAATATCCAGGCTGCCCTGGTAATAATCTGATCTTGCCGTAATCATTTCCGGCAATGCTGACAGATTTACTTCCGACAGATCTTCCCCCAATAAAATACTTCCAGCAGTCCCGTAGGTTTGCTCCCAGCCGTCTGTTCCCTGATGGTAATGGAAGCGAAGTACATCGTGCTGTTGCAGTAGTTGCTGCACCGCCGACTCCAGCGTTACCCTGCTGATCTCTTTAGATAGTCCTAATAAGATACTCTGATTAAAATGTGATACCGAAGGTTGCCCCTGTTCCAACCACCATTGCTGAATAGGCAGCAAACCGCTTACGCCCGAAAGTTTTCCCTGCTCTCCATCGCTGTCCTCCCTGTCCTGTTCCTGTAATACATTTACCAAACCGGCTATTGTTTGCTGAACGAACAGGTCCCGGGGGCGCAATGTGTAGCCTGCACGGCGGGCGCGACTCACCACTTGAATAGAAATAATGGAATCACCACCCAGCTCAAAGAAATTATCGTATATCCCTACCTGTTGTACTCCCAGCAACTCCTGCCAGATGGCTGCCAATGTTATTTCCACTGTATTGCGCGGCGCCACATATTGTTCCTTCAGCAACTCCGACATCTCCGGATCCGGTAGCGCTTTACGATCTACCTTCCCATTAGGTGTTACCGGCAGTTCTGCCAACTCCACCCATAATGCCGGCACCATATATTCCGGCAGGCGATCCTTCAGATAAGTAACAATCACCTCTCTGTTAAAAATTCCTTCCACCACCACATAACCGACTAACCGCATATTACCGGCACTGTCACCACGAGCTAGTACCACTGCCTGGGTGACCAGACCGCTCTGCTGTAACACCTGCTCTATTTCACCAGGCTCGATACGGTGGCCACGGATTTTCACCTGATCATCTTTTCTCCCCTGGTATTCGATGTTTCCATCTGGCAGCCAACAGCCGAGGTCACCCGTTTTATACATCCGTGCTCCGGGTATTTTACTATAAGGATTCGTTACAAATTTTTCTGCTGTCAACGCTTCTCTTTGCCAATAGCCACGCGCCACACCAACACCACCAATACAGATTTCTCCCGATACACCAAATGGTTGCAAACTACCCTCCTCATTGATGATATATATCTGCACGTTGCCAATTGGTTTACCGATAGTCACCGATCCATCTTCCATTATAGGATGCTCCGATAAAATGGCACACACAGAATTCTCAGTCGGACCATACGCATTCAGTAATCTGATCCCTTGCTGCAATATTTCTTCCGCCGCTCCCACATGCAACATTTCACCTCCTGATATAATAGTTTTCAAATGAGGTAATGGTCCCTTTAGCTGCGACTGATAGCTTGGTGGCAGTAATACCCATTCTACCTGTTGCCTGTTAAGAATATCTACAAAAATGCCCGGATCTAATATTGTTTCTTTATCGGATTGCACCAACCGCCCCCCGTATAACATCGTACAGAACACTTCTAACACCGATGCATCAAAACCAAAAGAGGCAAATTGATAAACGCAAATACCTTCCCGCAACGACAAAGGCCCTGCCAGGCTATACACCAGGTTCACCACCCCACTATGCTTACTCATCACTCCTTTAGGTGTGCCGGTAGAGCCGGAGGTATAAATGACATATGCCAGCTGATCGGGATGAAGAGACACGGCCACCGACGTTTTCGGCTGACGGCTGATAAGATCCCAATCCCCATCCATACTTACTACTTGAAAAGCGGTACTTTCTGGCAGCTTCGAACAGCTGGCCGTACTGCTTAAAACAATGTCGGCTGCCGTATCTTCCAACACATAACTGATACGTGCTGCCGGATACTCCGGGTCAATGGGTACATAAGCGCCACCTGCTTTTAAGATTCCCCATATGGCTACCAACATATCAATCCCACGCTCCAGGCATACAGGCACCAGCGTTTCTGCTGTTACACCCTCTTGCTTTAAATAGTGCGCGAGTTGATTACTACGTTCATTCAATTGCTGATACGTTAACGTGCTGGTTTTATCCGGCGAATCAAACAACACTGCTGTAGCGTTGGGGATCCTGACTGCGCGCTCCTCAAACAGATCCACCAACGTCTTATGTGCAGGATATGCCACCACCGGCCCATTCAAGCCTTCCAGCAACAACTGTTCCTCCTGCATGGTCAACATGCGGAGCGCTCCCACCGTAGTATCCATTCCTGCTGCCATTGACGTCAGCACCTGATTAAAATGTGCCGACATGCTAATGATAGTATCTTTCTTAAAGAGCGCAGTAGCATATTCAATGCTGCCGTATAGCTCTTCTGTACCTTCCGATATGGAAAATGTGAGATCGAATTTTGATGTTGTATGCTCAAAAGCCTCCACAGATTKTGCTATTCCAGGCAATTGAACACTGTCTTCTCCAGTTTTATTTTGTTTGGTCTGATATACAAACATTACCTGGAACAAGGGACTCCTCGAGATATCCCGTTCCTTTATTACGGCCTCCACTATTTTTTCAAAGGGCACCTCCTGATGTTCATAGGCTTCCAGTGTTCTTTCTTTCACGTGTGTCAACAGATCTGACACGCGCATTTCTCCTGATACATGACTACGTAATGCCAGGGTATTGATAAAGAAGCCCATTAATCCCTCTATTTCATGCTGCTGCCGCCCTGCAGCCGGGCTTCCCACACATATATCTTCCTGACCACTGTAGCGGTGTAACATCACCTTAAATGCAGCCAGCAATAGCATGAACATGGTAACACCTTCCTGCTGGCATAACAGCTGCAGTTTATCTTTCAATGGCCCTGGAATGGTAAATAGCACCCCACTTCCTGCTGATTGTTGCACCGGAGGTCTCACAAAATCAGTTGGCAGGACCAATGGAGATACTCCCTGCAACCGGTTCTGCCAATACACCATTTTCTGCTCCAGTATTCTTCCCGTAAGATGCGTCCGTTGCCAGATAGCATAATCTGCATACCGGATTTCTAATACCGGCAAATCCGCCGTACGGCCTTCCACATAACTCCTGTATAATTCGCGGAACTCGCGCTCCATAATTGTTCTTGACCAACCATCTGAAGCAATATGATGAATGGTTACTACCAGTATATTCTCCTGATCACCTATCCGGATCAAGTGGCCCCGCAGCATATGATCTGACGACAGATCAAATGGCATATGGATCAATTCCGTTATCCGCTGCTGCAACAAGGTATGGTCGTGTGCATATCCCCCTCCGTCTATGATGTCCAGTTTCCATTCCCCGGCTTCCATGATCTTTTGATATGGCCGGCCTTCCTCCGCAAGGATCACAGTCCGGAGTACTTCATGGCGATTGACGATGGTGTGCAAGGCATATTCCAGCCCCGCTATATCCACCGTTTCCTGCAACCGAAGTACGGTAGGAATATGATATGACAGACTTCCTTCCAACTGATCTATCAGCCATAAGCGTTCCTGGCTAAAGGACAAAGGAATATGCGCTGATTGCCGCTGTATCGTCACTGCCGGCAGCAATACAACTTTTTCACTACTAATCAGGTGACCGGCCAGCTTCGCAATAGTTGGATAACTGAACATGTCCCTGATCATTGCCTCCCATCCCAATTCCCGGCGTATAGCCGATACCACCCTGGTAGCCAACAGTGAATGACCACCCAATTCAAAAAAGTTATCATGGATCCCGATACGTGTTACCATCAGCAAATCCTCCCAGATTACGGTCAGTTTCTCCTCCACTATGTTGCGCGGCGCCTCATATTGCCCCTTCAGCATCAATGACACATCGGGATCCGGCAATGCCTGCCGGTCTACTTTTCCTGATGGCATTAATGGAATTTTGTCGAGGTGTACCCATAATCCCGGCACCATATATTCCGGCAGACGTGCACGCATATACGCCATCAGGGGCTCCTTATCAAAAGCGTCTTTCGTTACGATGTACCCTACCAACTGTTTATTGCCATCTCCGCCTGTCCGGGCCATTACCACACCCTGATTAACAAGGCCACTCTGCTGCAGCACATTCCCTATCTCACCTAACTCAATCCGGTAACCACGGATTTTTACCTGATCATCTTTCCGACCAAGGTATTCAATGTTTCCATCTGGTAACCATCTGCCAAGGTCACCTGTTTTATACATCCGCGCTCCCGCTATTTTACTGTATGGATCCGCTACAAATTTTTCCGCGGTCAATGTGGGCTGCTTCCAATACCCGCGTGCCACCTGGACACCCGCGATATAAATATCCCCTATACCTCCGTGGTGTGTCAGCGCTTTATCGTCACTTATAATGCGGATACCTGTATTGGCAATGGGTCTGCCAATAGGCACCCGCCTGATCTCTTCTATTTCCTCCGGGAGGCTCCAGTGAGTTACTTCAATGGAAGCCTCCGTAGGTCCGTATAGGTTATGTAATTCCGTATCCGGTAATTTTTCTTTAAACAGCTTTACCTCCGCCACTGTCAACGCCTCGCCACTGCAAAAAACTTTTCGCAGCGGCGTCTCCGCTTTGGCTGGCAGATCCAATAAAAAGGGCTCCAGCATCGATGGCACGAAATGCATTACTGTTATTCCGGCGCTATCAATAACCGCTCTCAGATATTCATTCTCCTTTTGCCCACCCGGTCTGGCAAATACCACCCGACTTCCGGTGAGCAGTGGCCAAAAAAGTTCCCATACAGATACATCAAAACAAAAAGTCGTTTTTTGAAGCACCTTATCTTCCGGCATCAACTGGTAATGACCCTGCCCCCACAACAACCGGTTCACCACCCCTCTATGTGGCACCATTACACCCTTAGGTTGACCAGTAGAGCCGGAGGTATATATCACGTACATCAACTGATCCGGATTGATCACATTCCTCTTTATTCCGGCAGCTTCCGCCTCCCGCCTGATATGTTCCCAATCACCATTCAGACTTATAACCTGCCGTCCCTCCCCGACAGGCAACTGCCCGACACTGACCGCACTCGTCAACACAACTTTTGCGTTTGTATCTTCCAGCATGTAGGCTATCCTATCCGCAGGATATTCCGGATCAATGGGGACATACGCGCCTCCTGCTTTCAGAACACCCAATATACCTATCAGCATCTCCGCGCTGCGCTCCAGGCAAACAGGTACCAACGTCTCTGCTTTCACGCCTGCATTACGCAGATAAGCAGCCAGCTGATTGCTTCTTTCATCCAGCATTGCATAGCTCATCTGCATGTCTTCAAATTCCACCGCAATAGCCTCTGGTGTGCTGGCTACCTGTTCTTCAAACAGGTCTACCACAGTTTTATTTTCAGGATATGCCACCTCCGGCCCGTTGAGGTCTTCGAGCAACAGCCGCTCTTCTGCGATGGTCAGCATATTCAACTCTCCTACTGTGGCATCTATTCCGGCCACCATCGACTCCAACAGCCGGTTGAAATGGGCGGACATCTGCGTAACGGTTTTCTCCTTAAATAGCGCCGTACAATATTCAATGCTACCGTTTAATCCTTCTCCTGCTTCTGCTATTGAAAATGTGAGATCAAATTTCGACGTAGTATGTTCAAAGAATTCCGTGGACTGCCTTATTCCTGGCAGTTGTCCATTGTCTTCTCCTGCTTTGTTTTGTTTATTCTGATATACAAACATCACCTGGAACAAGGGACTTCTTGACAGGTCGCGGTCCTTTGTTACGGCTTCCACTATTTTTTCAAAAGGCACTTCCTGGTGCTCATAGGCTTCCAGCGTCATTTTCCTCACCTGCGCCAATAAATCAGACACGCGCATCTCCCCTGATACCTGACTGCGTAATACCAGGGTATTGATGAAGAAGCCAATCAATCCTTCCGTTTCATGCTGCTGCCGTCCTGTTATCGGGCTTCCTACACATACATCTTCCTGACCACTATACCGGTGTAACAGTACTTTAAATGCAGCTAGTAATAACATGAACATGGTCACCCCTTCCTGTTGACACAATTGTTGCAGCCTATCTGTTAAATCGCGCTGGAGGGTAAACAGCATACCACTTCCTTCTGACCGTTGCACCAAAGGTCTCACGAAATCAGTTGGCAAAATCAATGGCGCTACCCCATGCAGGCAGTTGCGCCAATACACCATTTTCTGCTCCAGCATAGTAACCGTAAGATGTGTCCGTTGCCAGATGGCATAGTCTGCATACTGGATATCCAATACCGGCAAATCCGTCACATGACCTTCTACATAACTACGGTACAATGCTGCGAACTCTCTCGCGATGATTGTTTTCGACCAGCCATCAGAGGCAATATGATGAATCGTTACCACCAGTATACTTTCCTTATCACCTATCCGGATCAAATGCCCCCGCAGCATATGATCAGCCGACAGATCAAATGGTGTACGAATCAATGTTTCTATCCGTTGCTGTAATAAGGTCTGATCTGCGGAATATCCTGCCCCGTCTATAATATCGAGCTTCCACAACCCGACTTCCAGCATCTGTTGATATGGTCTGCCTTCCTTCGCAAGGATCACCGTCCGTAACACTTCATGACGATTGATGATGGTGCGCAAAGCATATTCGAGTCCGGCTGCATCCACTGTTCCGTGAAGCCGGAGTACAGTGGGAACATGATACGATCCTCCTCCTTCAAGCTGATCAATCAACCATAAGCGTTCCTGGCTGAAAGACAAAGGAATATATGTTGGTCGCTGCTGCGCCGTCACCGGTGGCAGCAATCTGAAATCAGTAACATTTCCAATTTGCGCTGCAAGACCAGCGATAGTCGGATAGTCAAATACGTCGCCGATTGACACCTCTGCCGACAGCTCCTTGCGGATCAGTGAAATCAAGCGTATCGCCAGCAGCGAATGRCCACCCAGTTCAAAAAAGTCATCATGAATACCGATCCGYTCYGCWTTCAGCAACTCTTTCCAGATCRYYGCCAGTTTTTCTTCCACCACATTGCGCGGCGCCTCATACTGATCTTTCAATTGCACGGATACATCCGGATCTGGAAATGCCTGCCGATCTATTTTTCCTGATAGCGTCAATGGTATCTGCTCCAGCTGCACCCATAAGCCCGGCACCAT
>NZ_JBFTSK010000101.1:0-7941 GCF_056399985.1 Chitinophaga sp. 01L420
CGGATTGGCCCGTGGGTATTGGAATCGGGGGGAATTGACAGCAGAAAGATTTATCGTGAATCCCTATCATAAAAATCAACTGATGTACAGAACTGGCGACCTTGGTCGCTGGTTACCGGATGGGAACATTGCATGTTTGGGCCGTATCGATGAGCAGGTGAAGATCCGTGGTTACCGGATTGAGTTGGGCGAGATAGAAAGTGTATTGCAGCAGAGTGATTTGGTGAGTCATGCGGTAGTATCCGCTCACACGGATAGTATAGGCAATAAGCGGTTGGTGGGGTATGTAGTGGTGAAAGGAGTATTTGAGCAGGAGCAGACAATAGCGTATCTGAAAGCCCTGTTACCAGAGTACATGGTTCCTGCATTGTGGGTGGAGCTGGAGCAGTTGCCGCTGACACCGAATGGAAAGGTGGATCGCAAAGCATTGCCGGATCCGGATGTATCAGTACAGGCAGGGGCAACGTATATCGCTCCGCGTAATGAAGCAGAAAAAGTATTGTGTAATATCTGGCAGGAAGTATTGGGTGTTGGGCGTGTAGGTGTTGACGATAACTTCTTTAGACTGGGTGGTGATTCAATTATTTCGATTCAGGTGGTGAGTCGTGCCCTGCGTTTGGGCTATGAGTTGCATTCGGGTGACCTGTTCACCTACCAGACAATCATGAGGCTCAGTGCTGCCATGCAGGAGCGAGAGTCGGGACCATTGTATGGGGAAAATAGATTGTTGACCTCCAGGCAATGGGATGAGGAAATCGAATTGGAGGGCGAAGAGCTAAAGGCTTTTTTGTCGGAGTTATCAGCAGGCATGCCCCGGCGCGATCAGATAGAAGGCCTGTATCGTTTAAGTGGATTACAGGAGGGGATGCTGTTCCATGGGTTATATAGTGCGGCGTCTTTTGCTTATATAGAACAAATCAGTAGTGATGTGGTGGGAATAGAAGTAGATATACTGATCAAAAGCTGGGAAGAGCTGGTCAGACATCATAGCATACTTCGGAGCGGGTTTTATCACGACCGTTTTCGCGTGCCCGTGCAATGTGTTTACCGCGAGGTAAGACTCCCGGTAACTATAGTGGATTACCGGGAGCTGGAGGAAAACGGGCGTATGGCTGCAGTAGCAGTCTATGAGCAGCAGGATCGGCAGAAGGTATTTGATATGGAGTCAGCGCCGTTGATGCGGCTTACACTATTAAGGTTAGACGATGACCGGTGGCGGATGATCTGGACCTATCATCATATACTGCTGGATGGCTGGTCAGTGCAGGTGTTGGTAGAGAAGCTATTGAACACGTATGAGTCATTCATCAGGGGAGAAAATGGCGTAGTAACCAAAGTAGACAAATACGAAGATTATATCCGTTACCTGCAGGATCACCATAAAGAGAAGGAAGAACAGTACTGGCGCGGTTATCTGTCGGGAATTACAGATGGTAATCTGCTACCATTTATCGGGTCGGTAGCGGACCGCAATAAAGGGGTAGGTGTTTATAAAAGAGAAACCCTCGTGTTGGATGCCACGTTAACGTCCGCTGTAGCGCATTATGCGCAGGATCATCGGTTAACAGTTAACACGGTGATGCAGGGTGTTTGGAGTTATCTGTTGTCGCGTTATACCGGTAGTAATGCGGTGACCTATGGCGTAACAGTTTCCGGTCGTCCGGAAGGGTTGCCCGAAGTAGAGAGTCGGGTTGGGCTGTATATCAATACGCTCCCGCTACATACCCGGATTGCGGAGGATCAGTCGATAGACACGTGGTTGTCAGGTATACAGCAGGAGCAGTTGAGTTGTCGTGAATATCAGTATACGAGGTTAAGTGCTATTCAACGATGGACGGGCATTAGAGGTGACCTGTTTGACAGCTTGTTGGTTTTTGAGAATTATCCACTTAACAAAGAAGTGTCAGCACGTCGGGTATTACAGATAGAAAGTATGCAGATGACGGAGCATACAAACTATCCTTTGAGTATTACCATCATTGCCTCAGGCGAGATCCATATTCATTTTAGTTATAACAGCAGTTTGCTGGACACCCGRGATGTGCAGATGATCCATGGCCATTTTAAGCAAGTGCTTAAACAGGTGGTGATGAAAGAATGCAGCAAGGTGGGTGCATTGCAGTTGTTGACTACATCGGAAGAGGCTCAGTTGCTCGTAACGTTTAACGATACGGCTATTACTTATCCGGATAAAACATTATTGGATCTGTTTGAAGAGCAGGTGGAGAAAACACCGGATGGGATTGCACTGGTATTCGGAGATGAGGAGGTTACTTATGCCGCTCTGCATGAACGGAGTAATCAATTAGCGTATTATTTAAGAAGGCTGGGCGTACAGGCAGAGACGCTGGTGCCGGTTTGTATAGAGCGGAGTGGGATCCGTTATATGCTGGAAGACAGCGGCGCCGCAATTGTTGTGTGCAGCGCTGTTTGCCGGGATATATTGCCGCTGCCGGAAGGTTGCTACGTGGTGATAATGGAGGAGATCCCTGTTGTCACAGAAGTSAGCAGGCWAAGARTGRAGGTCAGCCCTGGTCAGCTGGCATATGTGATTTATACATCAGGATCAACCGGCAGACCGAAGGGGGTGATGATTGAGCACCAGAGTCTGACGAATTTTTTAACAGGCGTTGGCCGGGAAATAGGATTTACGGCGGGTAACAGTCTGTTATCTGTGACKACCTATAGCTTTGATATCTCGTATTTGGAATTATACCTGCCGGTTATTACAGGCGGGAAGGTYATCCTGGCGAGCCGGGAAACAGGAAGTGATGGATTCCGGYTGTCTGCCGAAATCGCACAACACCGCCCTGATTATATGCAGGCCACTCCATCTGGTTGGCAAATGTTATTGAACAGTGGATGGGAAAATACATCYGGGGTAAAGATGCTGGTAGGAGGAGAAGCATTGAAGGAAGACCTGAAGGAAGCGTTGACAGTCAGAGGGGTGGTATGGAATATGTACGGCCCCACAGAAACCACCATCTGGTCAACRATGGCGGCATTATCAACAAAGAATAAAATAAGTATTGGGCGTCCGATTGCTAATACGCAAATATATATTGTGGATGCGGAATGCCGGYTAAATCCGGTTGGYGTTGTTGGGGAGATCTGTRTTGGWGGGGYCGGATTGGCCCGTGGGTATTGGAATCGGGGGGAATTGACAGCAGAAAGATTTATCGTGAATCCCTATCATAAAAATCAACTGATGTACAGAACTGGCGACCTTGGTCGCTGGTTACCGGATGGGAATATTGCATGTTTGGGCCGTATCGATGAGCAGGTGAAGATCCGGGGTTACCGGATTGAGTTGGGCGAGATAGAAAGTGTGTTGCAGCAGAGTGATTTGGTGAGTCATGCGGTAGTATCCGCTCATACGGATAGTATAGGCAATAAGCGGTTGGTGGGATATGTAGTGGTGAAAGGAGTATTTGAGCAGGAGCAGATAATAGCGTATCTGAAAGCCCTGCTACCAGAGTACATGGTCCCTGCGTTGTGGGTGCAGCTGGAGCAGTTGCCGCTGACACCGAATGGAAAGGTGAATCGCAAAGCATTGCCGGATCCGGATGTATCAGTACAGGCAGGGGCAGCGTATATCGCTCCGCGTAATGAAGCAGAAAAAGTATTGTGTAATATCTGGCAGGAAGTTTTAGGTGTTGAGCGTGTAGGCGTTGACGATAACTTCTTTAGACTGGGAGGAGATTCTGTCAGGGTAATCGCGCTGGTAAGCAAAATACGCAGACAGTTTAATAAAAGTATAGGCGTATTTGATGTATATCAATCAGGAACCATAAGGGAGTTGGTAATATTGGCAGGCAACAACCTGTCGGTAAGCGCTGATGAAACAGGTGCATATAATGTGGTAAGAGAACAACTAAATGCACTTAAAAAATTAAAGATTGCCCGCCTGCCCAACCCACAGGATGTGGAAGATATTTACCCTATGAGTGATATCCAGAGCGGGATGTTGTATGCTTCACTCATCAATACGGAGTTAGCGGTATATCATAATCAGTTTACTTATAAGTTCTCAGAAAAGCCGGACATATGCCTGCTGGAAAAAGCGTTGGAGATGTTGGTGAAAAAACATGCCATATTAAGAACGTCGTTTAATCTGAACATTCATACGGAGGGACTTCAGGTGGTTTATAAGTCTGTTCCGGTTAAAGTAGATTTTAGGGAGGTACCACTGGATGATAAAGCAGCAACAGACTATCTTCAACTCTATTTGCTTGGTGAGCGGAAAAAAAGTTTTGACATAGCCGATGCAAATCTTTGGCGCGTATCCGTTTTCAGTTTTGAAAATTATGCTGTGCTCACCTTCCAGTTTCATCATGCGCTGCTTGACGGATGGAGTCAGGCATCCTTTATTGTGGAACTAAATAATCTCTATCTGAAATTGTTGGAAGGGGAGGCGCAGGCATTTTTACTTCCGTTGGCGGGGTCTTATAAAGACTTTATCATCCAGGAAATCATTGCAAAAGAATGGAATGATAATAAGGTGTTCTGGAAAAATGAGATGAATGGTTATAAGCGACTGGATATTTTTTCCAAAGAACGTGAGGATAAAAAGCTGATTAGGAAACTGGATGCAGGCTTACTGCAGACGTTGCAGGAGCGTAGCAGAAGAGATCATATTTCTCTTAAGAGTTTGTTCCTGGGAAGCTTTTTATATGCCTTGAGTATGCTTACGTATGAAGAGGAACTGACTATTGGATTAGTGTCTAATAACCGGCCTGTTGTGGATGATGGCGATAAGATATTGGGGTGTTTTTTAAATACGATTCCTTTCAGGTTTCATAGCGGTCAGCATAGTTATACCTGGAAGACATTTTTTGAGGACATAGAACATAAACTGGTGTCTCTTAAAAAAAGGGATAATACAACGCTGGTAGAAATAACGAGGATAGCAGAAGAGGGATCTTTCAATGAAAATCCGTTCTTCGATGTGTTGTTTGCTTTTGTAAACTTCCATGTTATTGAGCAACTGGAAAAGGGTGCTTTAGATATCGCGCAGCTTACTACTAAAGAGGGTGATCATTTGAATTACCAGTCGGACAATACTTTGCTGGATTGCGTTGTGAATATAACGAATGGCTCGCTGGTGATAGAGTTATGCCTCAGAAAACAACTCAGGTCGGGGAAATCTTTAGATACGCTATGGCAGTATTTTAGTAATGTTATAGCAGCCTACCAGCATCATTACCACGATGTAATGAATAGTAATACCATTTTGCCAGCGGAAGAATTACAACTGTTATCAGCATTTAACAGAGGGGATGTTCCTTATCCAACAGATAAAACATTGGTGGATTTGTTTGAGGAGCAGGCCTGGAGCATACCGGAAGACATTGCGGTTGTATTTGATTCCATCCGGGGTATAAAGGAATTAACGTATAGGGAGCTGAATGAGCGCAGTAATCAGTTAGGGCATTATTTAAGAAAACAGGGTGTATGTGAAGAGATGTTGGTGCCGGTTTATATTGAGCGGAGCATAGATATGCTGGTTGGGATGTTAGGTGTTTTGAAGGCAGGAGGCGCATATGTACCTATAGATCCTGAATATCCTACAGACAGGATTGGATATATGCTGGATGATACTGGAGCAGGGATTGTTGTGAGCAGTACGACCTGCCGGTCCAGATTGCCTGTCAAGGCCAGCTGTCAGGTGGTGAGCCTGGATGAAGACTGGGAGAATATCAGCGCGGAAAAAACAACTTCGGTACAGGTGGCACTCCGGCCGGATCAGCTGGCGTATGTTATTTATACATCAGGTTCAACAGGCAGGCCTAAAGGAGTATTGGTAGAACATAAAAGTGTTGTGAACCTGATATATGGTCAGGTGGCACCGTTGTCGCTGCATCGTGGAATTCGTTTATTTCAATTTGCCTCTTTTGGCTTTGATGCGGCCAGTCATGAAATATTCTGTGCGCTGCTTCAGGGGGGCCGGTTGGTACTCTCTGATAAAGAGGCAATACTGGACCCTGCCGTTTTTCTGGATATTCTTAACAGGCAGCAAGTGGAATTAGTGGTGCTGCCTCCCAGTTATCAATCGCAGGTGAAAGAAGGATTACGTTATTTAAAGACAATTGTATCTGTAGGTGAAGCGATGAATGTGAAAGAGGGGGAAGCGATATTGCAACGGGGGATTAAATTAATCAATGGGTATGGCCCAACGGAAAATACAGTCGGTGCAGTTATGTCTACACAGCCACTGAGAGATGACGGATTGGTAGTCATAGGAAAACCGCTTGATAACGTTCAAATATATATCGCCAAAGAAGGGAGTAATCTGCAACCGGTTGGAGTAGCCGGAGAGATCTGCATCGGTGGTGCGGGGCTGGCAAGAGGCTACTGGCATAGGGAAGCGCTGACAGCAGAAAAATTTGTAACAAATCCTTACAGCAAAGCATATGGAGGCCGGATGTATAAAACGGGGGACCTTGGTCGCTGGCTGCCGGATGGAAATATAGAATACCTGGGCAGAAAAGACGAGCAAGTGAAGGTACGTGGTCATCGTATTGAGCCGGGTGAAATTGAGTACGTCCTGCAACAAAGTGGTCAGGTAAGCCAGGCAGTGGTGATGGCACGTAGAGATAGTGCAGGTAACATGCGCCTGGTGGGTTACGTAGTAACAGTAGAAACTTTTAGCAGATCAGGTATCATCAGTTATCTGAAAGATCGTTTGCCTGAGTATATGGTGCCAGGGCTCTGGGTAGAACTGAATGCACTGCCTTTGACACCTAATGGGAAAGTAGACCGGAAAGGGTTGCCGGATCCGGATATGTCAGAACTGCTACAGCACCAATATGTGGCGCCACGCAGTGTGGCGGAAGCAACATTGGCAGGAATCTGGGAGGAATTGCTCGGAGTACAACGTGTAGGGATATACGATAATTTTTTTGAACTGGGTGGAGATTCAATTATTTCGATTCAGGTCGTGAGCCGTGCCCGTCGTTCAGGATACAACCTGCGTCCCCGGGATTTGTTTGTTCAACAAACGATAGAAGGTTTAGCGGTGGTGCTACAGGAACAGGGAAGAGAAGAAGGTAATGCTGAGCAGGGACTGCTTTCGGGCCGGAGTGGATTATCGCCTATCCAGCGGTGGTGGCTGGAGCAGGAGCAGCCATCCATATCACATTTTAACCAAAGCATTTTATTCGGGCTGTCTAAAGAAATAAGTCCGGCGGTGCTGGAGTCGGCACTGCAGCAGTTGTTACAGCGGCACGACGCGCTTCGTTTCCATTACCATCAGGATGTTGATTGCTGGGAACAAGCCTACGGAACGGCTGGAGGAGTGCTGTTTAGAGAAGATGTGTCGGAAGTAAGTCTTCCGGATCTGACGGATGTTATTGCCGTACGGTCCGATTATTACCAGGGAAGTCTGGATATACTTAGGGGGGACCTGGTGCGGGTGGTATTGTTTGAAACGCCTGGAAACGAGCAGCAACACCGGCTGTTGCTGGTGGTACACCATCTGGCTATAGACGGTGTGTCGTGRCGGATATTGGTGGAAGACCTGTCGTTGTTGCTGGAGGGTATCCAGTCCGGGGGGGAGGTGTTGCTGGGAATTAAAGGTCATTCGTACCGGCAATGGCAGGAGGGCTTGATAGCATATGGACAGCGCCCTCGCATTAGTAAACAACTGCATTACTGGGAAGGAATTATAAAGCAATATCGTTCATTGCCGGTGGACCGCATCTATGAAGGTCCGGTGTGTTTCCGGGATATGAATAGCTATGTGGTGAGGCTGCAATCAGGTGCGACGCAAAAATTATTACAGGAAGTGCCGCGTGTATATCATACAGAAATCAATGATCTGTTGCTGGCAGCATTGGCATGGACATTATGTGAGTGGAGCGGGCAGCAACAGGTGGTGATAGGCTTGGAAGGACATGGCCGCGAAGATGCCGTAATAGGGATGGACAGCAGTCGCACAGT
>NZ_JBFTSK010000102.1:0-8961 GCF_056399985.1 Chitinophaga sp. 01L420
GTGATCGTGATCCTGTTATCCGCAAAGCCCTGGCACTGGGTGGCGATGAGGCTTTCCGTGTAAATGCAGATAGTGCTGACAGTTATTACATTGCGTCCCAGATCGCRGCACATGCCCGGGACAAACAATACGATATTATTTTTACCGGTAAAGAAACCATCGATTATAACGGATCCGGCATAGGTGGCATGGTGGCTGAACTGCTGGAACTGCCCTATGTATCCATTGCAGCTAAATTCGATCTGAATGGTACCGTAGCTACGGTGAACAGGGAAATTGAGGGCGGTGAAGAAGTATGTGAAGTATCACTTCCGGTAGTAGTATCCTGCCAGAAAGGAATGGCAGAAGCCCGTATCCCTAATATGCGCGGCATCATGGCTGCGAGAACCAAACCATTGACTGTAGTAGAACCTGTTGCTGCAGATAGTCTTACTGCCATAGTAGGCTTTGAACTGCCACCGGCTAAAGCCGGCGTTAAGCTCATCAGTCCTGATAATGTGGAAGAACTGGTGAAGTTACTGCATGAAGAAGCAAAAGTGATCTAAGGGTAAACTATCTCTCAACTACTAATTAAATTATTCATGTCTATATTAATATTTGCCGATCAGGCACAGGGTAAAATCAAGAAAGCGGCGCTGGAAGCCATCCAATACGGCGCTAAAGTAGCGGAGCAACTGGGTACAACAGCAACAGCACTGGTGCTGGGCCCTGTTGATGCCAATGAGCTGGCTGTGCTGGGAAATTATGGTGCACAAAAGGTATTACACGCTGCAGATGCCCGCTTACATGAAGTAGAAAGTATTGTATACACGAAGATTATTGCAGAAGCGGCAGGCAAAGAGGGCAGCAAGGTGATCATCTTCCCTCATAATTTTGATGGTAAAGCAGTGGCGCCAAGAGTGGCCGCTAAGCTCAAAGCGGGTCTGGTATCGGGAGCTATCTCCTATCCGGATACCAGCAATGGCTTTGTGGTAAAGAAAAATGTGTTCTCCGGCAAGGCATTTGCCAACATCAATATTACATCTGATATCAAGGTAATTGCTATTATACCCAATACCTTCCCGGTAGCTCCGGGTACTGCATCTGCCACTGTAGAGGCTTTCACACCTGCTATCAGCGATGCGGACTTTAAAGTAAAGGTGGTAAAAACAGAAACCGTGAGTGGAGATATTCCGTTAACGGAAGCTGAAATCATTGTCAGCGGCGGCCGCGGACTGAAAGGACCTGAGAACTGGGGTATACTGGAAGATCTGGCGAAAGCCCTGGGTGCAGCAACAGCGAGCTCCCGTCCGGTTGCAGATGCAGGATGGCGTCCACACCATGAGCATGTGGGTCAGACCGGCTTAACCGTAAGGCCTAATCTGTACATCGCTATTGGCATTTCCGGCGCTATACAGCACCTGGCAGGTGTAAATGGTAGTAAGGTGATTGTAGTGATCAATAAGGATCCGGAAGCGCCTTTCTTTAAAGCAGCAGATTATGGTATTGTGGGTGATGCATTTGAAGTAGTGCCTGCGCTCACAAAAGCAGTGAAGAAATTTAAAGAAGGATAAGACCGTCAATTACGAATTAAGAATTACGAATTACGGGTTCGAACTTTAAGATCGTGTTGATCCCGTAATTCGTAATTCTTAATTCGTAATTTGTATATTAGACATTTATCATTATATCTTTTTTTTAGATAAGGAATATTTTTCTAACTTCACGGTCTTACAAACTATTCAGCGACAACGCAAGACAGATATGAGAAAAATAGAACTGGAAATAGTTGCTTTATCGCACAGCATTACGCAGACTCATTCATATGCCGTGGTACTGGGAGAAGTAAATGGATTACGCCGTTTACCTATTGTGATTGGTGGCTTTGAAGCGCAGGCGATTGCAGTGGCTCTTGAGAAAATGCAACCCAGCCGGCCTTTAACACATGACCTGATGAAGAACTTCATGAACGCCTTTAATGTAGAATTACAAGAGGTGGTCATCAGTAATTTACAGGAAGGCATTTTTTATTCCAAGCTTATCTGTTCCAATAACGATGAAACCATCGAGATAGATTCCCGTACATCTGATGCATTAGCCCTCGCTGTTCGTTTTGGCTGCCCTATTTACACCTTTGAGAATATTCTCAACAGTGCAGGTATCTTACTGGATGATCCTGCCGGTAAGAAGAGTAACAAACCGGTAACCCCTACCATTTCAGAGCATGAAAAAGGTGCAGAGGATGACCTGAAAGCGATGAATGTAGAGGAGTTAACAACACTGTTACAGGAAGTATTGGAACAGGAAGATTATATCCGTGCCATCGCCATACGCGATGAGATTAACAGCCGCAAAAGCAAATAATTTCTTTTCAGTAAAATCAATGCAGCCGGCAGTTGAAGACTGTAGCTGTTGTTTTGCTATGCAATGAATGTTACATGATTGTATTTCCCAATTGTAAAATAAACCTGGGCTTACATATTACCAATAAGCGCCCGGATGGTTTTCATGACCTGGAAACTGTTTTTTACCCCCTGCCTGTCTATGATGCGCTGGAAGCCATTACACACCGTGAGTTGCAATTTGAAAGCAGCGGTATTGCGGTACCTGGCAATGCAAACGATAATCTTTGTCTGAAAGCATTTCATTTGTTGCAGCAGGACTTTCCACAGGTACAACCTTTAAACATTCATCTGCATAAACATATACCGATAGGTGCCGGTTTGGGCGGTGGTTCTGCTGATGCAGCTTTCATGCTGCAATTAATCAATCAGAAATTTCAGCTGGGGCTAACGGAAGCGGCGCTGGTAGACTATGCGGCGCAACTGGGAAGTGATTGCCCGTTTTTTATTATCAACAAGCCCTGTTTTGGTACTGGTCGGGGTGAAATAATGACCCCTATTACGCTGGACCTTTCCGGATATTCATTCCTGTTAGTACATCCGGGTATTCATGTGAATACTGGCTGGGCTTTTAAACAGTTAACACCTAAAGCCCCTGCTTATGGCTTAAGTGACGTCATACAATTACCGGTGGCGGAGTGGAAAAACAGGATCACCAATGATTTTGAAGGTCCGGTGTTTGAAGCACATCCGGCGCTGGCAAAAATAAAGGGGCAATTATATGCAGCGGGAGCGGTATATGCCACGATGAGCGGGAGTGGCTCCGCTTTGTTGGGCATCTTTCCTAAAAACAAAATAGCTGACATCTTGTGGGATGTCAGCTATCGGGTATTTACTATCAGGTAAGTCTTACTTTACAGAAGCTACCAGTGTTTTGAAAGTTTCTGGTTCATTCATAGCCAGATCAGCCAGAACTTTTCTGTTCAGGTCGATGTTTTTACCAGCTAATTTGTTCATAAACACAGAATAGGTCAACCCTTCTGCTCTAACAGCAGCGTTGATACGGGCGATCCACAGCTGGCGGTAGTTTCTTTTCTTTAATTTACGACCAACATAGCTGTAAGTAAGTCCTTTCTCAAGAACGTTCTTCGCTACTGTGTAAACATTTTTTCTTTTACCGTAGAAGCCTTTGGCTTGCTTTAAGATCCTTTTTCTCCGGGCTCTTGAAGCTACGGCATTAACTGAACGAGGCATTTGCTTTGTTTTTTCTCAGGTTATAAAATTCGATTCTTTTGACAGATACTAGCGCATTCCGAGCATTCTCTTAACCAGGTTAAGATTTGCTTCGTGAACCAGCGTACTACCTCTTAAGCTACGTTTTCTTTTCGTAGATTTTTTAGTCAGTAAGTGGCTTTTGAAGGCCATGAACCGCTTAATCTGTCCGTTCCCACCAACCTTGAACGTTTTCTTGGCACGGGAATGTGTCTTTACTTTGGGCATCTTACATCAAATTTGGTCTGCAAAGGTAAGAAAATAATTCAATAAAGCACAGTCTTGTGCAAATAATTAAACGCCCATCCGGAATGTGGATAACTTATTAATATTTTTTTACCCCTCCACAAGCGATTGACTATCAATTTTCCGCTGACACTCTTTCCAACTTATCTCGTGCTTAATCATATTATAAATAATAACACTTTTTTTATTTCTCTATATTATTTATAATTTTAATCTTAATTTAATTATATATTTTAGCCATACCATGTATAAACACCTGACGCCTATGAAATCATTTTACACATTACCCAACATGGACCGGAAATCCCTCGCCGGTTATTTCTATCGATGTAAAGAGTTGAGGAACAATAGGACTGAGTAGAAAACCGACTACCAGACCTGATACTTTTTTTACTTAACTGCTTGCACCTATGAAACGACTATTAACCTTTTTATTCCTCCTACTGGTGGAAAGACAGCAAAGTCCCTGATTCAGTGGATTGGACCATTACAGGAGGGAGCTATAATATCCTATACGCCAGCCAGCGGAATCCTGATCTGAGCCCTAAATTGCTTGGTCAGAAGCCGGAGGCACCTAGTAACAAGAATGCGCTGACGATACAATTCCTTGATAAAGGACAATATACTATCAAGGCCGTCGGGTATGTCAATGGAGTCAAAACCACCGTTTCTAAAAGTATATATGTAAAGGATTGCTCGATGGCCACCTGCCTGGGTCAAAATACAGGCGTGGGAGATTTCCTGGAAAACTTTGGTACGTTTCCGACAGGTGCTGCTAATAGTGTCAGCAACTCCAGCGTGCCTCCAAGTCCTACCGGATACAACTATGTTACTTATACCAACGGTAGTGGCAGCAATCCTAACTTTGCGGATAATAGTTACACTGTTTTCTGGCACACGCAGATCCGATCAGAATGGGTGAAAGCTTACGATCACACACCGAATACAAACCCTGCCAGAGTAGGCGGCATGTTGCTCGCTAACTCAGCTGTTGAGAAAAAAACATTCTTTGTTAAAAAAGCTGTTCCGGTATGTCCAGGCTCTATGTATAATTTCAGTGCCTGGTTTATGAACGTCAATAGTAAGGAGGTATTTAACTCTACCTGTGCATCCGGTAACGCGGATGGATACCACTATGCAGGTGTTACCTTCCAGATCACAGATGATGCTACCGGAACAGTGCTTGCCAGATTTAAAACCTATGATGTATCCATGAACCTGGATGCACCCACCTGGCAGGAATATGGAGGCGCATTTAAAACACCGGCGAATGTAACTAACGTAACCCTGAGCATTCTAAATGACAAACTGGGGGATTGCGGTAATGACATCGCCATTGATGATATTAGTTTCAAATATTGTAGTCCTTATATCTATTCATTTATTGATGGACAAGCAAAGCCGCCTTTAAGGGCGGATTCGTTGTGTGAGGGAGCCCCTGTTACTATTAAAGCAGTATATAGCCCGCTGGATTATTTTACCAATCCTACTTACCAGTGGCAATTCACCAAAGATACACTCAACTGGCCCGCCGTTTCTGTTTTTCCAGCCGGCGTTACAGGCATTAACACAGATGTACTTACTTTTCCGGTAGGAACACTGAAAGGAGATCCCAATCAGATTGTGGATTATTATTTCCGGGTGAATATCCTGGAAAAGGATAACCCCAGCAACTGTGCTTCTCCATCTTTGTATACAAAAATTTCCGTACTGCCCAAACCGAAAGTAACTATTTCCTCAGGCAGGATATGTATAGGTGATTCCGTGATATTAACGGCCAATGGAGGATACAGCACCTATGAATGGCAAACGCTGCCCATTATCAAGGGCCCTAAGATGACTGCGTATCCTTTGGTCAATACCACCTTTGCTGCTATCGGTATTGCAGACTATGGATGGAATAGTGTCACAAAATCGCCCAGGCAATGTAGAGACACCGGTTATGCCAATGTGATTGTGGATCTGAAGCCGACTGTGGATATGACGGCTACACCTACCGATATCTGTCTGGGTAAAACAATCAATCTCACTCAAACCCACGCAGGCGCTCCGGCAGATAGTATCTCCTGGAGATGGCAATATAATGGTACCAATATCGGTAACCTGAGCGATGTATCGTTAAACCATACCCCCCCGGCCGTAGGTACGCAGCAATATACGATTGCACTGAATAATCATACCTGTAATGCCTACGATACGGTATCTGTCAATGTCAGATCCGTACCCAACGCAGATGCGGATACCATTTACAGACAATGTAATATACCGGACTTCACTATTAAGAGAAGTACACCTCCGGCAGATCAGCAGGGTACCTGGATGTTTGATGGCGCTCATAAACTGGAGGTGATCACCAATACCACTAACCCGCAAACCACCGTTACAGGCGTACAACCCGGAGATACCGTTCATCTCTTCTGGGTGATTACCAATAAAGCGCTGGCTGCCTGTACTGATACCAACAGAGTTACACTGATCAATACCAAACCGCTTACACCAAGCAATGCTGGTAGAGATTCCGTACAATGTGGTACCACTACTTTCCAGCTGAATGCTACCAAACCAGGCGTTGGCGAAAAAGGTAAATGGACATTAGGAGCAGGTACAACCGCTGCGGATGTTTCGTTGAATTACGACACAGCATACAATGCGATCGCTACTATTCTTGGTGCTACCCGTCCTAAGACAGTGCAACTCGTCTGGAGCATTTCCAACGGTGTATGTGCTGGTGCTACTTCCAGTATCATCAAGTTGACGGTTAAGAACCCTCCTACCGTTAAAGTAACTGCCGCACCGGTATGTAATACCGCCACCACATTTACAGTATCCTATAATAGTCAAACAGGAACTATCCTGAACTATGTATTGGATGTGAACCCCGCCGCATTAGCTACCAGAAAGATGCCGGGCTTTACAAAAATAACTGGTGTGTGGCCTGTTACAACTCCGACAGGTTCCTTTACGGTACCACTGCCTGCAGGAACGCCTGCCGGCAATTATGATTTTGTACTTTCTGCGAAAGAAGATTCATTGAATGGATGTAATACAACGGTCTACTTCTCATTATCTGTGGAAGAACCGTCTAAAGCTCCTGCAAGTGTAACTGCATCTGTAGATAGTATATGCGTAAGCGGTAGTACTACATTAACTGTTGTTGGCGGTTCGCTTGGAAAAGACTCTACTGGTAAAGCGGCCACCTGGAAATGGTATACCGGTGCATGCCCTGGCGATCCAGGCAGCAAACGTGTTTACCCTGCTTCTTCCAATGCAGACAGCTCTGTTGTTACCTTTAATAATGTTACCGCTACCACTACTTACTTTGTGATGGCACCAAGCACCGGCCCTTGTGCCAGTACTGCCTGTGCTTCTGTGACAGTAAAAGTATTTGCTCAACCGAATAAAGCAAATGCAAATGTGGATCAACGGGCATGTGAACGTGCTACTGACTTCCAGCTAAATGGTAACACAACAGGAGTACCTGGTGTTAATGGTTTGTGGACTACCTGGAATTCAAATGCAATTATCACCAACCCTACCCTGCCTAATGCTACTGTAAAAGTAAATATTGGTGATACCGCTACTTTGTTTTGGACAATTGCGAATGGTCCTTGTTTAACAACAACGGATACCATGTTTATTACCAACTTCAAAAAACCAGTAGCAGCGACTGCCGGTACAGATCAGAAACATTGTAATGATTCTATCTTCTACATGACGGCTAACAAGCCGACTGAATATGGTGCATATGGCGCATGGACTATTGTAGGTGGCAAACAATCCTGGATCACGATTGCTGATACTACTTTAAATACGACTAAGGTGACAGTACTCGCAGGACATACTGTGTCACTGGTATGGACCATCACCAATGGTACTTGTGCGGCCACTACTGATATGGTGGACCTGACTAACTATGAGATTCCTTCCATAGCAGTTGCTGGTGCAGATCAGAAACATTGTAATGATTCTATCTTCAATATGACGGCTAACATTCCAGCCGGATTGGGTGCACGCGGTGCATGGACTATTGTAGGTGGCAAGCAACCCTGGATCACTATTGCTGATACTACTTTAAATAACACCAAAGTGACCGTACTGGCAGGACATACCGTGTCGCTGGTATGGACCATCACCAACGGTACCTGCACGGCTACTACGGATATGGTGGATCTCACTAACTATGAGCTTCCTTCCATTGCGGCTGCCGGTGCGGACCAGAAACATTGTAATGATTCTATCTTCTACATGACGGCTAACAGTCCGGCGGGATTAGGTGCACGCGGTGCATGGACCATCGTAGGAGGTAAACAAYCCTGGATCACGATTGCTGACACTACTTTAAATACGACTAAGGTAACGGTGCTCGCAGGMCATACCGTGTCACTGGTATGGACYATCACCAATGGKACCTGTRCGGCYACTACKGATATGGTGGACCTGACYAACTATGAGATTCCTTCCAAAGCAGTTGCTGGTGCAGATCAGAAACATTGTAATGATTCTATCTTCTACATGACGGCTAACATTCCAGCCGGATTGGGTGCACGCGGTGCATGGACCATCGTAGGTGGCAAGCAACCCTGGATCACAATTGCTGATACTACTTTAAATACCACCAAGGTGACSGTGCTAGCAGGACATACCGTGTCACTGGTATGGACCATCACCAATGGTACCTGTGCGGCCACTACGGATATGGTGGAACTGACCAACTATGAGATTCCTTCCATAGCAGTTGCTGGTGCAGATCAGAARCATTGTAATGATTCTATCTTCAATATGACGGCTAACATTCCAGCCGGATTGGGTGCACGCGGTGCATGGACTATTGTAGGTGGCAAGCARCCCTGGATCACKATTGCTGATACTACWTTAAATACCACCAARGTGACCGTGCTGGCWGGACATACCGTGTCACTGGTATGGACCATCACCAATGGTACCTGTACGGCCACTACGGATATGGTGGAACTGACCAACTATGARRTTCCTTCYAWAGCAGTTGCWGGTGCAGATCAGAAACATTGTAATGATTCTATCTTCAACATGACGGCTAACATTCCAGCCGGATTGGGTGCACGCGGTGCATGGACCATCGTAGGTGGCAAGCAACCCTGGATCA
>NZ_JBFTSK010000103.1:0-6901 GCF_056399985.1 Chitinophaga sp. 01L420
GTGCATCATCTGGCGATAGATGGCGTGTCGTGGCGGATATTGATGGAAGACCTGTCGCTGTTGCTGGAGGGTACTCAGTCCGGACAGGCAGTGTCACTGGGCAGCAAAGGCCACTCTTACCGGCAATGGCAGGAAGGATTGGTGGCATATGGACAGCGCTCGCGTGTAAATAAACAGCAGGACTACTGGCAGGAGATCACCGCACAGCATCGCCCCTTACCAGTGGATAGCGTTCATGAAGGCCCAGTACGTTTACGGAATATGAGCACTTATGCAGTGAAGCTGGAAGCAACCGCCACGCAAAAATTATTACAGGAAGTGCCGCGCGTATATCATACAGAGATCAACGATCTGTTACTGGCAGCATTGGCATGGACGCTGTGTGACTGGAGCGGGCAGGAACAGGTGACAATCGGATTAGAAGGGCATGGCCGTGAGGATGCCGTGGTAGGCATGGACAGCAGCCGCACAGTGGGTTGGTTTACCAACATGTATCCGGTGTTGTTAGGTGCAGATGGAGTAACCGTAGCCGACTGGATCAAATCTGTTAAAGAGCGGTTGCGGGAGGTACCTGATAAAGGCATGGGATACGGTGTTCTAAAATACCTTAACCGGGAAGAAAGCTTACAGGGAACCACGCCATGGGATATTACTTTTAATTACCTGGGACAGCTGGATAATGTAGTAAAAGGTAAAACGTGGTTGCAGGGAGCAGATGAATCATCCGGTCACAGTATATCAGGTGATTATTGCGTATCAGAAAAGTTATCAGTGAACAGCATGATCCGTAATGGTGAGTTGATATTAAACTGGACTTATAGCGGTGTGCATTATGAAGCGGATACCRTACAGGCATTAGCTAATACATATATATCGGGCCTGGAAAAATTAATGGCCCATTGCATGGAGCAGGGACATAACAGTACCGTATACACGCCATCGGATTACGGGTTAACTGGAGAGGTAAGCTATCAGGAACTGGATGCGTTTTTGTCGGAATGGCAGGGGAAACAACGTAGGGGTACCCAGCTGGAAGGCTTGTACCGCCTCAGCGGATTACAGGCAGGTATGCTGTTTCATGGGTTATATGATAATATCTCCCAGGCCTATATTGAGCAGTTGAGTTGTGACCTCGCAGGAGTGAATGTGCAGTGGTTAATTGCAAGCTGGGAAGAGTTGATGAGGCGACATAGCATACTGCGGAGTGGATTTTATCACAACCGTTTCAGGGTGCCGGTTCAATGCGTCTATCGTGAAGTAAAGCTGCCGATAACAGAACTGGACTATCGCGGGCTGGACGAAACAGCGCGTGCGGCAGCAGTGGCAGCTTATGAACAGATGGATCGGCAGAAAGCATTTGATTTTGAGTCAGCGCCGTTGATGCGATTGGGGTTATTACAGCTGAGCGATGACCGGTGGCGGATGATCTGGACACATTATCACATGCTACTGGATGGTTGGTCTGTGCAGGTACTGATCGGAGAATTACTGGAAGTATATGAATCAATGGCATCTGGTGCCGGGATCACACCTACAACGGCAGCAGACAATTACGAAGATTATATCCGTCTTCTGGAAAGACTGGACAAGGAGCAGGAAGAACAGCATTGGCGTGGATACCTGTCCGGTATCACCAGTGGCAGCCTGCTGCCGTTTATCGGATCTGTAGCGGATCGAAATAAGGGAACTGGTACCTATAAACGAGAAACACTGGTATTGGATACCACATTAACGGCATCGGTAGATCGTTATGCGCAGGAGCACCGGCTTACGGTAAACACGGTGATGCAGGGTGTGTGGAGTTACCTGTTGTCGCGCTACACAGGTAGTAATGCGGTGACTTATGGAGTAACAGTTTCCGGTCGTCCTGAAGGGTTATCTGAAGTAGAGAGCCGGGTGGGATTGTATATCAATACGCTGCCACTGCATGCACGGATCAATGGAAACGAGCCGATCGAAACCTGGCTGTTGGCTATCCAGCATGGGCAGTTAGCCAGCCGTGAATATCAGTATACAGGACTTAGTACTATCCAGCGATGGGCGGGAGTTTCAGGTGATCTGTTCGACAGCCTGCTGGTGTTTGAAAATTATCCTGTCAACAAAGTAATCTCATTACGTAGCTGGTCACTGCAGGCGGAAAATGTACAAATTAAGGAGCATACCAATTATCCTTTCAATATCATCATCGGCGCCGCAGAAGAGATCAGTATTCAATTTATTTATAACAGCCATCTGCTGGAAGAAGGATATGTACAGATGATCCGTGGCCATTTTGAGCAGGTACTCCGGCAGATGATAACAGGAGAATGTAGTCGTGTTGGTGCATTACATCTGTTAAGGGCTTCGGAAGAAGAGCAGCTTCTTTCAACATTCAACCATACAGCAGCAGTTTATCCTACACACAAAACATTGGTAGCGCTGTTTGAAGAGCAGGCATCCAGGATTCCGAACGAAACAGCAGTGGTGTTTGATTCGCCGGATAAAACCAGCAGGTTAACGTACCAGCAATTGAACGAACGTAGTAATCAACTCGCGCACTATTTAAAGCAAGAGGGTGTAACCGCAGAAACGCTGGTGCCTGTATGCCTGGAGCGTGGGATTGATATGTTGGTAGCCGTATGGGGCATCTTAAAAGCAGGTGGCGCTTATGTACCCATTGACCCGGAGTATCCAGTAGCACGTATCAGCTATGTGTTGAGAGATACGGAAGCCGGCATCGTGTTAAGCAGCGCAGCCTGTTTGTCGAAACTGTCGGCTGGTAGCGATTATCAGGTGATTAGCCTGGATGGGGATTGGAATAGAATCAATGAGCAACCAGCTACGCCGGTGGCCGTGTCTCTTCATCCGGATCAGCTGGCATATGTTATTTATACTTCCGGTTCCACCGGTACGCCTAAAGGAGTGATGATTAAACATAACGGGGTGGTAAACCTGGCTTACAGCCAGGCGGCAGCGCTATCCTTACGGGAAGGCATCCGTGTATTTCAATTTGCTTCTTTTGGTTTTGATGCTTCCTGTTACGAGATCTTTTGTACACTGCTGCATGGCGGTCGGCTGGTGCAGTCAGATAGAGATACTATACTGGATCCTACAGCTTTCTTAGATCTTCTTAACAGACAGCAGGTGGAACTGATAGTATTGCCTCCCAGCTATCAATCGCAACTGAAGGCCCCACTGCCTTACTTAAAAACAATTGTGTCGGCAGGAGAAATGTTGCATGTAGGAGCGGCGGAAGAAATATTACAGCAGGGCATTAAATTGATTAATGCGTATGGTCCGACAGAAAATTCTGTATGCGCCATTTTATCAGAGTTTCCATTACGGGAAGACGGATCGGTGACTATTGGTAAGCCCATTGATAACGTGCAGATATATATCATCAACGATGATGACGGCTTGCAGCCAATAGGGGTAACCGGAGAAATCTGTATCAGTGGTGCGGGATTGGCAGGGGGCTACTGGCGGCGGGATGAGCTGACGGTAGATAAATTTGTAACAAATCCTCATAGTAAAACACCGGGAACCCGGATGTATAAAACGGGGGATTTGGGTCGTTGGCTTCCTGATGGAAATATTGAGTACCAGGGTCGTCGGGATGAGCAGGTGAAGATCCGTGGTTACCGTATTGAACCGGGCGAGATTGAGAAAGTGCTACAACAGAGCGATCTGGTAAGCCAGGCAGTAGTACTGGCCCGTAGCGATAGTGCCGGCAATATGCGGTTGGTCGGCTATGTGGTAGCGAAAGAAACGTTTAACAGGGAGACGATCGTTGCTTATCTGAAGGATCGCCTGCCGGAATATATGGTACCAGGACTATGGGTGGAGTTGGAGAAATTGCCTCTAACACCCAATGGGAAAGTAGACAGGAAAATATTGCCGGATCCGGATGTATCGGAACATCTGAAAGAACAATATGTGGCGCCACGTAATACAGTGGAAACAGCATTGGCAGCTATCTGGCAGGAGTTATTGGGAGTACAACGGGTAGGGATATACGATAATTTCTTCGAGCTGGGTGGTGATTCCATCATTTCTATCCAGGTGGTAAGCCGGGCACGCCGTGCAGGCTACACATTGCGCCCCCGGGATTTGTTCGTACAACAAACGATAGCAGGTCTGGTAAATGTATTGCAGGAACAGGACAGGGAAGAAGGTACTGGAGAACAGGATCTACTTTCGGGCGCAAGTGGTTTGCTGCCTATTCAGCAATGGTGGTTGGAGCAGGGGCAACCTGCTGTATCGCATTTTAACCAGAGTATTTTATTAGGGCTGTCGAAAGATATTAGCGCGGCAGCTGTTGAATCGGCGGTGCAGCAACTACTGCAACAGCACGATGCACTTCGTTTCCACTACCAGCAGGGCGCTGATGGCTGGGAGCAAATCTACGGGGATCTTAGCAGTATTCTGGTACGAGAGGACCTGTCGGAAATAAATCTGTCAGCATTGCCGGAAATGATTACGGCAAGATCAGATTATTATCAGGGCAGCCTGGATATTTTAAAGGGCGACCTGATACGGGTAGTGCTGTTTGAAACACCCGTGGAGGAGCCGCAAAACCGGTTGTTGATGGTGGTGCATCATCTGGCGATAGATGGCGTGTCGTGGCGGATATTGATGGAAGACCTGTCGCTGTTGCTGGAGGGTACTCAGTCCGGACAGGCAGTGTCACTGGGCAGCAAAGGCCACTCTTACCGGCAATGGCAGGAAGGATTGGTACTGGAAGGACATGGCCGTGAGGATACCGTGATAGGCATGGACAGCAGCCGCACAGTGGGTTGGTTTACGAACATGTACCCGGTGTTATTAGGTATGAAAAACGAACCGGCACACGAAGCAAAAATATTAACCGTGGCCGACTGGATCAAGTCGGTGAAAGAACAACTGCGGGAGGTGCCTGATAAAGGCATGGGATACGGGATATTAAAATACCTTAACCGGGAAGAAGGTTTACAGGGAATGTCTCCGTGGGATATTACTTTTAATTACCTGGGGCAGATGGATAGTCTGGTCAGGGGTAAAGAGTGGCTTACCGGTGCAACCGAATCTGCTGGTCGTAGTATGGCGGGTAACTACCGGATATGGGACCGGTTATCCGTGAACAGTATGATTCGTGGGGGAGAACTGATATTGAACTGGAGTTATAGTGGTATGCATTATGAGGACGATACGATCCAGACATTAGCCAGTGGATATATCTCCAACCTGGAAAAGCTGATCGCCCATTGTGTAGAACAGGAGTATAACGGAATCGTATATACGCCATCAGATTATGGATTAACAGGAGAGGTAAGTTATCCGGAGATGGATGCATTTTTGTCGGAATGGCAGTCTGGACAACGCAGGGGAGATCAGTTGGATGGCTTGTATCGCTTGAGTGGTTTGCAGGAGGGAATATTATTCCATGGGCTGTATAGTGCAGGCATGTTTGCCTATACAGAACAGTTGAGCTGCGACCTGGTAGACCTGAATGTGCAGTTATTGATTGAAAGCTGGGAAGAGCTGATGAGGCGCCATAGCATTCTGCGGAGTGGATTTTATCACAATCGTTTCCGTGTGCCGGTGCAATGTGTTTACCGTGAGGTAAAAATGCCGGTGGAAGAACTGGATTACCGGGAGATGGAGCAAACCGCACGTGTGGCAGCAGTAGCTGCTTATGAGCAGATGGACCGGCAAAAAGCATTTGACTTTGAGTCGGCGCCGCTAATGCGATTGGGCCTGTTACGGCTCACGGATGAGCGTTGGCGCATGATCTGGACACATCATCATATGTTAATGGATGGCTGGTCTGTACAAGTGTTGATCGGCGAACTATTAAATGTGTATGAAGCGCTGACCGCCGGTACCGAAACATCTGTTGTGGCGACAGATAAATACGAAGATTATATCCGCTACATGGAAAGCCGCGACAAGGAGCTGGAAGAGCAGCACTGGCGTGGATACCTGTCCGGTATTGCAGGTGGCAGCCTGTTGCCGTTTATCGGATCAGTAGCGGAACGTAATAAAGGAATTGGCGCTTATAAAAGAAACACCGTTGTATTGGATACTACGTTAACAGCATCCGTAGAACGTTATGCACAACTGCACCGGATCACCGTAAACACAGTGATGCAGGGTGTGTGGAGTTACCTGTTGTCGCGCTATACCGGCAGTGACGCGGTGACATACGGTGTAACCGTTTCCGGCCGTCCGGAAGGGTTATCTGAAGTAGAGAGCCGGGTGGGATTGTATATCAATGCACTGCCGCTGCACACGAGGATCTCAGAAGGCGAGCCGATAGAAACCTGGCTATCTGGTATTCAGCAAGGACAGCTTGCGTGTCGTGAATACCAGTATGTAGCACTGAGTACTATCCAGCGTTGGGTCGGCGTTACCGGCGATTTGTTCGACAGTCTGCTGGTATTTGAAAACTATCCTATCAATAAGGTGGTTTCATCACGCCGTTGGTCGTTGCAAGCGGAAGGTGTGCAGGTAAAGGATTATAATAATTACTTGTTAACGATCTCTATTGTCGCTTCAGCCGAAATCAGTATTCATTTTACCTATAACAGTTCTTTGCTGGAAGACGGTTACGTAGGGCGGATCTGCGGGCATTTTGAAGAAGTGCTCAAACAGGTGGTGCTGGAACAGTGCCACCTTGTTGGTGACTTGCAGCTGTTAACAATGCCAGAAAAAGAACAATTGTTATCTGCATTCAATAACACATCCGTCGACCATCCTGAAAACAGGACGGTAGTGGAGCTATTTGAAGAACAGGTAGCCCGTACACCGGATGCTATCGCTGTAATATCCGGGAAGCAGGAGCTGAGTTACCAGGAACTGAATGAACGTAGTGATCAGCTTGCGTACTATCTAAGACAGCAGGGCGTTAAGGCAGACACATTGGTACCAATCTGCGTAGAAC
>NZ_JBFTSK010000104.1:0-4227 GCF_056399985.1 Chitinophaga sp. 01L420
CTACATAGGCTATACCGGAATCCATGCTGCCCGCTCCCGGCGCTGGTAAACGTTTCTTATCTACTTTACCGTTGGGTGTCAGCGGCAATTCATCCAGCTGTATATAATCTGCTGGAATGGCATACGCCGGTAAAACAGTATTCAGATGATTTTGTATCGAGGATACATTCAATCCTTCATCACCTACAAGATAGGCCACCAAACTACCCTGATGCGCCAGCACTACAGCAAAGCGGATACCTTCATATTGTTGCAATGCCTGTTCTACTTCTCCCAATTCTATCCGGTAACCACGGATCTTTACCTGGTCATCCTTACGGCCCAGGAAATCCAATGTACCATCCCAGAACCAGCGGGCTAAATCACCGGTACGATACATCCGTGCGCCATCCCGGAACGGATGCGGCACAAATTTTTCTGCTGTCAGCGCCGGCTGATTCAAATAACCTGCCGCCACGCCATCTCCAGCAATACACAACTCTCCGGGCACGCCAAGCGGCAGCAATTGCTGGCCTTCGCCCAAAATATATACTTCCGTATTCGCAATTGGTTTGCCTATCGTTTGCTTAAATGGTTCGTTCTTTTCATAAAGATGCACACTACTCCATACCGATCCTTCTGTTGGACCGTATTCATTGTAAAACAACGTTTCAGGCAATATCTTATAATGTTGTTCTACCAGCATAACCGGACAGGTTTCTCCTGCCACAATCACTCCTTTCAGTTCATTCTTTTTGCCTCCCAGTTCCTGTAGTAACAACTGATAATAGGAAGGCACTGTGAGCAGATGACTCACCCCATGACGGATGATGTATTCCGCCAGTAAAGGCACGTTCGTTACATCCGTTTTTCGGGTCAGACATAACCGGCCGCCATAACACAACGTACCGAAGATGCCGGCTATAGAGCTGTCGAAAGAAAACGACGACAGCAACAGGAACGACGATGGCGTTCCATAAGTCTGGTAACGTGGCACCAGTGAATGCAGCAGATTGTTATGCCTGATCACTACGCCTTTGGGATTACCCGTAGAACCGGAAGTATAAATCACATACACCGCTTGTTCCGGGCTGATGACCGGCAACGGCGAGGACACCGCTTCCAGCGTATCTAACTGCACATCCATTGCAAAAATGGCCCCGTTATAATCTCCCAGATCAAACATATAGTCGGTCTGCGTAAGCAGTAACCGGATATTGGTATCATTCAGGATATAAGACCGCCGGGCAGCAGGATATTCAGGATCTACCGGAACGTAAGCACCGCCTGCTTTTAAAATGCCGAGTATACCCGTAATCATTTTCTCTGAGCGATCCAGCAGGATACCCACCAGCTCATCAGGAGCTACATTATGATTTTGCAACAGGTAATGTGCCAGCCGGGTAGATTGTTCATCCAGTTCCCGGTATGTTTGGCTGATGCCATCAAAGAACACCGCTGTTTCATCCGGGTGCAGGCGCACCTGCTGCTGAAACAAGTCCAGGATGGTAATACTTTTATCATACTCAACGATGGGTCCGTTGAAGGTAACCAGCTGTTGCTGTTTATCGGCAGCAGTGAGCAGCGGTAACTCTTTCAGCGAATTTTCAGGGGTCCGGACAATGGATAGCAACAGTTGTTCCAGGTGAACAGATAGCTGTGTTACCAACTGTTCCGTATATACGTCACTGTTATACTGGATACTTACCTCCAGCTCATCACCTTCTTCAAAAAAATTGAATACCATATCAAAACGGCTGGTACGCACTTCATCTTTTTCATAAGCCGTTACATTTAATCCTGCAAGCCCCGGCCCTTGTTCCTGGGCGGTTTCGCTGTTCGCCAGGATCACCTGTACATCAAACAACGGATTACGGCTCCTGTCGCGTTGCAGATGCAATGCTTCTATCAGTTCCCCGAATGGAAACACCTGGTGTTCATAGGCATCCAGCACGATTTTTTTCACCTGACTGAGTAAGTCATTAAAATTATCTCCACCATTGAAACGAACACGTAAGGCTAGTGTGTTCACATAGAACCCGATCTGATCTTCCAGGTCTGCATGCTCCCGGCCTGCTATCGGCGTACCAATAACAATATCTTCCTGGCTGGTATACCGGTACAACAATGCCGTTACAGCAGCCATCAATCCCATAAATAAAGTAGCCCCTTCTTTCTGGCTCAGGTTCCGTAAACTGCCACCGATAGTGCTATCCAGCCTGCGGTGTATCTGTCGGCCATTAAATGTTTTTAACGGCGGACGGGTCTTATCACTGGCAAGATCCAGCACTGGCAGTTCTCCTTTGAACATATCCAGCCAGTAGGCTTTATGGGCTTCCAGTGCAGGCCCCTGTAGCTGCTCCAGGTGCCAGGCTACATAATCTTTGTACTGTAATCTTAATGGTGGCAGCGGATCCGTTTCTCCATTGGTAAAAGCATTGTATAATAACAGGAGTTCTTTTATCACTATTCCCATAGACCAGCCATCACTGATGATGTGGTGCATCACATAACTGAACACCCATTTATCATCTGCTACCTGGTATAACCCTGCACGTAACAGCGGGCCAACTGCCAGATCAAATGGTTGCAGCGACGCCGCTTGCACAAGAGACTGTAAGGTTTCTTCCTGGTTTGCGGTAGAACGGAGGTCTGTATACGAGATAGTAAAGGGCAGTTTGGCGTAGATGTACTGTCTTACTTCCCCCTGCTCATTTTGCCGGAATACTGTTCTGAGATTCTCATGCCGATCTATCAGGGTATTGAAAGCGAGCGACAACGCTGCAATATCCAGCTGACCGTCAAATACATAAACACCCGGAATGTTATATCCCACGTTACCTGCCTCAAACTGGCTCAGTAACCATAACATCCGCTGGGAAGAAGCTAAAGGATAATTTTCTGCCGCCGCTATAACGGGGATATCCGTGTGATAGAAGAACTGCGCATTACCGGAAAGGAACTGGAAAAGTTCTTCTTTGTTCTGCCTTACTTCTGCTATCAACTCATCACTTAGCACATTTTCTCCGGCAAACATTTTCAGTTTACCATCCACTATCTCCAGTAAAACATGGTGATCCTTTATTTTATTTAATAAGTCTTTCATAGTTCGATCTCTATTAAACCTTCTTTATTTTGTCTGAGTTTTTGCTGATCGTGGATAAAGCGGATATGCTCACTGACACCCGCAATAGTTGGCTCCTTAAATACATCTCTGATGTTAATCTTCACCTGGAACACGCTGTTTATGCGGGAAAGCATTTTGGTTACTTTCAGGCTATGTCCACCCAATTCAAAAAAGTTGTCCTGTATACCAATTGGTGACCTCCCCAGGATTTCTTCCCAGATGACGGCCATTTTTTCTTCTGTTTCATTTCGTGGAGCAACATAGACAGTAGTGGCTACCGCATTTTCCGTATCCGGTAATAAGCGGCGGTCTACCTTGCCGTTGGCGGTTAAAGGGAAAGATGCCAGCGGCACGTAATAGGCCGGCAGCATATAATCCGGCAGATATTGTTTCAGATAGTCACGCAACACACTCACTTCAGGGAGCAATGCGCCTGTGAGATACGCCACCAGTTCTTTATCCTGACCGCCAGTGGATCTGGCCAGTACAATCGCTCCGTCTACGCCTTCGTGTTGTTGCAATAGATGTTCTATCTCTCCGGGTTCTATCCGGTACCCGCGAATCTTTACCTGCGCATCCAAACGACCCACAAATACAATATTTCCGTCCGCAAGCAACCGCCCGAGATCTCCTGTACGATACAACCGTTCTCCGTTCCGGAAAGGATGTGGAATGAATTTCTCTGCTGTCAGCACTGCATTATTGAGATAACCACGGCCCAGTCCATCTCCTCCTACGCAGATCTCTCCCTCCACTCCTACCGGCACCAACTGCCGGGCACTGTCCAGGATATAAGCTGTGCTGTTATTGATAGGACGACCGATGAGGATATCTCCGTTTACCGGTATCTCATACGTCAGCGAGAAAGTAGTATTCTCCGTTGGGCCGTAACCGTTAATAATCCGTRCATCCGGGTACAGCTGCTGCAACAAACGGATATGGTCTGCTGATAATTTATCGCCTCCTGCCAGTATTGTTTTCAGCCCGCTAAAAAGATGGATGTCTTCTTCCACCAGCTGATTCAGCCAACCGGCTGTAAACCACATCATGTTCACTGCCTTGGCCCGGATTAATTCGCCCAACTGCTGCGTATCCAGTAATACTTCCCGGCGGCTCAGCAC
>NZ_JBFTSK010000105.1:0-3387 GCF_056399985.1 Chitinophaga sp. 01L420
AGAAATCAATGATCTGTTGCTGGCAGCATTGGCATGGACATTATGTGAGTGGAGCGGGCAGCAACAGGTGGTGATAGGCTTGGAAGGACATGGCCGCGAAGATGCCGTAATAGGGATGGACAGCAGTCGCACAGTGGGGTGGTTTACCAACATGTATCCGGTGTTGTTGGGTACAAATGGATTAGCCGTGGGTGACTGGATCAAATCAGTGAAAGAGCAATTGAGGGAGGTGCCCGATAAAGGCATAGGGTATGGTGTGTTAAAATATCTTAATAAAGAAAAAACTTTACAGGGTACATCTCCATGGGATATTGTCTTTAATTACCTGGGGCAGTTGGACAACCTGGTGAGGGGGAGCGCGTGGTTCCGGGAAACTGCTGCATCATCCGGTCATAATATAGCAGGTGATTACCGGGTATCGGAAAAGTTATCGGTGAACAGTATGATTCGTGGTGGAGAACTGGTGTTGAACTGGGATTACAGTAGTATACATTATGAGGAAGAGACTATTCGCTCATTGGCCAGCGGATATATATTAAACCTGGAAAAGCTGATCGACCATTGTATAACACAGGAGCATAACGGGATTGTATATACGCCATCAGATTATGGATTAACAGGAGAGGTAAGTTATAGAGAGCTGGATACGTTTTTGTCTGAGATGTATGGTGGACGGCGTCGGGGAGATCAACTGGAAGGCATGTACCGATTGAGTGGATTACAGGAGGGAATGTTGTTCCATGGCTTGTATGACACTGCGGCTTATGCTTATATAGAGCAGCTGAGTTGCGACCTGGTAGACGTGGATGTAAAGGTATTAATGGCGAGTTGGGAAGAACTGATGAAGACGCACAGCATCCTGCGTAGCGGATTTTATCACAATCGTTTCAGCGTGCCGGTGCAATGTGTTTACCGGGAAGTAAAAATGCCGGTAGAAGAACTGGATTACCGAGGGTTGGAGGAAACGGTGCGTATGGCTGCAGTAGCAGCTTATGAGCTGATGGATCGTCAGAAAGCATTTGATTTTGAGTCGGCGCCGCTAATGCGGTTGGGGTTATTGCGGATAAGCGATGACCGGTGGCGGATGATCTGGACACATCATCATATATTGCTGGATGCATGGTCAGGATCGATACTGATGGGGGAACTATTGAATACCTATGAATCATTCATCGGGGGAGGAAATAGTAGTGGGGCAGTAGTAGACAAATACGAAGATTATATCCGTTATCTGGAAAGTCGGGATAAGGAGGAGGAAGAAGAGCATTGGCGTAGGTATCTGTTGGGTATCGAAAGTGGTAGTTTGCTGCCTTTTATAGGATCCGTAGTGGATCGCAATAAGGGAGTGGGGGTTTATAAAAGAAAAACCCTCGTTTTGGATACCACGTTGACAGCAGCTGTTGATCGTTATGCGCAACATCACCGGTTAACGGTGAATACGGTGATGCAGGGCGTATGGAGTTACCTGTTATCGCGTTATACCGGTAGTGAATCGGTTACCTATGGCGTAACTGTTTCCGGTCGCCCGGAAGGATTATCTGAAGTAGAGAGCCGGGTGGGATTGTATATCAATGCGCTGCCGCTGCATGTGCGGATAGCAGGCGATGAGCAGATCGAAGCGTGGTTGTCTGCCATTCAGGAAGGTCAGCTGGCCTGCCGGGAATACCAGTATACTGGATTGAGTGCCATCCAGCAGTGGCTGGGTGTTTCAGGAGATCTGTTTGACAGCTTGCTGGTGTTTGAAAACTATCCGGTCAATAAAGTAATTGCATCTCGCAGCTGGTCGCTGCGGGCGGAAGGAGTACAGGTATATGACTATACGAATTACCCGTTAAGTATAATGGTCGTTGCCGCAGCAGAGATCAATATTCAATTTATTTATAACAACGACTTGCTGGAAGAAGAATACGTGCTGATGATCTGTGGTCATTTTGAACAGGTACTCAAACAGGTAGTGTTGAAACAATGTCGTCTTGTTGGCGAATTGCAGTTGTTAACGATATCAGAAGAAGAACAGTTGTTATCGACATTTAATCATAACATCCTGTCTCATCCTGAAAACAGGACGGTAGTGGAGCTATTTGAAGCGCAGGTAGCCCGTACACCGGATGCTATCGCCGTAATATCCGGGAAGCAGGAGCTGAGTTACAGGAAACTGAATGAGCGTAGTAATCAGCTGGCGTACTATCTAAGACAGCAGGGCGTTAAGGCAGACACATTGGTACCAATCTGCGTAGAACGTGGAGTGGATATGCTGGTCGGCATATGGGGTATTTTAAAAGCAAGAGGCGCTTATGTGCCGGTTGACCCGGAATACCCTGCAGAGCGGATCCGTTATATGTTGGAAGATAGCCGTGCATCGCTGGTACTGAGCAGCGAAAGCTGTGCAGATCGTTTACCCGTAACCGTAGGTTGCCGGATCGTGCGTCTGGATGGCGATTGGGATCGCATCAGCAGTGTAGCGGACAGGCAGGTAATGGTATCCCCTGCAACAGATCAGCTGGCTTATGTGATCTATACGTCCGGCTCTACCGGTATGCCGAAGGGGGTGATGATCAGCCACGGCAGCCTGGTACATTATTTATGTAATGAGCAAACACAGTACACTGCTGATAGTCAGACAGACAAACCAGGYAGTTACCATCACCTGTCTTATACTTTTGACGCATCACTGACAGCACTTTTCCAACCATTGCTGAAAGGCAGGGCRTTGGTAATAGCGCCAGCAGGCCTCCCTGCTACAGCGTTGTTAGGAGCTGACCAGGTATGCGGCCACGGGGTGTATGATTTTATTAAACTGACGCCCGCGCATCTGCCTTTGCTGGAAGATGCGTTAGGTTCAGGAGAGATCGTTACGCGRCGATTGGTACTGGGAGGAGAAGCGTTACAGTTGAATCATGTGCAGTACCTGATCGATGAAGGGCTGTCAGTAGAGATCATCAATGAGTATGGTCCTACGGAGGCCACCGTAGGTTGCAGTACYTACCGGTTCCGCACCAACGATAATGATGCATTGGAACAAATTAAAGGYGGCAGAATACCWATTGGYAAGCCAATAGGTAATACMCGGATGTACATACTGGAYACCGCTGGCCGTCTTTGCCCGGTAGGTGTGCCGGGAGAAATCCATATCAGTGGTGCCGGGCTTGCCCGAGGCTACTGGCAACGGGAAGGGCTGACAGCAGAAAAGTTTATAACAGATCCTTATAGTCAAATACCGGGTACCCGGATGTATAAAACGGGCGAYCTGGGTCGCTGGTTACCCGATGGGAATATCGAGTACCAGGGTCGCCGCGATGAGCAGGTGAAGATTCGTGGTTACCGTATTGAGCTGGGAGAAATAGAGCAGGTATTGCAGCAGAGCGGTCTGGTGAACCAGGCAGTGGT
>NZ_JBFTSK010000106.1:0-3248 GCF_056399985.1 Chitinophaga sp. 01L420
TTCAACACTCCTCTCAAAAAAAATAAAAAATATTTCCGTTCGCGAACAAAACGGATACTTCAGCACCAGGCCTATTCAGGTTCTTTCCCGCCGTAAATTATCACATTGTGAAGCCCACAGGACAAGGCTAAACGGTAGCCATGGCATGATGTGCTATGCAGTCTTTGTTTCCTTTACAATTTTCTTTATCAGTGATATTTGCCCCAGATGATAGTGCGTATGCTCAATCACGCCAAGTAAATTCCTGTAATAATTTCCGTACTTAGGGTTGTCGAAGTCCTGGTCGAGCTTTGCTTCGGCTAAATTTTCAATTTGTAATGCCAGTTCTTCTGCTTCTGTTAAAGCTTTAGTGACCAGCTCTTGCCACCCTTCTTCCGTTGTAATGGGAGGCAGGTCGAAACTAAATTTATCGTGGGCGTTTAAAGGTTGTCCTTGTAACACCTTCAAAATAGYGCTCACATAATAGTTGATATGAAAAACTAAAACAGCAATGGTGTTAAGATCATACACCTTTGTGGTAGCCTGTTTCCAGTTTACATCGGCTAAGGTATCCTTCAGGTTTACACTTGTCCAGTTACCTCCAAAATGAACGTCCCTGAAATGTTTGGATAGTTGTTTTGTGGTGATCATAACATAAATAATTGGGAGAATGATTTAAAGTACCGCAGTCTCCGTTCCTTCCAATATAGATTTCAACCGGGGAGCAAATCCCAATCCCCACTTGTCAACAGCAGCAATGAGCGGTAACAGTGTCTTGCCCGATTCTGTGAGATAATATTCCACTCTTAAAGGGACTTCTGCATAGATTGTTTTTCCCAACACACCATGCTGTTCCAGTTCTCTCAGATCCTTCTGCATAACCCGCTTGGTAATACCATTAATAGAATGTACCAGATCTCTGGGGCGTTTTATTCCTTTCGAAATTTCATCCAGTAAACAAAACTTCCATTTAGAACCTACCACTTCCATCGCAATGCTGAGACCACATTCATAATCAATGGGAACTTTTCTTTGATACATCTGCTTAAATATGCTTTTTAGACTTACAAAATTAATCAACTGGCCATTTACATACATGGTGATAAATTAATCACCGACTGATTAATTACCCCCCTATTGGCCAATGATCGTACGAATACCATATTTGCTAAAATAACAAATAATAATTCATAAAAGAGATGAAGAAGACATTGGTGATTATCACTCATTCGAGCCTGGAAACCTCCACTATTAATAAACGGTGGGTGGAAGAATTAAAAAAACATCCGGATGAATATCTCATACACGATCTGCACAGCATGTACCCGGATGAAAAAATTGATGTAAAGAAAGAACAACAACTATTAGCTGCTCACGATAAAATTATATTCCAGTTTCCTTTTTATTGGTTCAACTGTCCTCCATTTTTCAAAAAATGGCTGGATGAAGTATTAACGGAGGGATGGGCATACGGGGCTGATAGCGGGTATCAACTGGCAGGAAAGAAAATTGCACTGGGCATTACAGCCGGTATTAATAAAGAAGATTATACGGCCTCGGGAAGGTATAAATACACACTGCAACAACTAACAGCTCCATTTGAAATAACCTTTGAATACATTAAGGCTGATTACAAATCGTTCTTCGCCTTCTATGGAGTAGAGCGTCGCCCTACCACCGCGCAAATAGAAGAGAGCGCCGGCGATTATATCTCTTTCATAAGAGGTTTGTGACACTATGTTTCCCTTAAAATAAAAAGCGTGATACCTTCCTTTCGAATGGTATCACGCTTAGCAGGAAGCTTAATTAAACTTTCAGAAATACTTTCTTCTTATACATAAAATATAAGAACAACCACTTTACAAATACGAGGGTGATCGCAAGCACTACGGCTCCAAACGGTTCACCAATCAGCTGCCCAAGCCATTTAAAGAATGCGTTATTGGTATAACTCCAGTCAATAAAGTGAGCAGAAATATAAATGAGGATAGAGTTCATTCCGATCACCCGGAAAAAGAACGCCCATTTTTTATACCCTGCAATGTCAATAACATAGTAAAAAAGCGCGAGCAACAATAGGCTGATACCCCCTACCTGCAGGACAAATGAACTACTCCATAAATTTTTATTGATGGGGAAATCCAGATTCCATATCTGCGCCAGCACCAAAAAAATTACACCGGTAGCAGCCATCACACCAACCTTCTTTACTGGTAACATTGGACTGTTCCGTAATAAATTACCGGTAATAATTCCCAACATAGCAGTGCTGATAGCGGGAAACGTAGAAGCAAATCCTTCCGGGTCATGGATACCCAGGTACAATTTTCCCGGAACAATTAAACGATCCAGGTAAGAGGCGAAATTTCCTTGCATAGTAAGATCACCGGGGGCAAATCCAGGTGCTGCCGTAAACTTTAACAACAACCAGTAAGCCACAATAATCCCCACAAACCAGATCATTTGCGCCCGCTCCTTCGTATACAGATAAATGATATTGGCAAACATATAAGCCAGACCAATCCGTCCCAATACACTACAGAAGCGTATCTCCGAAATCGGATGCAACTGCAGACCGTTATTATAAATAACCCCCAGCAATACCAGGATCAATCCCCTTTTTATAACACGTAATAAGAGCTGGGTGCGGCTTTTTCCCTTCTCCAGCTCGCGCCCCACGGAATAAGGCGTTGAAACCCCGGCCATAAAAAGGAAAAGAGGGAAAATGAGATCATAAAAGTGAAACCCATTCCAATCAGGATGCTCCAGCTGTTCTGCTATCGCGCCCCAGAATGGCGAACCTGTTGCTTTGGCTATCTCGTGGAAAATCGCGCCTCCACCCATAATCCAGAACATATCAAATCCCCTGAGGGCATCTAATGAGTATAGCCGGCCTTTCTTTTCACCTTCGCCGGCTATGGCTGATACTTCTCCAGCCTGCGCCGGAAATGCTGTTATTGTACTCATGAATGATTCATTATTGAAGAGATCAAACGATTATTTTTATAAACTCAAATGATTTTGGCCGCATGCGGTTTACAAACTAACAAAAATGAAATTAAATTTTTTTAAAAATTAATCGGGAGCGGGTAATATCAGGTTATTCCTGCATAACAAAACTTAAAAACTACTGATTATCAACATTTTAACAATTTAGTCTCCAACTTTTGTAATTATATTGAACCTTAGTACTTTTGATGATAGCTGGTACAAAAATGTACCCTTCGGCCGATACCCGAAAAACCCGGCCGCGAATACAACCGCTAACC
>NZ_JBFTSK010000107.1:0-3230 GCF_056399985.1 Chitinophaga sp. 01L420
CCATCCGGCAACCATCTGCCCATATCACCGGTACGGTATAAACGGATGCTGGTTTGATCATCGAATGTATGCATCACAAACTTCTCTGCCGTAAGCTCCGGACGATGCAGATACCCACGCGAGAGTCCTGCTCCGCCAACATATATTTCACCTGGTACCCCTACCGGGCATAATCTGCGCCGCTTATCCAGGATATAGGCTACCCGGTTGTTTAACGGACGGCCAATAGGAATATTCTCCAATGCCTTATCGTCCATCTCACAGGTCGAGGAGAAAGTAGTATTTTCCGTAGGCCCATAACCGTTAATCACCGTTACATCCGGATAAGCTTTCCGGATCTTTTCAATGTGCATTTCAGAAAGCTTCTCTCCACCGGCCAATATGGTATCCAATCCGTCAAACACACTGATATCTATATCTACCAGTTGATTCAGCCAGCTCGAGGTAAACCACATGATGGAAACATCCCGACTACGGATCTCAGTTTTCAACAGCGTGCTATCCAGTAAAGTATGCAGTGAACAAAGCACCAGTTGACCACCATTCAGCAACATGCCCCAGTACTCAAATGTGCTTACATCAAAAGAAGGAGAACATGTTCCCAGCAAAATATCACTTGACGTTAGTTTGATATAATCTGTTCCCCTTAAGAGGCTTACTACGTTACTATTTGTTACCATTACACCTTTAGGCCGACCTGTAGAACCGGAGGTATAAATCACATACGCAAGACTATCCGGCTGTGCACCGCTATCAACCATAGCTACAGACTCTTTGCTGAGCAGTGACCAGTCGGCCTCGATATCTATGATATCCAATACAGGATTGATCGCCAGCAAAATAGCTTTGGCAGCGGTGTTGCCGACAATAATATGGGCTTCCGTATCAGTAAGCATATAGGCAATACGATCGGCAGGATATGCGGTATCAATAGGCACATATGCACCGCCCGCTTTCAGAATACCCAGTATTCCAACGATTAATTCCAATGACCGGTCCATGCAAACAGGCACCATTGTTTCTGCTTTTACGCCTTTGCGCCGCAGATAATGCGCCAGTTGATTGGAACGTTCATCCAACTCCTGATAAGTTAAACTTTGTGCTGAAAACACAAGGGCCACCGCAGCAGGTGAAAGCATGGCCTGTTCAGAAAATAGCGCTGCAATTGTTTTATCCTGTGGATAAGCACTGGTAGTGGCATTAAATGCCCCCAGTAATTGTACCTGTTCCTCGGCCGTCAACAACTGCAATTCGCTGATCTTTGCAGCAGGAGAATCCACTACCGCCTGAAGCAATTGCTTAAAATGAAGCATCATCCGGTCTATCGTTCCGGCTGTAAATAAGTCGGCGCAATACAATACGGTGCCCATCAATCCCTCCGTGCTTTCCTCGAAGCTGACCATCATGTCAAACTGCGCAGTAACCCGCTCTACTCCCTCCTGTGCTAAGGGCACCTCTCCCAGACTAAGCGACTGCACCTCAGGCGTATTCTGTAATATAAACATCACCTGGAATAGTGGGTGGCGGCTCAGGTCACGGTCTTTCACCACCTCTTCCACTATTTTTTCAAAGGGTACATCCTGGTGTTCATAAGCACCTAAAGTGGTTTCCCTTACCTGTTGTAATAAGGCGATAAAAGAAAGATCGTTGCTGAGATCTGAGCGCAATGCCAGTGTGTTTACAAAAAATCCGATCAGCCCTTCTGTTTCCTGCTGTGTTCTGCCAGCAATAGGACTACCGATGCAGATATCTTCCTGGCCACTATAGCGATACAACAACACTTTATAAGCAGCCAGTAATGTCATAAATAAGGTAACACCCTCCTGTCTGGATAATGCCTGCAATTGTGCAGACAACTCCGCAGAAAGCGCCACCCTGCTCGTGGCGCCACGCAAACTTTGCACCGGCGGCCGTGTGAAATCCGTGGGTAGCTGCAGCGACGTAACACCCATGAGTTTTTCTTTCCAGTAATTTATTTTTTTCTGCAGTACCTCACCGGATAAATATTGCCGCTGCCAAATGGCAAAATCAGCGTATTGTACAGGTAATGACGGCAAGTTGGGGGCACGTTTATGTATGTACGCATCATACAACTCCACCAGCTCCCGCATGATAATGCTGATCGACCAGCCATCAGAAACGATATGATGCCAGGTAACTACCAGTAAATGTTCTTCTTTACCGAGCGCAATCAAATGTGCCCGCAGCATATGATCTGCAGACAGATCGAATGGAGTGGCAATGAGTGCCTGTACAAAATGACCGAGTGTTTCCGGGTCATTTCTATACCTTTCGTTTTCCACTACCTCCAACTGCCAGCGATCCTTATCCCTTACCTGCTGGTACGCAATACCTTCTTCGGATACCATCACTGTACGCAATATTTCATGACGGTTTATCATGGTCTGAAATGCGTATCCCAATGCATCCTTATCCGGATTGGCCTCCAACCTCAACACCAAAGGTACATGGTAGTGTAAACTTCCTTGAAACTGATCGATAAACCACAAGCGTTCCTGGCTGAATGACAAAGGAATTTTTGCGCTACTATCCCTCGGAACAATGGCTGGCATGGTAGAAGCAACGCTGCCTTTCACCTTCTCTGCCAGGAGCTGTATCGTAGGCTTGTCGAAAATATCCCCGATCTGTATGGCTGCCTGCATCTCTTTTTTAATGGCCGACATCAGTCGTACTGCCAGCAGGGAATGTCCACCCAGGTCAAAGAAATTATCATATATGCCTACCCGTGCTACTCCCAACAACTGCTGCCAGATGCCCGCCAATTGCTGCTCTATATTATTACGCGGCGCAACATAGGCTTCCACCTGTAATAGCTCTGCATCCGGTGCAGGCAAAGCGCGTTTATCCACTTTTCCGTTTGCCGTAAGCGGTAACTGCTCCAATGCTATCAGCAGCGATGGCACCATGTACTCTGGCAACCGTGTATTCAGATATTGGATGATCCCCTCCCGGTCGAATGGACCGGCAGGCACCAGGTAAGCAATCAGCCTGCTGTAACTGCCGTATTCATCTTTACCGGCGATCACCACATTTTGTTGTACCTGTTCGCATGATTGTAGGATACTCTCTATTTCGCCCAACTCTATCCGGTGCCCACGTATTTTCACCTGGTCATCCGTACGACCCATGTAAGCGATATTGCCATCCGGCAACCATCTGCCCATATCACCGGTACGGTATAAACGGATGCTGGTTTGATCATCGAATGT
>NZ_JBFTSK010000108.1:0-3183 GCF_056399985.1 Chitinophaga sp. 01L420
AGTTAACTTTCCCATAGTAATTATTTTAATAATTAATGATGGAACATTCGCCGGGCGGCAAGGGTCGCAAATGTGCACTTCGTTGCCGTTGTAAATGCGTGGAAGATGCCGCTGCCCTTCTGATGTAGCTGGTGCAGGATATTCCCCTGCCTTAATTGGTACTGCTTTAAGAAACGGCTTCGTTGATGCACTTTCCGACCATCCGCCCGAACTTTGTGCAGACATGAATTATACCCAGCTAAATCAAGGCCCTACTACTGGGTATCGCTGCATTTGAAACAAATAAAGAACGTTTACTGATAATAATAGAAATCCGCTACCGGGCTAACGGTAACGGATAGGTTCTTCCTCCTATAAAGAGACGCATGAAAAACCGTATCGAAAATAAAGACTCCCAAACAATGTTAATAAACCGCATATTGATCCAATAATTGAATAACACTTAATTAACGTTTCTGTTATAATTTTAGCCAATCCGTTGTTGTAAAAATATATTCGATTTGATATACTATCTGTGGTGGAAGCCCCATAACGCCCAACTGATCTTCATTTGTAAAAATGATTTTGTGGTCGGGATATTTGTCTATCTCCGACTTCAAAGGTAGCAGCGCTTCATAAAGACATTTTTTAATTCCAATGTTTAGTTGATTAGTGACAGTCACTTCGTGAACTTTGTCAGGGGCGGTTGGATCGGGGCGCTTTTGCACAACAATATTCATATTACATAATTTTAGCTAGTTAAGCCACCTTTTTATGCAAAATAACTTTCGATTCCCATAGCTATGCTATGGAAAAGATCCATAGAAGCTTTACTGATAGGAATAATTGATCCCGACTCATTAGAAGCAAAAACTACAACATTCTCATCAATCTGAACTCTATAAAACATTCTCTCCCCGGATCCATCAGGCAACACGATATAATCACGTCCTTCAACAGATATTAGAAATGATGTAGAAGTCATACTGAGAACGCTATTAATGGTAGCCATAGTGAACGTTTTTTGAAATTATAACATTGGTAGTGTCAATCAGCCTTAATATATTAAGGCTGATTGACACTACCACTACAAATTAAAATGCCTTTTATATAATTCTGGTTTTTCCAATATGTCCGGATGCCTTTTTACCTCCTCCCTACATAATATTCTATCTACATACAGAAAGTAGGGAATGGCATCATTTGACGCCATTGCTGCTTGCATTTCTCCATGCGCCAGAAAGAAATCACTCGCTGGTACACTCTTAACCTCGGATATAGTGGGGCTATCAAAGTTGGCCATTACAAAGTTAACGCGGGGTTGGTCATTAAAGATCTTCTTCTTTTGCGCGTGGCTATAAGCGTTCCTAAACTTTTCCCTGAACTCATGTAACTTCTTTTTTTCGTCACGAGTAATAATATCAGCAGTTCTGGCCCTGTTAATCGTAACACTAAGTTCTAGGTTATCAAACTTATCAACAGCTCTCCCGTAAATGTCAAGTTTCTCAGGGCTATCCAATTTCGCGAAACCACAATCCTTAAAAATTAGGCTGTCTTTCAATAATAATTCCAGCAAATGATTGGTCAAGGTAATACTTGCCTGAAAACATTTAAATGTAATGCACTTACAAATTTCATCCCTTAATGAATCATACTTACCATGCAGCACAATCAGATAGGAATCTCTTATTTCCCTATAGGCTTCCCACGAAGCGATACTGAAATTAGCCTGTATTTCCTTTTGTAAGGTGTCTTTATCCATTTATTACTCTTTTTTGATACTTCGGGGCTCAGCGAATGAATGTTGACTTTTGCGAGCTATATTAATGTAACGTTTTTTGAAATTAATTTACTGGAACGTTGGTTAAAAGAACCCGATCATAGTAATATTTCGGCCTTCCGTATCATCATCCCTTTCGGAAGTAAAGCCAGAATTACCAACGGTGTTTTTCAACACCTCAAATAATTGAAGCTGATCGGGGGTGATATTTTCGATACAGACCCATATGCTTTCCCATCCGTCTTGTTTACGGCCTTCACCAAATAATTTATTCACAGGCCAATCAATCTTCTTTAAACCGCTCGTACTCGCCACTTCATAGTTCTCTTTCTCAAAGGATTCAGTGAAAGATATACCGTGCAGATCAGGGACAACCTGTCTTAAAACATCAATCGCATTCACAACTTCGGAGTAAGGTAATGCCATATTATTGAACGTTTTTTGAAAAATGTGTTGGTTATTAATTTAGCCCATCTCTCCTTTTCAATCGTACTTTACTAAGCAAATATGCACCAGCGATGGCAGAAAGGCCTAAAAATAGGCCGCTTCTTGATATCCAAAGCAGGGTCACATCTTCATCATACTTCGGATGAACCATATCGTTGAATTGAAGGAAAAACATTCCTGCTGCCCATATGGGTACCGATACCAATAGTATACCCAAACCAGCCTTGATAAGTTCCAATATCTTCATATGTGAAAAGTGAACGTTTTTTGATACTTAAACTGGCAATTATCTATGCAGCTGAAATTCTTCTATTACTTGCTGGTTATCCATTTGAATCGCAAATAATCTTCTTGCGGTCAAGGGGGTATCAATATCGTATTTAAAACCCACTCCCCTATTCATATCGTTTAATTTTTTCAAATGTAGTTTAGTGGAATATTTGTTGCAAATACTCTGCGGAGCGCCCCTCAGTATGATAATTTTAGCTTTCCTTCCGGAACTCGAAAGTTCGGGCTTTATCCTACAGTCTATTACGCGAATATTTGGTAAAAAGCTGTATTCATCAAAAGAATCAGTTTTATCCTGTTGATGGTTGTTGATTTCCTTAAAAGTGTTTTGATAGTATGCAGAGGCCCCCGGATTTAGAAAATATTCCCATCCTTCAACTTCAGCGTTGTGCGTAAACCCTTTATCAGTATCCCAAAATAAATCTATGCCACCCTCTGAATGTGCTGGGCCTATAATTAACCCCCCATTCGATCCATCAACAGCCAGTCCGATCTTTAGAAAATGTTCTACCTGTGCGTTTGATAAAAACATATTGAACGTTTTTTGATAAAATAAAGTGAATAGCTGAATAATCAGCTATTCACTTTAAAAATTATAATCGACTTTTCGAATGCTTATTGCCAAATACCAGATTTAGGCCGTCTTTCTCAGCAATTACTATCTTAATTCCGTCAGAAATTAATGATAG
>NZ_JBFTSK010000109.1:2500-5724 GCF_056399985.1 Chitinophaga sp. 01L420
AGTTACTCCTCACTGGCAAGGTTAAGGTCTTCAGTACCGGAGCCGTAGCGAAAGCAAGTTCTAACAGAGCGAATYAGTCAGTGGGGGTAGACGCGAAACTTTGTGATCTATCCATGGGCAGGATGAAGGTTAGGTAAAACTAACTGGAGGTCCGAACTCATTAGCGTTGAAAAGCTATGGGATGACCTGTGGATAGGGGTGAAAGGCCAATCAAACTGAGAGATAGCTCGTTCTCCCCGAAATGTTTTTAGGAACAGCCTTGGATATAGACGTGTTATAGAGGTAGAGCTACTAATTGGGCTAGGGGGCTTCACCGCCTACCAAACCCTAATAAACTCCGAATGCTATAACATAATCTCCAGGAGTGAGGCTGTGGGCGCTAAGGTCCATGGCCGAGAGGGAAATAACCCAGACTAACAGCTAAGGTCCCTAATGATACGTTAAGTTGATCAAACGCGGTTCAAATCCTAAAACAGCCAGGATGTTGGCTTGGAAGCAGCCATTCATTTAAAGAGTGCGTAACAGCTCACTGGTCGAGGGTTTGGGCACGGAAAATAATCGGGCATCAAACGTATAACCGAAGCTTTAGGCCTAGTACTTATGGTACTAGACGGTAGGGGAGCATTCTAAACTGCATCGAAGGTGTGTTGCGAAACATGCTGGAGCGTTTAGAAAAGAAAATGTAGGCATAAGTAACGATAAATAAGATGAAAAATCTTATCGCCGTAAGACTAAGGGTTCCTGATCAACGCTAATCGGATCAGGGTTAGTCGGGTCCTTAGGCAAAGCCGAAAGGTGTAGCTGATGGCAAACTGGTGAATATTCCAGTACCTGCTATAAATTCGATGGAGTAACGGAGTAGTGAAAGGACCGCGCACTTACGGAATAGTGCGTTAAAGGGTGTAGGTATAGGTTTGGTAGGAAAATCCGCCAGACTTGCTGAAGCCTGATAGTACARCAAAGCTTCGGCCGCGYTGATAGTGTCCCTAATCAGACTTCCAAGAAAAACTTCTAAGGTTCGTTTATAGCAGCCCGTACCGTAAACCGACACAGGTAGTCGAGATGAGTATTCTCAGGCGCTCGAGTGATCCGTGGTAAAGGAACTAGGCAAATTGACGCTGTAACTTCGGGATAAGGCGTGCCGCAGTAATGCGGCCTCAGTAAAATGGTACAACCAACTGTTTAACAAAAACACAGGGCCCTGCAAAATCGAAAGATGACGTATAGAGCCTGATACCTGCCCGGTGCTGGAAGGTTAAGGAAGGATGTTCGGRGTAAYCCAAAGCTTCTGACTGAAGCCCCAGTAAACGGCGGCCGTAACTATAACGGTCCTAAGGTAGCGAAATTCCTTGTCGGGTAAGTTCCGACCTGCACGAATGGTCTAATGAGTTGTACACTGTCTCTACCACGAGCTCGGTGAAATTGTAGTATCGGTGAAGATGCCGGTTAATCGCAACGGGACGGAAAGACCCCGTGAACCTTCACTACAACTTAACATTGATTTTGAATGCCAGATGTGTAGGATAGTTGGGAGACTATGAAGCAGCTTCGCCAGGAGTTGTGGAGTCATCGTTGAAATACCAACCTTCTGTTATTTAGAGTCTAATCCCTTAACGGGGAGACATTGTTTGGTGGGTAGTTTGACTGGGGTGGTCGCCTCCTAAAAGGTAACGGAGGCTCGCAAAGGTACCCTCAGTACGGTTGGTAATCGTACGAAGAGCGCATTAGTATAAGGGTGCTTGACTGTGAGGCAAACAAGCCGAGCAGGTGCGAAAGCAGGCTAAAGTGATCCGGTGGTTCTGTATGGAAGGGCCATCGCTCAAAGGATAAAAGGTACTCCGGGGATAACAGGCTGATCTCACCCAAGAGCTCATATCGACGGTGAGGTTTGGCACCTCGATGTCGGTTCGTCACATCCTGGGGCTGGAGAAGGTCCCAAGGGTTCGGCTGTTCGCCGATTAAAGTGGCACGTGAACTGGGTTCAGAACGTCGCAAGACAGTTCGGTCCCTATCTGTTGTGATCGTTAGTAAATTGAGAGGACATGACCTTAGTACGAGAGGACCGGGTCGTACATACCGCTGGTGTATCTGTTGTGCCGCCAGGTGCAGTGCAGAGTAGCTATGTATGGATAGGATAAACGCTGAAAGCATCTAAGCGTGAAACCTGCTTCAAGATGAGTTTACTTTTAAGGGCCGTCGGAGACTACGACGTTGATAGGTTACAGGTGTAAGGGTAGTAAYATCGCAGCCGAGTAATACTAATTGCCCGTAAGCTTTAATTTTTTAAATATTRCGCTAAAGAATTTTGAATACAACTTTCCCGATATGTTATCTTATTAGTTTGCTGTAAAGCAAAGAAGATCTTATGGTGGTTTTGCCGAGGGTGTTCACCTCTTCCCATTCCGAACAGAGAAGTTAAGCCCCTCATGGCCGATGGTACTGCACAACAATGCGGGAGAGTAGGTAGCTGCCATACTTATTAAGTCTCTATCATTAAAGAAAGGGGATCAGTTCAGATCTGTCGGAAATACACTCAACGAAAGTTGAAAACAATTTGAAATAGGATTAAATACTTTTGTTTGCGAATGATAAAGATGATATCTTTGCCATCCGCTTTAAAAATCTAATGTTCTTTGCAAAATAAGGGTTTGATTATCAAAGTATTAAAAGCACTTTCCCAATAGACAAGTCATTGATACTAAGATAATTAAAGATGCAAAAAACTTTAAAAAAGTTTTGGTGATTAAATAAAAGATCACTACCTTTGCAACCCCAACGCAAACGATATAAAAAAGTTCTTCTAAAAATAATAAGATGTTCTGGCTAAAGAGCCACAGAGATCGGATCTCACACATCAACAACGACTAAATGTTAATGGTTAATAACTATCAGCAAGTCATAAGTTCTTTGAAAGAATGGAAACAACAGCACGAATCTAAGTAGTGATGCTTAGRTTCAAACAGGTAATGTACAGCTAAACATAATTAATAGATCACCGATTGATTTCGAGAGAAATTAGTCAGTATCAAAACTTCTTTACAATGGAGAGTTTGATCCTGGCTCAGGATGAACGCTAGCGGCAGGCCTAATACATGCAAGTCGAGGGGCAGCGCAGGTAGCAATACTGGGCGGCGACCGGCAAACGGGTGCGGAACACGTACGCAACCTTCCTTCAAGCGGGGAATAGCCCAGAGAAATTTGGATTAATACCCCATAAGAATGTG
>NZ_JBFTSK010000110.1:0-3121 GCF_056399985.1 Chitinophaga sp. 01L420
TGCCGGAATACGCCGGAATACATGGTGCCATTGCTGTGGGTGGCGTTAAAAGAACTGCCTTTAACGGCTAATGGCAAGATAGACCGGAAAGCATTACCAGACCCGGATGTACGGGCGGAACAAAAAGGGCTGTATGCGGGGCCACGCAACGAAGTGGAAATAACATTGGCGGGCATCTGGCRGGAGTTGCTGGATGTAGAACGGGTAGGGATATACGATAATTTCTTTGAGCTGGGTGGTCACTCTATACTGGTGATTAAAGCCATTTCTCTGATCCGGAAAGCCTTACATACAGATATTACGATCGGAGAAGTATTTGATTATCCGACCATCGCCACGCTGGCTGATCAGTTGTCAGGAGCTGCTGTGAGCAGCGGAGTGCCGGYGATCGTAAGTGGCCGGCGGCTGGTAAATATTCCGTTGTCCTATAGCCAGGAACGTTTATGGTTTATCGATCAGCTGGAGGGCAGTGAGCAATATCATATTCCGATGGTGGTACGGTTGAAAGGTAATCTGGATAAAGCAGCGCTGGCACAGGCCTTTAGTATGATTGTCGACCGCCATGAAGTACTCCGTACGGTGATTGTGCAAGAGGATGGCCCTGCCTTTCAGCAGGTGTTGTCCGCAGGTGGGTGGCAGTTGGAAATGCTGACAGCTGCGGCAGACGTGGAGCAGCAGATCGCGTCACTGATTCGGATTCCTTTTGATTTGTCCCGCGATTATAATCTGCGAGGCTACCTGATGGAGGTGAAAGAACAGGAGCACCTGCTGGTGCTGGTGATGCACCATATCGCCTCAGATGGTTGGTCGCTACCGATCCTTGTACAGGAGTTATCCTCCTTATATAATATTGGGGCGCATGCGCCACTGCCGGCCTTAAAAGTACAGTACGCCGATTACGCGATCTGGCAACGTGAATACCTGCAGGGTGAGGTGTTATCAGAGAAACTAAATTACTGGCGGCAGCATTTAAGCGATGTAGCACCATTAAACCTGCCCACGGATCATAGTCGTCCTGCTATTCAGAGCAGTCGGGGCGGATCGGTCTCCTTCCGGCTGGATAAGGTGYTGGTGGATCATTTGCGGCAGTTGAGCCATGAAGCAGGGACCACGTTGTTTATGACATTGCTGGCAGGATTCAAAGTATTATTACACCGTTACAGCGGTCAGTCAGATATCTGTGTAGGAAGTGTCGTTGCCAACAGAGGGCAGCAGGAAATAGAAGGACTGATTGGATTTTTTGTGAATACACTGGCATTACGCAGTCACCTGGATGGCGACTCATCATTCAGGGAGTTGTTGCAGCAGATACGGGAAACTACGCTGGGRGCCTATGCACATCAGGATGTTCCTTTCGAACAAGTGGTGGGTGCAGTAGTGAAGGAAAGAGATATGAGCCGCAGTCCGTTATTCCAGGTGATGTTTGATTTGCAGCATGCTACACTAACGGCCGGCGGTGGATCAGTTTTGTCAGGTATCTCGCTGTCACCCGAAGCGATCACGCATACCACGTCGAAGTTTGATCTGAGCTATGCTTTGACAGAAATAGAAGAAGGTTTGCAGGTGCGGGTGGAATATTGTCTTGATCTGTATGAGGAGGCGACCGTGGAACGTATGGGCATGCATTATGAACAGTTGCTTTGCAGCATCGTGGCAGCACCTGACAGTAAGATCGGAGYACTGCGGCTGCTACCAGCCTGGGAGGAAGCACGCTTACTCARCGAATTTAATCCTGCAACAGTATCCTATCCGGRAAACAAGACRGTAGTAGCCCTGTTTGAAGAACAGGTAGCTGATACGCCGGATGCCATCGCCGTGATATCGGGAGAGGAGACATTGACGTATCGGGAACTGGATAAACGCAGTCATCAGCTGGCGCATTATTTAAGGCRGCAGGGAGTGACARCGGAGATGCTGGTGCCGATCTGTGTTGAGCGTGGAGTAGATATGCTGGTAGGTATCTGGGGCATCTTAAAAGCCGGAGGAGCCTATGTACCGGTTGACCCGGAATATCCGGCAGAGCGTATCCGTTATATGCTGGAAGATACCTGCGCGGAAATCATGTTAAGCAGCAAAGCCTGCTCGGATCGTTTACCCGTYAACGTAGCCTGCCGGATTATCAGCCTGGATGGAGATTTGGAATATATTAACCAGKCAGGAGAAGAGGTATCCCGGATGTTGATCAACCCTGATCAACTGGCGTATGTGATTTATACCTCCGGTTCTACCGGTCTGCCGAAAGGGGTGATGATCAGCCATGGGAGCCTGATACATTACCTGTGCAATCCACARACCCAATACACAGCAKCCMACCCGACTACAGATAGCCCCGCTAGTTACCATCATTTGTCATACACATTTGATGCGTCATTAACAGCGTTGTTCCAGCCACTGCTGCAAGGSCGGACRCTGGTGGTGGCGCSGGCAGGATTAGCAGYTACAGAGYTGTTGGCGAAAGATAATTTATGCCACTACGGGACTTATGATTTTATTAAACTGACCCCGGCGCATTTGCCGTTGCTGGAAGATGGGTTGCGTTCAGGAAAGATCATCACCCGGCGGTTGGTGCTGGGAGGGGAAGCATTGCAGCTGAGCCATGTACAGCACCTGATTGACGAAGGGCTGGATGTAGAAATCATCAATGAGTATGGTCCMACGGAAGCCACGGTAGGTTGTAGTACTTACCGGTTCCATACCGGTGACCGTATTGGATTGGAGGAAATCAGCGAAGGCCGGATCCCTATCGGTAAACCGATTGGTAACACCCGGATGTACATAGTGGATGCCGCCGCCAATCTTTGCCCGGTGGGTGTAACCGGTGAAATCTACATCAGTGGTGGAGGCCTTGCACGAGGCTACTGGCGCCGTGAAGGGTTGACATCAGAAAAATTTGTACCCGATCCYTATAGTAAAATAGCGGGTGCACGAATGTATAAAACCGGTGATCTGGGTCGTTGGCTTCCGGATGGAAATATAGTATACCTGGGCAGGAAAGAYGAGCAGGTGAAGATCCGTGGTTACCGGATAGAGCCTGGAGAAATTGAGCAGGTGTTGCAGCAGAGTGGTCTGGTGAGGCAGTCGGTAGTGCAGGCCCGTAGCGACAGTGCTGGTAACATGCGGT
>NZ_JBFTSK010000111.1:0-2936 GCF_056399985.1 Chitinophaga sp. 01L420
ATATTCGGAGGCGAGGCACTCAAGCCCGGAAAGCTCAAAGGATGGTACGAAAAATACCCTGCCTGCAAGCTGATTAACATGTATGGCATCACCGAAACAACGGTGCATGTTACGTATAAAGAGATCACACAAAAAGAAATCCATCTCAACACCAGCAATATCGGGAAACCTATCCCGACCCTTTCCTTATTGGTATTGGACAAGGATCAACAACTGGTGGCACAAGGAGTGGCAGGAGAATTATGTGTCGGAGGCGCAGGACTGGCCAGGGGCTATCTCAACAGAGCAGCACTCACCGCAGAACGGTTTATTGATCACCCATATATTGGGGGAGAAAAATTATACCGCACCGGCGACCTGGCTAAAATGTTGCCAGGTGGCGATTTTGAATACCTCGGCAGAATAGATCACCAGGTAAAAATAAGGGGCTTCCGCATAGAGCTGGGAGAAATAGAAAATAAACTGTTGTTACACGATGCCGTAAAAGACACACTGGTAATAGACAGGGAAGATCCTTCCGGCGATAAATATTTATGCGCCTATGTGATCAGTGAGGAGCAGATAACAACAACGGATCTGAGAAAGCACCTGGCAGCTTTTCTGCCAGACTACATGGTTCCCGCCTTCTTTATGGTGATGACCCATTTCCCGCTGACCGGCAACGGCAAAATCGACAGGAAGCAATTACCTGTTCCAGAAGAAACAGACCTTTCTTCTGCTGGTTACGAAGCACCGGTAACGCCCACAGAAATACAACTGGCAGCATTGTGGACAAAACTATTGAACGTTCCCAGAGTAGGCTTGTATGACCATTTCTTTGAACTCGGTGGCCACTCACTGAAAGCGGTGAATGCAGTAGCTGGAATTTTCAAAATATTCCAGGTAAGCCTGCCATTAAACCTGTTCTTTAAAAACCCTACTGTAAAAGAACAGGCTGCCTATATCGATACCCACCAAAAAGAGCTGATAGAACAGATTCAGCCTGCTCCGGTTCTGCCGTTTTATGCCCAGTCTTCTTCCCAAAAACGCTTATACCTGCTGCACCAGATCGAAGGTTCGGAAAACAGTTATAATATACCAAGTGCTTTCAGGGTAACGGGAAGAATCGATATCCAACGCCTGGAAAAATGCTTTACGGATTTRATCGCACGACATGAAGCGCTGAGAACGGCCTTTGAAATGAGAGATGGCATGCCCGTGCAAATCATACAAGCCGCTATGCCTTTCCACATTGGCTATACAAAAGCAGCGGTAACAACACAAGCGCAGCTGATACAATCATTCATCCGCCCATTTGACCTCTCAGCGCCACCACTGCTGAGAGCCCATGTATATGATTTCAGCGATGCTGAACAACTGTTCCTCTTCGATATGCATCATATCATCTCTGATGGCATTTCTGCTGCCGTATTTATGGAAGAACTGATGCAGCTTTATAACGGGGAAAGCCTTGAGCCTTTAACCATTCAATATAAAGACTTCGCAGTATGGCAAAATAATATCCTTGCTTCCGACAGCATCCGGGATCAGCAAAACTATTGGCTACAGCAGTTTTCAGAGGAAGCGCCCGTGCTCTCTTTACAAACTGATTACCCAAGACCGGCACTGAAATCCTTTAACGGGAAAAGAATACAGATTGCATTACCGGAACACCTCTCCCGACAATTGCATACACGCAGCACGCAACTGGATTGTACCATCAACCAGTTATTACTGGCGGCGTTTAAGATATTACTATATAAGTATTCCGGAAATGAAGACATAGTAGTTGGTACGCCAGTAGCCGGCCGTACCAGGGCCGAACTGGATAAAGTATTGGGCGTATTTATCAATACCCTGGTGCTGAGATCCTATCCCTCCGGCCAAAAAACGTTTAAAACCTTCCTCGCCGAAGTAAAACAAACCAGTGTAGACGCCTTAAAAAATCAGGAATATCCTTTTGAGTTCCTGATAGAACAACTGGAGTTGAAAAGAGATATGAGCCGCAATCCGCTGTTCGATATCATGTTTGCTTTCCGGTATGAGGAAGAAGAACAGTTGCGGCTGGCAGACGCCATCCTCAGCCCCGTAGAAGATATTTATGACACCAGTAAGTTTGATCTGCTGCTGGAAGGCGTTAAAACGGGGCCACATATTGGATTAAGTCTTGAATACAGTACCGATCTTTTCCATGAGGCAACTGTTCACGCACTCCTGCAGCACTATGTAAATCTGTTACAGCAGATCAGCGCATCACCCGACAAAAAACTGGCGGACATCAACATCCTTACCCCCGTGGAAGAACAGTGGTTGCTGACGGGTAATGACAATACATTCGCCCACTATCCAACAGATAAATGTTTGCATCAGCTATTTGAAGAACAGGCTAACAAATTTCCGGATGCAACTGCATTAGTATGGGACAACCATCAAATGACCTATGCAGCACTGAATGCAAAAGCCAACCAGGTAGCTGCTGCTATCAGGGTCCAACTGCCAACTGCTAAAAATCCTATTATCGCGGTCCTGCTGGACAGAAGCCCCGACATGATCGCCGCCCTGCTGGGAATATTAAAGGCAGGTGGCGCCTATCTTCCCATGGATCCCGATTATCCGGCAGACCGTATCAGCTATATGCTGGAAGATAGCGGCACCCCGTTATTAATCACACAGGCAACCGTGGATCCCGCGTTRAACTACAGCGGCACTGTCATTTTCATAGATCAACTCGAAGAAGGAGTAGCCTTCACGCCTGTTGACGTGCAGCCGCAGGACCTTGCCTATATCATTTATACTTCCGGATCTACAGGTCAGCCTAAAGGCGTAATGATTGAACACCGGAATGTAGTCAGACTTTTATTCAACGATAAAAACCTGTTCGACTTCTCTGAAAAAGATACCTGGACACTTTTCCATTCCTATTGTTTCGATTTCTCTGTCTGGGAAATGTATGGCGC
>NZ_JBFTSK010000112.1:0-2841 GCF_056399985.1 Chitinophaga sp. 01L420
AGAAGAAATCAATGATCTGTTGCTGGCAGCATTGGCATGGACATTATGTGAGTGGAGCGGGCAGCAACAGGTGGTGATAGGCTTGGAAGGACATGGCCGCGAAGATGCCGTAATAGGGATGGACAGCAGTCGCACAGTGGGGTGGTTTACCACCATTTACCCGGTGTTGTTGGGTACAAATGGATTAACCGTGGGTGACTGGATCAAATCAGTGAAAGAGCAATTGCGGGAGGTACCTGATAAAGGCATGGGGTACGGTGTGTTAAAATATCTTAATAAAGAAAAAACTTTACAGGGTACATCTCCATGGGATATCGTCTTTAATTACCTCGGGCAACTGGATAATGTAGTGAGAGGTAAAGCATGGCTGCAGGGTGCAGAAGAATCATCTGGCCATAGTATGGCGGGTGACTACAGGGTATCAGAAAAATTATCGGTAAACAGTATTATCCGTGACGGAGAGTTGTTGTTGCAATGGCATTATAGCCGGCAGCAATACGACCTTGCCACAATAGCTGCGCTGGCAAAAAATTATGTGAGTCATCTGGAATCTATTATTAGTCATTGCGTAGCGCAGGGAGATAACGGGATCGTATATACGCCATCAGATTATGGATTGACGGGAGAGGTAAGTTATAGAGAGCTGGATACGTTTTTGTCTGAGATGTATGGTGGACGGCATCGGGGAGATCAACAGGAAGGCATGTACCGATTGAGTGGTTTACAGGAGGGGATGTTGTTTCATGGCTTGTATGACATCGCTTCACAGGCTTATATAGAGCAATTGTGTTGTGACCTGGTAGAAGTGGATGTATCATTGTTGATGGAGAGCTGGCAAGCATTGATAAAGCGACACAGCATCCTGCGTAGCGGGTTTTATCATAACCGTTTCTCTGTGCCGGTGCAATGTGTTTACCGTGAGGTAAAGCTGCCGGTAGATGAACTGGATTACCGTGGGCTGGAGGAAACAGAGCGCATGGCGGCGGTAGCTGCTTATGAAGAGATGGATCGTCAGAAATCATTTGATTTTGAGTCGGCACCACTGATGCGGCTGGGACTATTGCGACTGAGCGATGACCGGTGGCGAATGATCTGGACATATCATCACATACTGCTGGATGGCTGGTCAGTGCAGGTGCTGATGGGAGAACTATTGAAAATATATGAGTCGCTTGTATCGGGTACAGACATCACTGATGCCGGGACAGATAAATACGAAGACTATATCCGTTACCTGGAAAGTCGCGATAAGGAACAGGAAGAACGGCACTGGCGCGAATACCTGTCGGGTACTATTGGCGGTAGCCTGTTACCCTTTATCGGATCCGTAACGGATCGCAATAAGGGAACAGGTATTTATAAAAGAGATACCCTTGTATTAGATGCTACGTTGGCGGCAGCCGTTGATCGTTATGCGCAGTATCACCGGCTAACGGTAAATACGGTGATGCAGGGCGTATGGAGTTACTTGTTGTCGCGTTATACTGGCAGTGAATCGGTTACCTATGGCGTAACTGTTTCCGGTCGTCCGGAAGGGTTATCTGAAGTAGAAAGTCGGGTGGGAATGTATATCAATGCGCTCCCGTTGCATACAAGGGTGACGGATAATGAGCAAATCGAGACATGGCTGTCAGCTATTCAGCATGGGCAGTTAACCTGCCGGGAATATCAGTATACCGGATTGAGTGCCATCCAGCAATGGGCGGGCGTTACAGGAGATCTGTTTGACAGCTTGCTGGTGTTTGAAAATTATCCGGTCAATAAAGTGATCGCATCGCGTAACTGGTCGTTGCAGGCAGAAAAAGTAGAGTTAACTGATCATAATAATTACCTGCTCACGATTTCCATTGTGGCTTCAGAAGAAATTAGTATTCACTTTGGTTATAACAGCAATTTGCTGGATATAGAGTACATACAGAGAATTCAGGGTCATTTTGAACAGGTACTCAAACAGGTAGTGTTGAAACAATGTCGTCTTGTTGGCGAATTGGAGTTGTTAACGATATCAGAAGAAGAACAGTTATTATCGACATTTAATCATACCATCCTGTCTCATCCTGAACCCGGGACGGTAGTGGAACTGTTTGAAGCGCAGGCAGCCCGTACACCGGCAGCCACGGCTGTAATTTGCGGGAAGCAGGAGCTGAGTTACCAGGAACTGGACGAGCGTAGTAATCAGCTGGCATGCTATTTAAAGCAGCAGGGCGTAACGGCGGATACGCTGGTGCCCATCTGTGTAGAGCGTGGAGTGGAGATGCTGATAGGCATCTGGGGTATTTTAAAAGCAGGAGGCGCTTATGTGCCAGTTGACCCGGAATACCCAGCAGAGCGGATCCGTTATATGTTGGAAGATAGCCGGGCATCACTGGTACTGAGCAGCGAAAGCTGTGCAGATCGTTTACCCGTAACCGTAGGTTGCCGGATCGTGCGTCTGGATGGCGATTGGGATCGCATCAGCAGTGTAGCGGACAGGCAGGTAATGGTATCCCCTGCGACAGATCAGCTGGCCTATGTGATCTATACGTCCGGCTCTACCGGTATGCCGAAGGGGGTGATGATCAGCCACGGCAGCCTGGTACATTATTTATGTAATGAGCAAACACAGTACACTACTGATAGTCAGACAGACAAACCAGGTAGTTACCATCACCTGTCTTATACTTTTGACGCATCACTGACAGCGCTTTTCCAACCATTGCTGAAAGGCCGGGCGTTGGTAATAGCACCAGCAGGCCTCCCTGCTACAGCGCTGTTAGGAGCTGACCAGGTATGCGGCCACGGGGTGTATGATTTTATTAAACTGACGCCCGCGCATCTGCCTTTGCTGGAAGATGCGTTAGG
>NZ_JBFTSK010000113.1:0-2775 GCF_056399985.1 Chitinophaga sp. 01L420
CAGGGCGTTAAGGCAGACACATTGGTACCAATCTGCGTAGAACGTGGAGTGGATATGTTGGTCGGCATATGGGGCATCTTAAAAGCAGGAGGCGCTTATGTACCGGTTGACCCGGAATACCCTGCAGAGCGCATCCGTTATATGTTGGAAGATAGCCGTGCATCGCTGGTGCTGAGCAGCGAAAGCTGCGCAGATCGTTTACCCGTAACCGTAGGTTGCCGGATCGTGCGTCTGGATGGCGATTGGGATCGTATCAGCAGTGTACCGGACAGGCAGGCATTGGTATCCCCTGCGGCAGATCAGCTGGCCTATGTGATCTATACGTCTGGCTCTACCGGTATGCCGAAGGGTGTGATGATCAGTCACGGCAGCCTGGTACATTATTTAGGTAATCAGCAAACACAGTACACTACTGATAGTCAGACAGACAAACCAGGCAGTTACCATCACCTGTCTTATACTTTTGACGCATCACTGACGGCACTTTTCCAACCATTGCTGAAAGGCAGGGCATTGGTAATAGCGTCAGCAGGCCTCCCTGCTACAGCGCTGTTAGGAGCTGACCAGATATGCGGCCATGGGGTGTATGATTTTATTAAACTGACGCCCGCGCATCTGCCCTTGCTGGAAGATGCGTTACGTTCAGGGGAGATCGTTACGCGGCGGCTGGTACTGGGAGGGGAAGCGTTGCAGGTGAATCATGTGCAGTACCTGGTAGATGAAGGCTTGTCAGTAGAGATCATTAATGAATACGGTCCTACCGAGGCTACCGTAGGTTGCAGCACCTACCGGTTCCRCACCAACGATAATGATGMATTGGAACAAATTAAAGGCGGCAGAATACCTATTGGTAAGCCAATAGGTAATACCCGGATGTACATATTGGATACCGCTGGGCGTCTTTGCGCGGTAGGTGTGACGGGTGAAATCCATATCAGTGGTGCCGGGCTGGCCCGAGGCTACTGGCAACGGGAAGGGCTGACAGCAGAAAAATTTATAACAGATCCTTATAGTCAGACACCGGACGCCCGGATGTACAAAACGGGCGACCTGGGTCGCTGGTTACCCGATGGAAATATTGATTACCTCGGGCGAAAAGACGAGCAGGTGAAGATTCGTGGTTACCGTATTGAGCTGGGAGAAATAGAACATGTATTGCAGCAGAGCGGTCTGGTGAATCAGGCAGTGGTGCTGGCTCGTGGCGATAGCGCCGGTAACATGCGGTTAGCCGGTTATGTGGTGGCGGAACAAAATTTCGATAAAGAACCAGTGATTGCTTACCTGAAGAACCATCTGCCGGAATACATGGTACCATTGCTGTGGGTGGCGTTAAAAGCACTGCCTTTAACGGCTAATGGCAAGATAGACCGGAAAGCCTTGCCGGACCCGGATGTACCGGAGCAGCTACAGGAACAGTATGCGGCGCCGCGCAACGTGGAAGAAGAAACACTGGCTGGAATCTGGGAAGAATTGTTGGGATTAGAACGGGTAGGGATATACGATAATTTCTTTGAGTTGGGAGGAGATTCCATCATCTCCATTCAGGTGGTTAGCCGTGCCCGCCGTGCAGGACATGAGTTRCAGGTAGGAGACGTGTTTACTTATCAAACGATAGCCGGCCTGGCCGGGGTGCTGCAGGAACAGGAGAGGAAAGAAGCCGGCGGGGAACAGGAACCACTTTCAGGTGCAAGCGGATTATTACCTATCCAGCAATGGTGGCTGGATCAGGAACAACCTTCCGTATCACATTTTAATCAGAGCATTTTATTGGAGCTGTCTAAAGAGGTCAGCGCAACAGCGCTTGAACTGGCAGTGCAGCAGTTATTGCAGCAGCACGATGGGCTTCGTTTCCGCTACCTGCAAGGTGCAGATGGTTGGGAACAAACCTATGGGGCTACCGTGGGCAGCTTGCACCGGGAGGATCTGTCTGGAGTAAGTTTGGAAGCATTGTCAGAAATGATTACAGTAAGAGCGGATTATTACCAGGGTAGCCTGGATATATTCCAGGGCGACCTGGTACGGACTGTACTGTTTGAAACACCCGTGGACGAGCCGCAGAACCGATTGCTGATGGTGGCGCATCACCTGGCAATAGACGGAGTGTCGTGGCGGATACTGATGGAAGACCTGTCGTTATTGCTGGAGGGTACACTGTCGGGAGAAGTTGTCTCACTGGGTCGTAAAGGTCATTCTTACCGGCAATGGCAGGAAGGGTTGGTGGCGTACGGACAACGTCCGCGCACCGGTAAACAGCAGGATTACTGGCAGGAAATAAYARYGCAATATCGTCCGTTGCCTGTAGACCGTGAGTATGATGGCGCGGTGGGTCTTGGAAATATGAATAGTTACATGGTGAGGTTGGGAGCRGAAGCCACGCRAAAATTATTACAGGAAATTCCACGTGTGTATCATACAGARATCAAYGATCTKTTACTGRCAGCATTGGCATGGACGCTGTGTGRCTGGAGTGGACASGAACAGGTGGTAATCGGRYTGGAAGGACATGGCCGTGAAGATACCGTGATAGGTATGGACACCAGCCAGACAGTAGGTTGGTTTACCAATATGTACCCGGTGTTACTGGGTATGCAAAACGAACCCGCGCATGAAGCAAAAATACTAACGGTGGCGGACTGGATCAAGTCGGTGAAAGAACAGCTGCGTGCGGTGCCTGATAAAGGCATGGGATACGGGATATTAAAATACCTTAACCGGGAAGACGGTTTACGGGGAACTACGCCATGGGGTATTGTTTTTAATTACCTGGGACAATTG
>NZ_JBFTSK010000114.1:0-2557 GCF_056399985.1 Chitinophaga sp. 01L420
TGGCGGACTGGATCAAGTCGGTGAAAGAACAGCTGCGTGCGGTGCCTGATAAAGGCATGGGATACGGGATATTAAAATACCTTAACCGGGAAGACGGTTTACGGGGAACTACGCCATGGGGTATTGTTTTTAATTACCTGGGACAATTGGATAATGTAGTCAGGAACAAGGAATGGATGGGGAATGCAAAGGAATCGATGGGACGCAGTGTGGGAGATGATTACCGGGTATCGGATAAACTGGTGGTGAACAGCATGATCCGTGGGGGGGAACTGATATTGAACTGGAGCTATAGCAGTTTGCATTATGAAGAGGATACCATCCAGGCACTGGCCAGTGGGTATATATCGAAACTGGAGAAGCTAATTGCTCATTGTATAGMGCAACAACATAACGGAGTCGTATATACGCCATCAGATTATGGATTAACAGGAGAGGTAAGTTACCAGGAGCTGGATATGTTTTTATCAGAGTTGCATGATGGACAGCGGCGGGGAGATCAACTGGAAGGCCTGTACCGCCTGAGCGGATTACAGGAAGGGATGTTGTTTCACGGATTATATGATGACACTTCCGAAGCTTATATAGAACAACTGAGCTGCGACCTGATAGGAGCAGATGTAGGATTATTGATTGAAAGCTGGGAAGAGCTGATGAGGCGCCACAGCATTCTGCGTAGTGGATTTTATTATAATCGTTTCCGCGTGCCGGTGCAATGCGTTTATCGTGGAGTAAATCTTCCGGTAGAAGAACTGGATTACCGGGGGCTGGAACCAACCGCACGTGTGGCAGCAGTAGCAGCTTATGAGCAGATGGACCGTCAGAAAGCATTTGATTTTGCATCGGCGCCGTTGATGCGATTGGGTCTGTTGCGTGTAAGTGATGATAAGTGGCGGATGATCTGGACACATCATCATATGCTGCTGGATGGCTGGTCAGTGCAGGTGTTGGTAGGAGAATTATTGAGAATTTATGAGTCACTTACTACCGGTACAGCAACAACAGCTGCTGCGGCGACAGATAAATACGAAGATTATATCCGCTACATGGAAAGCCGTGACAAGGAGCAGGAAGAGCAGTACTGGCGCGGATACCTGTTGGGCATTGCCGGTGGCAGCCTGTTGCCGTTTGTCGGATCAGTAGCGGAGCGCAACAAAGGACTTGGTGTTTATAAAAGAGAAACACTTGTATTGGATGCCACGTTAACAGCATCCGTGGATCGTTATGCGCAACAGCACCGGATCACCGTAAACACRGTGATGCAGGGWGTGTGGAGTTACCTGTTGTCGCGCTATACCGGCAGTGACGCGGTGACTTATGGCGTAACCGTTTCCGGCCGTCCGGAAGGATTGCCCGAAGTAGAGAGCCGGGTGGGATTGTATATTAATACGCTGCCGCTGCATACGCTGATCATGGGAGATGAGCCGATAGAAACCTGGTTGTCCGGTATTCAGCAAGGTCAGTTAGTCTGTCGTGAATATCAATATACAGGGCTGAGCACCATTCAGCGGTGGGTGGGTATTACCGGCGATCTGTTCGACAGCCTGCTGGTATTTGAAAACTATCCTGTAAACAAGGTGATCTCCTCACGCCGCTGGGCATTGCAGGCGGGAGGTGTGCAGGTAAAAGAGCATACCAATTACGTGCTGAGTCTCTGTATAGTTGCTTCAGAAGAAATCAGCATTCAGTTTAACTATAACAGCAGTTTACTGGAACAGACATATGTGCAGATGATAACCGGGCATTTTGAAGAAGTGCTTAAACAGGTGGTGCTGGAACAATGCCACCTTGTTGGTGACTTGCAGCTGTTAACAATGCCAGAAAAAGAACAACTGTTATCTGCATTCAATAACACATCCGTCGACCATCCTGAAAGCAGGACGGTAGTGGAGCTATTTGAAGAACAGGTAGCCCGTACTCCCGATGCCACCGCTGTAATATCCGGGAATCAGGAGTTGAGTTACCAGGAACTGAATGAACGTAGTGATCAGCTTGCGTACTATCTAAGACAGCAGGGCGTTAAGGCAGACACATTGGTACCAATCTGCGTAGAACGTGGAGTGGATATGTTGGTCGGCATATGGGGCATCTTAAAAGCAGGAGGCGCTTATGTACCGGTTGACCCGGAATACCCTGCAGAGCGCATTCGTTATATATTGGAAGATACCCAGGCATCGCTGGTACTGAGCAGTGAAACCAGCGCAGATCGTTTACCCGTAACCGTAGGTTGCCGGATCGTCAGTCTGGATGGCGATTGGGATCGCATCAGCAGTGTACCGGACAGGCAGGCATTGGTATCCCCTGCGGCAGATCAGCTGGCCTATGTGATCTATACATCCGGCTCTACCGGTATGCCGAAGGGGGTGATGATCAGCCACGGCAGCCTGGTACATTATTTATGTAATCAGCAAACACAGTACACTGCTGATAGTCAGACAGACAAACCAGGCAGTTACCATCACCTGTCTTATACTTTTGACGCATCACTGACAGCACTTTTCCAACCATTGCTGAAAGGCAGGGCGTTGGTAATAGCGCCAGCAGGCCTCCCTGCTAC
>NZ_JBFTSK010000115.1:0-2459 GCF_056399985.1 Chitinophaga sp. 01L420
AATACCAGAGCGTTGGTACCACTGCCACTTACAAGTGTGGCCTGTCTGGTAGTGGCGCCTATTACTATACCCAGCGATGGTGTGCCGGTTACATTAACTATCTCACTAAAATGAACAGTGAAGGAGAGTACTTGTCCATCGTTATACACGGCATTTGCCGGTACATCTACTGCTGTCACTACTGGTGCGGTACCATCGAAAGCAAGGCTTAAAATATTGGAAGCAGTATTGGAGTTATTGCCCACGTTCACTGCGACACTGGCCGGTACCTGTATAGTTACAGTACCATCTGCCGTTGGTGTGACGAGTACGGTATAAGTAATATTATCTGTTGTTTGGAATGCACTTAAAGTCGCATTGGAAGCGGTGATATCTCCTACTACAAATCCAGTCACAGCCTCCGTGAAAGTAATGGTAGCTGTGAATGGTTGATTTAATGGAGACGTAGCGCTGGCTGTCACCGCTACGCCTGGTATGTTTGTATTTACGAGTACGCCTGTGGTATTTACCGCAGGAAGTGTAAGCACTGCATTGTTACCGGCTGCATCTTTTATAGTACCGGTGATCGCAGCGCCCAGTGTGATACCATCCATGTCTACATCTCCGGCCTGGACTATGTATAGGAAGCCCAACGTATCTGTACCAGTACCGCCCTGATAGGTAGCCTGATGGGTAGTACCACCAATGGTGATATCGAGAGTAGGCGTGCCTGTTACAACGATAGACTCGCTGAAATGTGCTTTGAAGCGGAGCCCTTCGCCGAGGTGATAAGTGCCGTTGGCTGGTACATCTACGGCTGTAATAGTAGGCGCCGTGCCATCATAAACGCGGCTTAGAATATTGGAGGCCGTATTGTTATTGTTACCCACGTTCACGGCTACACTGGCCGGTACCTGGATAGTTAGGGTACCATCTGCCGTTGGTGTGACGAGTACGGTATACGTAATATTATCTGTTGTCTGGAATGCACTTAAGGTAGCATTTGTAGCGGTGATATCTCCTACTACAAATCCAGTCACTGCCTCCGTGAAAGTAATGGTAGCTGTGAATGGTTGATTCAGTGGAGACGTGGCGCTGGCTGTCACCGCTACGCCTGGTATGTTTGTATTTACGAGTACGCCTGTGGYGTTTACCGCAGGAAGTGTAAGCACTGCATTGTTACCGGCTGCGTCTTTAATAATACCGGTGAGCGCAGCACCCAGTGTGATACCATCCATGTCTACATCTCCGGCCTGCACTATATAGAGGAAACCTAATGTATCTGTGCCAGTACCACCCTGATAGGTGGCTTGGCGGGTAGTACCGCCAATGGTGATATCGAGTGTAGGCGTACCTGTTACAACGATGGACTCACTGAAATGTGCTTTGAAGCGGAGTCCTTCGCCGAGGTGATAAGTGCCGTTGGCTGGTACATCTACAGCTGTAATAGTAGGCGCCGTACCATCATAAATGCGGCTTAAAATATTGGAAGCCGTATTGTTGTTGTTACCGACGTTCACGGCTACACTGGCCGGTACCTGAATAGTTAGGGTACCATCTGCCGTTGGTGTGACGAGTACGGTATATGTAATGTTGTCTGTTGTTTGGAATGCACTTAATGTAGCATTTGTAGCGGTAATATCTCCTACTATAAATCCGGTCACTGCTTCCGTGAAAGTAATGGTAGCTGTGAATGGTTGATTCAGTGGAGACGTGGCGCTGGCGGTCACCGCTACGCCTGGTATGTTTGTATTTACGAGTACACCTGTGGTGTTTACCGCAGGAAGTGTAAGTACTGCGTTGTTACCGGCTGCATCCTTAACAATACCTGTGATCGCAGCGCCCAGCGTGATGCCGTCCATATCCAGATCTCCGGCCTGCACTATGTATAGGAAGCCCAATGTATCTGTGCCAGTGCCGCCCTGATAGGTAGCCTGATGGGTAGTGCCACCAATGGTGATATCGAGTGTAGGTATACCTGTTACAACGATGGACTCACTGAAATGTGCTTTGAAGCGGAGTCCTTCGCCGAGGTGATAAATGCCGTTGGCTGGTACATCTACAGCTATAACAGTAGGTGCCGTACCATCATAAACGCGGCTTAAAATATTAGAGGCTGTATTATTATTGTTACCTACATTCACGGCTACACTTGCTGGTACCTGGAGAGTTACGGTACCATTAGCCGTAGGTGTTATAAGTACGGTATACGTAATGTTGTCTGTTGTCTGGAATGCACTTAATGTAGCATTGGTAGCGGTAATATCTCCTACTGCAAATCCGGTTACTGCTTCTGTAAAGATAACTGTGGCCGTGAATGGTTGATTCAATGGAGAAGTAGCGGCAGTAGTCACTGCCACGCCAGGTATGTTTGTATTTACGAGTACACCTGTGGTGTTTACCGCAGGAAGTGTAAGTACCGCGTTGTTACCCGCAGCATCCTTAACAATACCGGTGATCGCAGCGCCCAGGGTAATGCC
>NZ_JBFTSK010000116.1:0-2324 GCF_056399985.1 Chitinophaga sp. 01L420
GCTGCTTATCTCGGTGTTTCAAGAGAAACGCTCAGCCGGTTGTACAACGATTGAGYTGTAACCGGCATCAATAAACACTCCCCCGAATGTGATGCAGGTCACACCATCACCCCGGTTTTCCTTCCGTACTTTGTTGTATAATAAATTTAACATTATGTGGAATCAAACAAAAGCATCGGACATGCTRGGTATTGAATATCCTGTTCTACAGGGGCCATTCGGCGGAAACCTGTCTTCTGTGAAACTGGTATCCACCGTTTCCAACGCCGGCGGACTCGGGGGCTATGGCGCCTATACATTAAGTCCGCAGGAAATCATTCAGATAAATCAACAAATAAAAGCGGCCACCAATAAGCCTTACAATATCAATTTGTGGGTGTCGGATACAGATGTACAGGAGGACACGGTTTCAGATGAACGGTTTAAACAGGTCCGGACTTTATTCAAACCTTACTTTGACGAGTTGGGCATCCCATTGCCGGAAAAACCCGGCCCATTCAAATCCCGTTTTGAAAACCAGGTAGATATTATCCTGCATCAAAAACCGCCTGTATTCAGCTTTATGTTCGGTATCCCATCAGCAGACATCCTGGAACAATGTCACCGGCTTGGCATCACTACCGTTGGAGCTGCCACTACACTTGATGAAGCCATCGCACTGGAATCAGCGGGAGTTGATCTCATCATTGCTTCGGGTTTTGAAGCCGGAGGACATCGCCCATCATTCCTTGCATCCGCCGAATCATCTACCATAGGAACATTTGTATTGATCCAGGTTATCAGGGAAAAAGTAAAAATACCGGTGATCGCTGCGGGCGGTATTGCCAATGGCAAAGGTGTTGCAGCCGCGCTTGCACTAGGCGCAGATGCGGTGCAAATAGGCACAGCTTTCCTCGCCTGCGAAGAGTCTAATGCAACCACCATTCATAAGCAAATGCTGTTTTCAGAGGCTGCCCGGCACACCACCTTATCTCGATCATTTACAGGAAGACTTGGCAGAGGAATCGCCAACCGCATCGCCGAAGAGTTAATGCATACCGAAAATGGATTTCTGCCTTTCCCACTGCAATCCCAATTCATATCACATTTAAGAAAGGAAGCCATCGCACAGGAAAAATGGGACATGATCTATTTCTGGGGCGGACAGATAGCGCCGGTATTAAAACATACAAAGGCTGCTGATCTGATGAAAAGCATACAGGAAGAAACCACCGCCTACTTCGATCAGCTGAAAAAATAATTACTATTAAAAGGAAAGGAAGATTGGAATTTTCACCTGTCGAAGGTGAGCCATAGTATTGGAATAACATCCATTTCACCATGAATGTTCAGTCAAAAAAATATATTTTTTGAGGTAAAGGAAATTGCAAAAGCTCCTATATATTTGAGCAGCTTTCAATCATTTCTTTCCAACTTTTATGATTCCAGCAACTAAAGAAACTGCCGTAAAACATGCCCTGCATGCTACATTTGGCGTAAATGAGTTTGAAGATATCCGTCAACTGACGACCGGACTTTCCACTGCACTTGTTTTTCGGATACTCGTTTTGGGAAAACCATATTTGCTCCGCATCATTACACGTACGGACCCCATGGGTGATCCCACGCACGAATATGCCTGCATGCAGGCCGCTGCAGATGCAGGCATTGCGCCAAAGGTGCTGTACACAAGCATCACCGATAGAATTGCCATCACCGATTTCGTGGAAACAACACCTTTCCCGCTGGAGGAAGCAAGAATAAAGCTGCCTGATTTACTGAAGCGTTTGCATTCCCTGCCGCCCTTTCCTTTCCGGGTGAATTACCTGGATGCTGCCGATGGTTTCTTTAAAAAATTTCAGGCAACCAACATCCTCCCGGAGCAGATGACGGCGGAACTATTCCGTCAGTATGCGAGGATAATAAATATTTATCCCCGCAACGCTCAGGACATGGTAGCTTGCCACAATGATCTGAAGCCGGAAAACACGCTTTTCGATGGAAACAAGGTATGGCTGGTGGACTGGGAAGCTGCGTTCCTGAATGATCGCTACCTGGACCTCGCCATTGTTGCCAACTTTGTGGTCAACAGTGAACAGGAAGAAAAAGAATACTTAACCATCTACTTTGGTGAAGCATTAAACGAATATCATCATGCCCGCTTCTTTCTAATGTCCCAGTTACTTCACCTATTTTACTTTACCTATTTCTTGTTAATATGTTCCAATGCAGGTGTGTCCATTGACCCGGATCAGGAAAGGCCGGATTTCAAAGCATTTCATGTTGGTATATGGGCCGGTAAAATTAGTCTGGCAGGCAATGACGCCAGGCAGCAATATGCAGGC
>NZ_JBFTSK010000117.1:0-2303 GCF_056399985.1 Chitinophaga sp. 01L420
ACAACCACTCCCGTTGGTTACCGTATAAGTGATTATTGCGGTGCCAAAGGATACCCCAGTTACAACGCCAGCAGCATCTATACTCACTACAGCCGCATCGCTGCTGCTCCATACGCCACCAACAGTAGTAGAACTTAAGGTAGTAGTTCCATTTATACAAACAGCAGTCGTACCAGTGATCGCACCTACAACAGGGAGACTRTTTACTGTTACAGTAGTCGTTTGCGAAACGGTACAACCACTTGCGTTAGTTACCGCATAAGTGATTGTTGCAGTGCCAGAGGCCACACCAGTTACAACACCACCAGCATCTATACTCGCTACAGTTGCATCGCTGCTGGTCCAAACACCGCCTGATGTGGTAGAACTTAAGGTAGTAGTTCCGTTTATGCAAACAGCAGTCGTACCGGTGATCGCACCTACAACAGGCAGACTATTTACTGTTACAGTAGTCGTTTGCGAAGCGGTACAACCACTCCCATTGGTTACCGTATAAGTGATTGTTGCAGTGCCAGCGGATACCCCAGTTACAACGCCAGCAGCATCTATACTCGCTACAGCCGCATCGCTGCTACTCCAAACACCGCCAACAGTAGTAGAACTTAAGGTAGTAGTTCCACCTATACAAACAGCACCCGTGCCCGTGATCCCGCCTACAACAGGTAGACTGTTTACCGTTACAGTAGTTGTTTGCGAAGCGGTACAACCACTCGCATTGGTTACCGTATAAGTGATTGTTGCAGTGCCAGCGGATACCCCAGTTACAACGCCAGCAGCATCTATACTCACTACAGCCGCATCGCTGCTACTCCATACGCCACCAACAGTAGTAGAACTTAAGGTAGTAGTTCTGTTTATACAAACAGCAGTCGTACCGGTAATCCCGCCTACAACAGGTAGACTGTTTACTGTTACAGTAGTCGTTTGCGAAGCGGTACAACCACTTSCRTTAGTTACCGYATAAGTGATTGTTGCAGTGCCAGMGGCCACACCAGTTACAACACCAGCGGCATCTATGCTGGCCACAGCGGCATCGCTGCTACTCCATACCCCGCCAACAGTAGTAGAACTTAAAGTAGTAGTTCTGTTTATACAAACAGCAGTCGTACCGGTGATCCCGCCTACAACAGGGAGACTATTTACTGTTACAGTAGCAGTTTGCGAAACGGTACAGCCACTCGCGTTAGTTACTGTATAAGTGATTGTTGCGGTACCTGAGGATACCCCAGTTACAACACCAGCAGCATCTATGCTGGCTACAGCGACATCGCTGCTGCTCCATACGCCACCAACAGTAGTAGAACTTAAGGTAGTAGTTCTGTTTATACAAACAGCGGTCGTACCCGTGATCCCGCCTACAACAGGCAGACTATTTACTGTTACAGTAGTCGTTTGCGAAACGGTACAACCACTCGCATTTGTTACCGTATAAGTGATTGTTGCGGTACCAGAGGAAACCCCAGTTACAGCACCAGCAGCATCTATGCTGGCTACGGCCGCATCGCTGCTACTCCAAACACCGCCAACAGTAGTAGAACTTAAGGTAGTAGTTCTGTTTATACAAACAGCAGTCGTACCGGTAATCGCACCTACAGCAGGTAGACTGTTTACAGTTACAATAGTTGTTTGCGAAGCGGTACAACCACTCGCGTTGGTTATTGCATAAGTGATCGTTGCGGTGCCGATAGATACGCCAGTTACAACACCGCCTGCATCTATGCTGGCCACAGCGGCATCGCTGCTACTCCATACCCCGCCAACAGTAGTAGAACTTAAAGTAGTAGTTCTGTTTATACAAACAGCGGTCGTACCCGTGATCCCGCCTACAACAGGCAGACTATTTACTGTTACAGTAGCAGTTTGCGAAACGGTACAGCCACTCGCGTTAGTTACTGTATAAGTGATTGTTGCGGTACCTGAGGATACCCCAGTTACAACGCCAGCAGCATCTATACTCGCTACAGCGGCATCGCTGCTACTCCAAACACCGCCAACAGTAGTAGAACTTAAAGTAGTAGTTCTGTTTATACAAACAGCAGTCGTACCAGTGATCGCACCTACAACAGGTAGACTRTTTACTGTTACAGTAGTCGTTTGCGAAACGGTACAACCACTCGCGTTGGTTATTGCATAAGTGATTGTTGCGGTGCCAGCGGATACCCCAGTTACAACGCCAGCAGCATCTATACTCGCTACAGCGGCATCGCTGCTGCTCCATACGCCGCCAACAGTAGTAGAACTTAAGGTAGTAGTTCTGTTTATACAAACAGCAGTCGTACCGGTGATCCCGCCTACAACAGGCA
>NZ_JBFTSK010000118.1:0-3535 GCF_056399985.1 Chitinophaga sp. 01L420
GGCGGTGGTATCCGAAGGCCGGGAGATCAGTTACGGAGAACTGAATGCATGGTCAAATCAGCTGGCACATTATCTGATGCTGCAGGGTGTAAAATCGGGGATGCCGGTAGCCATCTGTATGGATCGTGGTATCGCCATGATAGCCGGTATACTGGGGATTATGAAAGCAGGAGGAGTGTATGTTCCGGTAGACCCTGATTTTCCTTCTGACCGTATCCGTTATATGCTGAAGGATGCAGCCTGTCAGGTGATTATAACGGGAGAAGAATTAATAGAAAATATATCCGTGAATGCGGGATCCGGTACCCGGATCATCAACATAGATCGTGAGCAGATAGCAATAGTGTCCTGTGCGGATCACAATCCCGACAGGCAATCTGTGTCTGACGACCTGGCATACATCATGTATACATCCGGTTCTACCGGTCGCCCGAAAGGTGTAATGATCCGGCACAGCAGCCTGGTTGATTATGTATATGGTTTACAGGATCGTATCCTGATTGGTGAGTGCCGGACCTTTGGGCTGGTATCAACGTTGTCAACGGATCTGGGCAATACAGTGGTATATGCTTCCTTGTTGCTTGGTGGTACATTGCATATCTTATCCCGGACGGAAGTGAATGATCCGGAATTGATGCATTCTTATTTCCGTCAGCATCGTATTGATTGTTTAAAGATAGTCCCGTCTCACTGGAAGGCGTTGCGTACAGCAGATCATTTACTGTTACCGGCGCAGCTGCTTATTTTCGGGGGCGAAGCATTGTCCTCCGATATCATTGAAAGTATTTATTCCTCTTCGGCATCGCCTTGCCGGATCGTGAACCATTATGGTCCGACAGAAACCACGGTAGGTAAATTACTGCATGTGGTAGACCGGGATCGGCGCTATGGTCATACGATACCGATAGGGCGTCCCTTCTCCAATACACAGGTGTATATATTGGGACGTGATTTGTCAGTATGCGCAGTAGGTATACCCGGTGAATTGTATATAGCAGGAGATGGGATAGCAGCGGGGTATTGGCAGAATAAGGAATTAACGGATGCCCGTTTTGTAAAGTGTCCGTTTTCTGAAGATACATCAGTCCGGATGTATAAGACGGGTGATTTGTGCCGCTGGCTTGCCGACGGAAGTATTGAATACCTGGGCCGCACGGATGACCAGGTAAAGATTCGTGGTTACCGTATTGAGTTAGGTGAAATAGGTAATGTGCTGGAGGAAAGTGGCCTTGTGAGCCAGGGCGTGGTGTTGGCGCGTGCCGATGCAGAAGGCAATAAGCGTTTGGTAGGATACGTGGTAACGGAAGGTGTTTTTGAGAAAGATGTATTACTGGCGTATATGCGTGCACGTTTACCAGAGTACATGGTGCCGGGCTTATGGGTGCAGCTGGAGCAGATACCATTGACGCTATCAGGAAAAATAGATCGGCAGGCATTTCCAGATCCGGATGTATCCGTGCAATTGAAAGATCAGTATGAGGCGCCGCGCAATGTGGTGGAAGAAAAACTGGCAGCTGTCTATCGCATTGCCTATCCGTGTCCTGTTCGAGTTCAGGACTATAAATGCACTCGGTAAATATGTAGACCTGACACTTACAGATGATGGTCGCAATGAGACTAATACTTCCGAATATAAAATGATGGAATTATAAGCATGCATTCCCCCCGATATTAAAAATTACTCCAGTTAACCAGTTAACATTTAGAAATCTATAGCATATGCCATATAACAAAGCTATTGAGCTTTTGCATGCCGCAAAGAGTTCCGGTATTGATATTTCACTACATGAAAACAAACTTCGCCTTAATATACCCAGGGATAGCCAGGTGGATCCGCAATTACTGGAGGGATTAAAAACGCATAAAAAATTAATTATTGATTTCTTAGAAGATAAGAAATGGAAATCTCATAAAACAGCAGACAATATCCTGATTACTTCCGGTAAGCGGGAACGTTACCGCCGTATTCCGCTTTCGTTTGGCCAGGAACGTTTGTGGTTTATTGATCAACTGAAGAAATTACCTTATCACATTCCTGCAGTGCTCAGGTTGAGTGGTGGTGTTGATGTGACAGGGCTGGAGTATGCTTTGCGCACCATCATCAATCGCCATGAAGTGCTCAGGACAGTGATCAGGCAGGAGGAAGGACGTCCGTATCAAAGTGTATTGGAACCAGGAATATGGCGACTGGAATTGATAGACGGCTCCGCTTACAGGGAAGATGCCCCTGCTTTACAAAATAAGATCGCGGCTCTTGTCAGCCAGCCATTTGATCTGTCATCGGATCATATGCTCCGTGGCCACCTGATCCAGATGGGGGATCAGGAAGATGTGCTGGTAATAACAATGCATCACATCGCCTCTGATGCCTGGTCCAGAGCGATTATCGCAAAAGAACTGACCGTATTATATCAAAGTTATGTGGAAGGGCTTCCGGTGGAATTGCCGGCACTGGATATTCAGTATGCTGACTATGCCATCTGGCAGCGAGAATATTTGTCCGGCGAATTCATGGATAAAAAGCTGTTATACTGGAAAGAGCAGCTCAATGGCGTGGCACCTTTGATCCTGCCTACAGATTATCCGCGGCCTGCAGAATTAGGTACCCGCGGAGGTATAGTTCAGGATATCATTAGCAAGGAAATACGTGATCAATTGTCCCTGATTTGCCAGGAGGAAGGTACCAGTCTGTATATGGGACTACTGACAGCTTTCAAGATATTATTGTATCGCTATAGTGGTCAGGATGATATTTGCATTGGCTCGTCCATAGCTGGCCGTCAACAGAAAGAGGTGGAGGGATTGATTGGATTTTTTGCAAATACCTTGTCACTGCGCTCTCATGTAGCTGGARACAATTCCTTTCGGGAACTACTACGCCAGGTAAAACAAACAACGTTGGATGCCTATGAGCACCAGGAAGTGCCATTTGAAAAAGTGGTGGAGGCATTAAATATTGAACGGGACTGGAGCCGTAATCCGATATTCCAGGTAATGTTCGTATTTGCCAATACCCCTGAGGGGGAAGCTCTGAACCTTTCTGGTATTCGCCTGAGAGGTGAAGACGCCGGCGCGGTGACATCAAGATTTGACATTTCTTTCAATATTTCAGAGTTTAATAATGGATTAGATATCGTAGTGGCCTACAATAAAGATTTGTATGGGGAACAGACCATGAGCGGTATGCTGGAACATTATGCAAACCTGTTGAAAGATATCGTAATTCGTAAAGCCACAAATGTTGAGATAGATAGTTTGGCGCTGCCATCTGAAAGTGAGATAAGTAATTTAATCAGGATTGATAACATTTTTGAAATATCCTATCCGGAAGCAAAAACGGTGATAGATTTGTTTGAGTCGCAGGCTGCATTGCAGCCTGCAGAAGCGGCGGTGGTATCCGAAGGCCGGGAGATCAGTTACGGAGAACTGAATGCATGGTCAAATCAGCTGGCACATTATCTGATGCTGCAGGGTGTAAAATCGGGGATGCCGGTAGCCATCTGTATGGATCGTGGTATCGCCATGATAGCCGGTA
>NZ_JBFTSK010000119.1:0-1937 GCF_056399985.1 Chitinophaga sp. 01L420
GTACCGGTACCGGATTATTCCTACAGGCTCTGGGGACATCCCTGTAATAAAGCCGCTATCAGCACCCACAGCGGAAGTACTACCAGGAAGATTATTTTAATGGCAGACCTCTTTTTTCCAAAGAACAATCCTCCCAGCAGAAATAAATAGAAAAGCAGTACCGGCACTACTACCGGGCTTAACATAAACGCAGCAAATAATAAATTATCCAGTTGCTCTCCGGGGTGAATGGGATCATAAGTACGCTTCCAGAAAATCGGGCGGAGGTGATGTTCTGCCACATAGTGATTAAACGCTTCTACACTATGGAAGGTAATTGCGGTACAGGTAGTTTCATTCGCAATCACATATACCCCGCTATCCCGTTCTCCAATGATATAATTCCGGTAAAAATACCATTCATGAAAATAAATACTATCTGATGGTGTACCCGGGCATTTTGTCCACTGCAACCCCGCACGATAGGCACTTGTACCATCATACTCCATCTTATTCCCCCCTGGCGTAGGTTTCAGCCAGGACGAGAGTCCTCCTGCGTAAGCAGACTGTAACAGGAAACAACTCATTAACAACAACAGCAAACGCATACTTTACGCCGATTTCATGACAAAGGCTCAAAATAGGTAAATCTGTTGGCATGTTTTATGGCTCCTACCTGATACACTAAAAAAACTTAACCATGGAAACTATAACAACAGCTGCTACCAATGAGGTACTGAATGACCTCATAGCCATTAACAATGATCGTATTGAAGGCTATGAAAAAGCTTTGAAAGAAGCCAAACCGGAAGATGCTGATCTGAAAGCGCTTTTCACAGACATGATCGCTGAAAGTCACCAGCTCCGGAATGCACTGGGTAATGAAGTACAGGCTACCGGTGGCACTATGGAAAACAGTACTACCACCAGCGGTAAAGTATACCGTGCCTGGATGGATGTAAAAGCGGTGTTTACAGGCCACGACCGTCACACCGTACTATCTAACTGCGAAGCAGGCGAAGACGCCGCACAACGGGCTTATAAAGACGCGCTGGATCACGAAAATCTGCCGGCTTATATCCGGGAGTTATTAGCCCAGCAAAAAGATGAACTGAAACGTTCACATGATAAGGTAAAAGCATTAAGAGATCAGGCGAAGAAATAGCGACTTAGCTTTTAGCCATTAGCTTTTAGCTTTTAGCTTTTAGCAAAATGCAGCGGATAACATACTATATATGCTTATCTCCGCTGCATTTTGCTAAAAGCTAAAAGCTAATAGCTAATAGCTAAAAAAAGCTATCTTGCAATCAAACAAATGCCTGCATGAAATACGAATTACCTGCTGTGTACCATCGTCTCATGAAAAAATATCCGGTTGTTACTGAGGCAGAATGGCAGCTACTGGATTCCATTGCCACCGTAAAGCACATCAAAAAAGGAGATTCATTTTTACGCTATGGAAAAGTAGCCCGTTATTCAGCTTTTGTTATATCAGGGATGTTTAAATTTTCGATTCTGGATGAAGAAGGAAATGAGAAAATCGTAAAGTTCAGTTTCATCGATGACTTCCTGGCTAACTGTGAAAGCTACAATAAGAAAGCTCCTTCCGCTGTAAGCATCATTGCCGTGGAAGACGCTGTGATATTGAGAATAAATATCAAAAAGCTGCAGCCCCTCTATGATCTGCATATGAATCTGCTGCATGTAAACCTGCAACTATACCAGGAATTATTGGAACAACAATCTGAACACCAATATATTCTCTCTTTAAAAAGCCCGCTGCAACGCTATAAGTTCCTGCTGGAACGCCGCCCTTTTATCATACAAAAAATATCGCTGACAAATATTGCCCGCTACCTCTATACCAGCCGCGAAGCCTTGAGCAGAGCGCGTTTATACCTGCTGGACCAGACCCGCAACTTTTGTGACTGAGATCACGATCTTACGCTGAACTGTGC
>NZ_JBFTSK010000120.1:0-1874 GCF_056399985.1 Chitinophaga sp. 01L420
AACTCCTGGTAGTAGCTGAATGATTTCATTTCATAATTGAAGGTGGAAAATCCCCCCTTGCCTGCAAATTCATTTTTTAATGCATCCCGCACCACCTGCCGCATGGCGCTGGAAGAGGCTACCGGAATCACTTTAGACACCTTTTGCGGGGAGGTGGGAATGGATACGGAGACGGTGATAGGTCTGGAGTAGCCATAGATCCCTTTCAATACAAAATCAGCTACCGTACTTCCCTGTATAATAGAACCCGGGTATACATCATTGGAGATAGTAGTGTTCGTAACAAATTCATTCGCATTGAACATCTCTGTATAAATGGAGGTCGCATCGTTAGCACCATTTGTAAACCTGATACCTGTAGGCTCAACTCCTGCAATTGTTCCGGGAGCACCGTTCAGCTTGCGGTGGTTCAATACAGATTCCAGTGTAAGCAGTACATCAGCGTTCTTTTTTGGGTTCAAAACATCCACCTTTACAACAGGCGGTACAAACTTAGGTAATGCTGCAAGACCATTGCGACCGGTCTTTGTTACATCTGACAGTTCCTTCCTGCCACAACTGCAACATAGTAACACAGCGAGTATGCCGGTAATTATTTTACGGCTACTACGCTGGTAAGAAAAAAACATGGATTGATATATCATACAATAGAATTAAAGCAGTTAATTTTTCTTTTCTACAGAATAATGGTAGTTATAGATACCAGTAATAATTTTTTTAGAATCAGTCATTCGTCAGGGGTTTTTATAGGTAGTTGGTATCTGAATATACCCGTCACCGTCCGACAGGAAATAGTCATTGGTGAAACGGATAGAATTGGCGGGTGTTCTGGGATTACCCAATCCAATGAATTTCAATAATATGGTGTTTTTATAGACCAGTGAGCGAGTCGCCCCTTTAGTTGTATTCCGGAACGATTCAGAAGAAGTAAACACCTCTGTTTCAGTAGGATTATCAGGATTGATGGGGTACTCCTTCTTGTTGGTGGTGCCAATATTGAACTTTATAAAATTATAACCGGATGTAGGTACCGTACCATTAGGATCCTGGTAGTAAGCAAGGTATATATCTGCAGTATACGTTTCGTTTCTGGCGGCATCATAACTAAATGGCTTCTTTTCATATTCCAGTCGTGCATACACCTTATCAAAGGGGCCATAGTTAACTTCGAAAGGAGCGGCCACATTGCCGTCATCATTTACGTAACGCATCTTAAAAGTAATAGGCACACCTGGTGACTCTGGTGTATAAGTAAGCCCTTTGGTGATCAGTTCTGCGAGTCCGGCCAGCCCGGTAATGGTGCGTACGGCATCTTCTCCGCTTACACCCGCAACAGATACTTTTATCTCTGCAGCATCAATGAWGGCCTTTTCATCCGTTGTCAGTGAACTGCTGCCATTAACGATGCCAAGAACACTAAATGCCTTCCGGAATACTGTCGTGGCGGTTTCTTCTTCCGCATCTGTTTCTATTGTCATAATTCCAAGCCGGCCATAGGTTACGCTGCTTACATACAATGGTGCTACGCCTCCAAATACAGATGGATCTGTATTCCGGTCGATCAGTTCTCCGGCCTCCGGAATATCCATATCTATGGTAAAGTTCTGTTGCAGGAACTTTACCATGATACCTGTTTTCCTGGAAACAGCATCTACATTCCTTCCGCTGCTGGTAGCATTGTTAACAAAGAGCAGGTTGGTTTTTGAATTATATCCGTATAATTCTTTCAACTCCTGGTAGTAGCTGAATGATTTCATTTCATAATTGAAGGTGGAAAATCCCCCCTTGCCTGCAAATTCATTTTTTAATGCATCCCGCACCACCTGCCGCATGGCGCTGGAAGAGGCTACCGGAATCACTTTAGACACCTTTTG
>NZ_JBFTSK010000121.1:0-1636 GCF_056399985.1 Chitinophaga sp. 01L420
TTTACCTTTTACCTACCACAGACCAGGTGCCTTTAGCACCATATTCAGTAGGCTTGTTAGCAGCCATAGTGAAGATGGAGTCATTACAATGTAACTGATCAATGTTTGCTTTCGCAACAGCAGGAACATCGTAGTTAGTCAGCAGCACGGTGTCAGTAGTAGCAGCACAGGTACCGTTAGAGATAGTCCATACCAGTGTAGCAGTATGTCCAGCCAGTACTTTAACTTTTGTAGTATTTAAAGTGGTATCAGTAACAGTCACCCATGTTGGTTTACCTACCACAGACCAGGTGCCTTTAGCRCCATATTCAGTMGGCTTGTTRGCGGCCATGGTGAAGATAGAGTCGTTACAATGTAACTGATCCACGTTTGCTTTCGCAACAGCCGGWACATCGTAGTTRGTCAGCAGCACRGTGTCGGTAGTCGCMGCACAAGTACCATTAGAGATAGTCCATACCAGTGTAGCAGTATGCCCCGCCAGCACTTTCACTTTTGTAGTGTTTAAAGTGGTGTCTGTAATRGYCGCCCAYGTTGGTTTRCCYACCACWGWCCAKGTRCCTTTAGCRCCATATTCAGTMGGCTTGTTAGCCGCCATGGTGAAGATAGAGTCGTTACAATGTAACTGATCCACATTAGCTTTTGCTACTGCAGGTACATCGTAGTTAGTCAGCAGCACGGTATCGGTAGTCGCAGCACAAGTACCGTTGGAAATGGTCCATACCAGTGTAGCAGTATGACCCGCCAGCACTTTAACTTTTGTAGTGTTTAAAGTGGTGTCTGTAACAGTCACCCATGTTGGTTTACCTACTACTGTCCAGGTGCCTTTAGCGCCATATTCAGTAGGCTTGTTAGCAGCCATGGTGAAGATAGAGTCGTTACAATGTAACTGATCCACATTAGCTTTTGCTACTGCAGGAACATCGTAATTAGTCAGCAACACGGTGTCGGTAGTGGCGGCGCAGGTTCCGTTAGAGATAGTCCATACCAGTGTAGCGGTATGCCCGGCGAGTACTTTAACTTTTGTAGTGTTTAAAGTAGTGTCGGTAACAGTCACCCATGTTGGTTTACCTACAACAGACCAGGTGCCTTTAGCTCCATATTCAGTCGGCTTGTTAGCCGCCATGGTGAAGATAGAGTCGTTACAATGTAACTGATCTGCACCCGCAACCGCTTTGGAAGGTACTTCATAGTTGGTCAGTTCCACGATATCTGTAGTGGTCGCGCAGGTACCATTGGTGATGGTCCATACCAGTGACACGGTATGTCCTGCCAGCACTGTCACCTTGGTGGTATTTAAAGTGGTGTCAGCAATCGTAATCCAAGGTTGTTTACCGCCTACGATGGTCCATGCACCGCGTGCCCCAAATGCAGCTGGCTTATTAGCCGTCATGTTGAAGATAGAATCATTACAATGTTTCTGATCTGCACCTGCAACTGCTATGGAAGGAACTTCATAGTTGGTCAGTTCCACCATATCCGTAGTAGCCGCACAGGTACCATTGGTGATGGTCCATACCAGTGACACGGTATGTCCAGCCAGCACGGTCACCTTCGTATTATTTAAAGTAGTATCAGCAATCGTGATCCAGGGTTGCTTGCCACCTACAATAGTCCATGCACCGCGTGCACCCAATCC
>NZ_JBFTSK010000122.1:0-1509 GCF_056399985.1 Chitinophaga sp. 01L420
GGTATGGACTATCTCTAACGGTACCTGTGCTGCTACTACCGACACCGTGTTGCTGACTAACTACGATGTTCCGGCTGTTGCGAAAGCAAACGTTGATCAGTTACATTGTAATGACTCCATCTTCACTATGGCTGCTAACAAGCCTACTGAATATGGTGCTAAAGGCACCTGGTCTGTGGTAGGTAAACCAACATGGGTGACTGTTACTGATACCACTTTAAACACTACAAAAGTTAAAGTACTGGCTGGGCATACCGCTACACTGGTATGGACTATCTCCAACGGTACCTGCGCCGCTACTACCGACACCGTGTTGCTGACTAACTATGATGTTCCGGCTGTTGCGAAAGCAAACGTGGATCAGTTACATTGTAACGACTCTATCTTCACTATGGCGGCTAACAAGCCGACTGAATATGGCGCTAAAGGCACCTGGTCTGTGGTAGGTAAACCTACATGGGCGGCTATTACAGACACCACTTTAAACACTACAAAAGTTAAAGTACTCGCTGGGCATACCGCTACACTGGTATGGACCATCTCTAACGGTACCTGTGCTGCTACTACTGACACCGTGTTGCTGACTAACTACGATGTTCCGGCTGTTGCGAAAGCAAACATTGATCAGTTACATTGTAACGACTCTATCTTCACCATGGCGGCTAACAAGCCGACTGAATATGGCGCTAAAGGCACCTGGTCTGTGGTAGGTAAACCAACATGGGTAACTGTTATTGATACCACTTTAAATACTACAAAAGTTAAAGTACTGGCAGGTCATACTGCTACACTGGTATGGACTATCTCTAACGGTACCTGTGCCGCTACTACCGACACTGTGTTGCTGACTAACTATGATGTTCCGGCTATTGCGAAAGCAGGTATTGACCAGAAACATTGTAATGACTCTATCTTCACCATGGCCGCTAACAAGCCTACTGAATATGGAGCTAGAGGCACCTGGTCTGTGGTAGGTAAACCTACATGGGTGACTGTTACTGATACCACTTTAAATACTACAAAAGTTAAAGTACTGGCTGGGCATACTGCTACACTGGTATGGACTATCTCCAACGGTACCTGCGCCGCTACTACCGACACCGTGTTGCTGACTAACTACGATGTTCCGGCTGTTGCGAAAGCAAACGTGGATCAGTTACATTGTAACGACTCTATCTTCACTATGGCCGCTAACAAGCCGACTGAATATGGAGCTAGAGGCACCTGGTCTGTTGTAGGTAAACCAACATGGGTGACTGTTACTGATACTACTTTAAATACTACAAAAGTTAAAGTACTCGCGGGGCACACTGCTACACTGGTATGGACTATCTCCAACGGTACCTGCGCCGCTACTACTGACACCGTGTTGCTGACTAACTACGATGTTCCGGCTGTTGCGAAAGCAAACATTGATCAGTTACATTGTAATGACTCCATCTTCACTATGGCTGCTAACAAGCCTACTGAATATGGTGCTAAAGGCACCTGGTCTGTGGTAGGTAAACC
>NZ_JBFTSK010000123.1:0-1484 GCF_056399985.1 Chitinophaga sp. 01L420
ATTACACCGTTTACCGCCACAATTACCTTCAGGTTTACCGCCACAATTACCTTCAGCGAAGCGGTGACTGGATTTACACTGGGTGATATTACCACCACCAACGCAACTTTAAGTACATTCCCCGTTCTCGTAACACCAACTTACACCGTTCTCGTAACACCAACAGCAGATGGTACTGTGACGATTCAGGTACCGGCCGGTATAGCCGTGAACGTGGGCAATAACCCAAATACCGCTTCTAATATTTTAAGCCTTGTTTTCGATGGTACCGCACCAGTAGTGACAGCAGTAGATGTACCTGCCAATGCCGTGTATAACGATGGACAAGTACTCTCCTTCACTGTTCATTTTAGTGAGATAGTTAATGTAACCGGCACACCATCGCTGGGTGTAGTAATAGGCGCCACTACCAGACAAGCCACACTTGTAAGTGGCGGCGGTACCAATGCCTTACTATTCAGTTACACCGTGCAGAATGGTGATATGGATATGGACGGTATTACCCTGGGAACGCTGACCGGTACTATCCGTGATGCGGCAGGTAACAACGCAGTACTCACCCTGAATAATGTGGCTAGCACTACGGGCGTACTCGTGAATACAACCCTCCCGGGTGTAGTCATTTCCACTACCGCTACCTCGCCGGTGATTGCGCCATTCACGGCGACCATCACGTTCACCGAAGCGGTGACCGGATTTACGCTGGGTGACATTACCACCACCAACGCTACGCTAAGCGCATTCCAGACAACAGATAATATTACTTACACCGTTCTCGTAACACCTGCCACAGATGGCGCGGTAACCCTACAGGTACCAGCCAGTGTAGCCGTGAACGTGGGTAATAATAGCAATACCGCTTCCAATACATTAAGCCTCGTTTTTGCAGGAACAGCTCCTGTAGTAACAGCAGTAGATGTACCGGCCAATGCCATTTACAGACTTGGCCAGGTACTCTCCTTCACCGTTCACTTCAGTGAACCGGTGAATATTACCGGTGCTTCGTCGCTGGATGTAATCATAGGCGCCACCACCAGATCCGCTACACTTGTAAGCGGCAGCGGCACCAATGCTTTATTATACAGCTACACCGTGCAGCAGGGCGATATGGATATGGATGGTATTACACTGGGTACCACACTTACCGGCACTATCCGTAACTCAGCCGGAAAGGATGCAGTACTCACACTCAATAATGTAGGCAACACTACCGGAGTACTGGTAAATACCACTAATCCAGGTGTAGTCATTTCCACTACCGCTACCTCGCCGGTGATTGCGCCATTCACGGCGACCATCACGTTCACCGAAGCGGTGACTGGATTTGTAGTTGGTGACATTACCACCACCAACGCTACCCTCAGCGCATTCCAGACAACAGATAATATCACTTACACCGTTCTCGTAACACCTGCCACAGATGGCGCGGTAACCCTACAGGTACCAGCCAGTGTAGCCGTGAACGTCGGTAATAACCTCAATAC
>NZ_JBFTSK010000124.1:0-1344 GCF_056399985.1 Chitinophaga sp. 01L420
CGTATACCTGGCGCTGAGAGAGTCCTCAAAAAAATGGACCATGCCCATTAGAAATTGGGGCATGATCCTTAATCAGTTCTTAACTATATTTGGAAGCAGAGTAAAAATTTAGATAGTTAACATCCTCGATTTTTAAACTTACACACTTACTGAAATAGTCCCTTTTACTACTGCGGTTATGGGTGCAAGATGGTCGTTCAGGCAATGTAACGGTTAGTCTGCCTAAGGGAACCGTTTATGCAAAAGCGGGGCATAAGCAATTTATTGTTACTGCAGATTTTCAAACAGATAAATCCCTCCGGCTAAAAATTTCTGTAATTCTACTTCCGGATTATATTTTAGTCTGGTTTATCTTTTTCTGAAAAATCTTATCTGTTCTACCCTGTTCTCTGCTTGTTCTTTAGTATATTCTTTTTTGTCTAGTCTTTCAACCCATTGATAATTACCAAACTCAAGTTGTTTTATGCCAGGCCCGTGATCTAATAAATTATATTCATCGCATGTATCGCATCTGACTACTTCATAACTATATCCCGGACTGCTTTCTTCCTTCTCTAAAATATGAGATTCAAGCATATTGCCGCATTTGACGCAGGGCTGCGAAAGGGTTTCAACAGGGGGATTTTTGCGGTTTAAGGCCAGTTTTAAATTTATCAGAGAGCCTAGCGCAGGTCCATATGCCCATCGGTTAAGCGATCTTGAAATATCCATACTGAGTATCCTGGATATCATTATGAACATATCTCCAATAAACGCTCTTTCTTCCGTGTCAAAATCGGCAATATTAAGACGTTTTAAAGTACGGGAGAAAACGGACCGGGTGAATCTGGTTGATTTGTTGTCCTGCACGGCAATTATTAACTGATCTAACAAATCGTCGAAAACGGTATTCAGGTGTACGCAAATTTCCGTCTCGGAAGGAACAAGGCCTCTGTTTCTCCACTGTTCAGAAGAGAATTTATTCTTTTCTTTTAAGTCAGAAAGTTTAGTGATGATGGATTCGCTGTTARTCATAGCCACAATATAATCAAACGTAAATGTAGTACAAAAATCGAGAAAAGGGCTAACAGTCAAGTTGGCTCTTGCCTAATTCATTTTTTAGTCTTTTGGCTTTTCTTTTTTGCTCTATAATTTACTCTATAAAGATCGCATTTGGGTTTACATGGCTTTACAAAGAGCGGAACTATCATAACGAAGATATAATTTTAACGTGACATTTTTCAAAGTCGGTAGTTGAACCATAAATCGAATTTAAATGGACAAGCAATATTAAAAACTGCTCTCCCATTAAAGCTGGTTTTTCGTTATGTAATTCTGGAATTACAATAAGGGTATTCTATTTAC
>NZ_JBFTSK010000125.1:0-1249 GCF_056399985.1 Chitinophaga sp. 01L420
AAAGAACTGATTAAGGATCATGCCCCAATTTCTAATGGGCATGGTCCATTTTTTTGAGGACTCTCTCAGCGCCAGGTATACGGATTTCATTACAGCATCATCAGTAGGGAATGACAGCTTGTTTTTTGTATACTTTCTGATCTTACCATTCAGATTCTCAATAAGATTTGTAGTGTAAATAATCTGACGGATATCAATCGGAAAATCAAAGAACACAGTCAATTCATCCCAATTTTCTCGCCAGCTCTTTACTGCATAAGCATATTTACTAGTCCATTTTTTATCAAGGCTATCAAGCCCTGCTAGCGCAGCCTGTCGGGTGGGAGCTGCATAAATATCTTTTAAATCTGTMGTAAATTCCTTTTTGTCYTTCCATACTACATACCGGCAGCTATTACGGATTTGGTGAACAACACAAATTTGGGTAGCWGAGTCWGGAAATATGGAACGGATTGTCTGGGTAAAGCCATTGAGATTRTCTGTTGCTGTGATCAGAATATCTTCCACACCGCGAGCCTTCATGTCTGTCAAAACGCTCATCCAGTAAGCYGCYGATTCATTCTTACCCAGCCACATTCCCAGTACTTCYTTAAGCCCATCCCTGCGAAGTCCAACAGCAATGTGAACTGTCTTATTAATTACTTTACTGTTTTCTCTTACTTTGAAAACGATACCGTCCATCCACACAATCAGGTAAACAGGTTCTAAAGGACGATTCTGCCAGGCGACGATATCCTCAGCTACTTTTGCTGTAATACGGCTTATGGTAGCCCCGGAAACRTCAAACTTATAAACTTCCCGAACTTGTTCCTCAATATCAGATACACTCATTCCTTTGGCATAAAGTGACACTATTACCTCTTCWAGCCCTTCTACCATGCTTTCCCTTTTGGGKACAATCATGGGGTTAAAACTGSCATCTCTGTCTCTTGGYACCTTGATCTCTGAYTCTCCGTATTGCGTTTTGATCTTCTTTTTACCATAACCATTACGGGCGTTATCATTATTGGTTTGCTCATTCTTATTGTAGCCTAGATGGCCATCCAGCTCACCTTCAAGCATYTTTTCTATACCCCGCTTCTGAATCASGGCCAGAAAGTCATTCAATTCCTTGCCWGTCTTAAATTGTTTTAAAAAGTCGTCTGATATGAAGTCTTCTGCTTTCATAATACTGTGTRTATAGTTTTAAAATTARGAAAATCGAGGTGAATCCCCGATTTTCAGATTTACACAGTTTATGAGATAGTGT
>NZ_JBFTSK010000126.1:0-1141 GCF_056399985.1 Chitinophaga sp. 01L420
GTCAGGTTCACCGTCCAGGCTTTACCGGCTTTCCAGCCATTTGGTAAAGTAGCAGTGATCACGGCACTTTGTCCTTCGTTCACGCTATCCGGCACACTGCTCAGTTTGATGGAATCACCGGCAGGGAATGGATACTGCGCATCCTTGATCGTCAGGTCAAGCGTTGCTGGCGCAAAGGTGTAAGGAGTGCTATAAACATCACTGATTGTTGGATTCACATGAATATCTTCCACATCTTCTACCAGAATATCGCCGGCTACTTTCAGTTCAGCAGCACCGGAAGTACCGGTAAAGCTGGTATCTGTTGGCAAACTGTAATCGGTGCCACGGGTAGCGGCGCCTGTAGATGGCAGAGATATCTTAATAGGTATTTCCGTACTCACGCCAGCAGGTAAACTAAACCCAATCTGTTGGGTATTGCCTTCCGGCATGCCGGCAGCAGGTGGCGTGAATGTAATTTTTGTTTTAGTCGCATCTCTGCGGGTAGCATCATAGATCTTCAGTTGCGCATCGACTACCGTGTAACCGCTGGCAGCACCGGAGATATTCAGTTGCTCATCTTTTTCTATGATCTGATCTGCRATCGCTTTAATCACTGCGGCGGTAGTAGTAAATACTGCCGTGTCTTTCGGGAATATGATAGACGTTTGCAGGTATTGGAAGTCGGTAGCAGCTGCTTCAGTACCGGCCACTTTCGTTGTTAAGGTAATGGTCACTGGTCTGGCAGAGCGGTAACCAGCTGGCAGTGACATTTTGAACGCGGTACTGTTGCCTTCATTTAATGTTGAGCTATCTGGTGTCAGTGTCAGTTTCTTCTGCGCAGGGTCCGTGAGATCCTTAACGTAAATATGGGCGCTGGTAGCAGGCATATTTACATTGCCTTTATTACCATCTACATTTAAAAGCCCTTCATCATTAAACACCTTATTGGTCAATGTCTGAATAGCGGTGGCATCGCCGTGATCCGCTCCGCTGGCAATGGTGATCGTAGCAGGGAGACTGGTATAACGGCTATCTGCAATAGTAGATGATACCACATCTTTTGTCAGGTTCACCGTCCAGGCTTTACCGGCTTTCCAGCCATTTGGTAAAGTAGCAGTGATCACGGCACTTTGTCCTTCGTTCACGCTATCCGGCACAC
>NZ_JBFTSK010000127.1:0-1037 GCF_056399985.1 Chitinophaga sp. 01L420
GCGGATGCGGATACCCCAGCTACAACACCGCCAACATCTATACTCGCTACAGCGACATCGCTGCTACTCCAAACACCGCCAACAGTAGTAGAACTTAAGGTAGTAGTTCCACCTATACAAACAGCACCCGTGCCCGTGATCCCGCCTACAACAGGGAGACTGTTTACTGCGACACTAGCCGTTTGCGAAGCGGTACAACCACTCGCGTTGGTTACTGTATAAGTGATCGTTGCGGTACCAACTGCAACACCAGTTACAACGCCAACGGCATCTATACTCGCTACAGCGGCATCGCTGCTACTCCAAACACCACCAACAGTAGTAGAACTTAAGGTAGTAGTTCCACTTATGCAAACAGCACCTGTACCTGTAATCGCTGCTACAACCGGCAGACTATTTACTGTGATAGTACTCGTCTGTAAAGACGTACAGCCACTCCCATTAGTTACTGTATAAGTGATCGTTGCGGTGCCAGAGGACACACCAGTTACAACACCAGCGGCATCTATACTCGCTACAGCGGCATCGCTGCTACTCCAAACACCGCCAACAGTAGTAGAACTTAAAGTAGTAGTTCTATTTATACAAACAGCAGTCGTACCGGTGATCCCGCCTACAACAGGTAGACTGTTTACTGTTACACTAGTTGTTTGCGAAGCGGTACAACCACTCGCGTTGGTTATTGCATAAGTGATTGTTGCGGTACCAGAGGATACCCCAGTTACAACGCCAGCAGCATCTATACTCGCTACAGCCGCATCACTGCTGCTCCATACACCACCAACAGTAGTAGAACTTAAGGTAGTAGTTCTGTTTATACAAACAGCAGTCGTACCAGTGATCGCACCTACAACAGGTAGACTGTTTACTGTTACAGTAGTCGTTTGCGAAACGGTACAACCACTCGCGTTGGTTATTGCATAAGTGATTGTTGCGGTACCAGCGGATACCCCAGTTACAACGCCAGCAGCATCTATACTCGCTACAGCCGCATCGCTGCTACTCCAAACACCGCCAACAGTAGTAGAACTTAAGAT
>NZ_JBFTSK010000128.1:0-1037 GCF_056399985.1 Chitinophaga sp. 01L420
GTGATATTTAGCGAGGCGGTGACTGGGCTTGTGATATTTAGCGAGGCGGTGACTGGGCTTACAGTAGCAGACTTTACATTAACCAATGCTACTGCTGCTACGCTTCAAACTACCGACAACATTACCTATACCATCGTCATCACGCCGATAACTGATGGAGCTGTCAGCGTTTCATTGCCAGCAAATGTAGCGGTGAATATTGGCGACAATGGCAACACTTCGAGCAACACGATTAGTGTAACAGCAGATGTGACGGCGCCGGTAGTAACACAGGTAAGTGTACCAGCAAATGGTTATTATAAAGCCGGTAGTGTGTTGAGCTTTACAGTGGCATACAGTAAAAATGTGCTCGTTAATACTACTGGCGGTGTGCCATCGATTAGTGTAAACATAGGTGGCACAAATGTTTCAGCGGTTTATAGTGGAGGTACCGGTACACAGAATTTATCCTTCAGCTACACTGTTCAGAATGGTGACCTGGATATGGATGGTATCACACTTGGGACTAGTCTGTTGCTGAATGGTGCAACTATCAGGGAYGCAGCGAATAATAATGCTGCYCTCCTCTTGAATAATATMGGTAATACCACGGGTGTATTCGTAAACACGGTACATCCAACTGTTACGTTGTCCACYRCTGCTGCGGCTATTGTCAATGCGCCGTTTACAGTGAATGTGGTATTTAGTGAGGCGGTGACTGGACTCACTGCGGGTGATTTCTCCCTGATAAATGCTACAGCAACTGCACTGCAAACCACCGACAACATTACTTATACCATCGTCATCACGCCGATAACTGATGGAGCTGTTAGCGTTTCATTGCCTGCAGATGTAGCGGTGAATATTGGCGACAACGGTAACACTGCCAGCAACACGATTAGTGTAACAGCAGATGTAATGGCACCGGTAGTTACACAGGTAAGCGTACCTGCAAATGGTTATTATAAAGCCGGCAGCACACTGAACTTTACAGTAAAATATAGTGAGAATGTGATAGTTAATATTACTGGTGGTGTGCCATCGATTAGTGTAAATAT
>NZ_JBFTSK010000129.1:0-973 GCF_056399985.1 Chitinophaga sp. 01L420
CAATTGTCCCAGGTAATTAAAAACAATACCCCATGGCGTAGTTCCCGCGTAGTTCCCCGTAAACCGTCTTCCCGGTTAAGGTATTTTAATATCCCGTATCCCATGCCTTTATCAGGCACCGCACGCAGCTGTTCTTTCACCGACTTGATCCAGTCCGCCATGGTTAATCCATCTGCACCCAACAACACCGGGTACATATTGGTAAACCAACCTATTGTCTGGCTGGTGTCCATACCTATCACGGTATCTTCACGGCCATGACCTTCCAACCCGATTACCACCTGTTCCTGTCCACTCCAGTCACACAGCGTCCATGCCAATGCTGTCAGTAACAGATCGTTGATCTCTGTATGATACACACGTGGAATTTCCTGTAATAATTTTTGCGTGCCTGCTGCTCCCAACCTCACCATGTAACTATTCATATTCCCAAGAACCACCGCACCCTCATACTCACGATCTACAGGCAACGGATGATATTGCGTTATTATTCCCTGCCAGTAATCCTGCTGTTTACCGGTGCGCGGACGCTGTCCGTACGCCACCAACCCTTCCTGCCATTGCCGGTAAGAATGACCTTTACGACCCAGTGAGACTGTTTGTCCAGACAGTATACCCTCCAGCAATAACGACAGGTCTTCCATCAGTATCCGCCACGACACACCGTCTATTGCCAGGTGATGCGCCACTATCAGCAATCGGTTCTGCGGCTCGTCCACGGGTGTTTCAAACAGTACAGCCCGTACCAGGTCGCCCTGGAATATATCCAGGCTACCCTGGTAGTGATCCGCTCTTACTGTAATCATGTCTGACAATGCTTCCAGACTTACTCCAGACAGATCCTCCCGGTGCAAGGTGCCCCCGGTAGTCCCATAGGTTTGTTCCCAACCATCTGCACCTTGCAGGTAGCGGAAACGAAGCCCATCGTGCTGCTGCAATAACTGCTGCACTGCCAGTTCAAGCGCTGTTGCGC
>NZ_JBFTSK010000130.1:0-945 GCF_056399985.1 Chitinophaga sp. 01L420
ATATGTGCCTATTGATACCGCATATCCTGCCGATCGTATTGCCTATATGCTTACTGATACGGAAGCCCATATTATTGTCGGCAACACCGCTGCCAAAGCTATTTTGCTGGCGATGAATCCTGTATTGGATATCATAGATATCGAGGCTGACTGGTCGCTGCTCAGCAAAGAGTCTGTACAGGCAGTTGATAGCGGTACACAGCCGGATAGTCTTGCGTATGTGATTTATACCTCCGGCTCTACAGGTCAGCCTAAAGGTGTAATGGTAACAAATAATAACGTAGTAAGCCTCGTACGGGGAACAGATTATATCAAACTAACGCCAAGGGATATTTTGCTGTCAACAGGTTCTCCTTCTTTTGATGCAAGCACACTGGAGTACTGGGGCATGTTGCTGAATGGTGGTCAACTGGTACTTTGTTCACTGAATACTTTACTGGATAGCACGCTGCTGAAAACTGAGATCCGTAGTCGGGGTGTTTCCATCATGTGGTTTACCTCCAGTTGGCTGAATCAACTGGTAAATACGGATATCAGTGTGTTTGACGGATTGGATACCATATTGGCCGGTGGAGAGAAACTTTCTGAAATGCACATTGAAAAGATCCGGAAAGCTTATCCGGATATCACAGTGATTAACGGTTATGGGCCTACGGAAAATACTACTTTCTCCCTGACCTGTGAGATTGACGATAAGGCATTGGAGCATACGATTCCTGTTGGAAGTCCGTTAAACAACCGGGTAGCCTTTATCCTGGATGAGCGGCGCAGGTTATGTCCAGTAGGGGTACCAGGCGAAATATATGTTGGCGGAGCAGGACTCTCGCGTGGGTATCTGCATCGTCCGGAGCTTACGGCAGAGAAGTTTGTGATGCATACATTCGATGATCAAACCAGCATCCGTTTATACCGTACCGGTGATATGGGCAGATGGTTGCCGGATGG
>NZ_JBFTSK010000131.1:0-943 GCF_056399985.1 Chitinophaga sp. 01L420
GCAAAGAAGATCTTATGGTGGTTTTGCCGAGGGTGTTCACCTCTTCCCATTCCGAACAGAGAAGTTAAGCCCCTCATGGCCGATGGTACTGCACAACAATGCGGGAGAGTAGGTAGCTGCCATACTTATTAAGTGAAGCCTTAGTGTTTATGCACTAAGGCTTTTTCTTTCTTTAAGAGTAGAGAGCATTACTAAAGAGTAAGCACTCTAAGATTATTAAGAATAAAGACACACACAATTGGTGAAGGCAGGATGTTTATACATCTTCCACCCACTAACAGATACAGTTCTTTACAATAGCAAGTCACTGCTAACATGATGATACACCAGGCTAGGCAACAACCTACCACTTACACTTTACAATGGTGTCATCAACGTTTCTACTTCTTTAATAAGAATAGAAATACACTTAAGCACCAAGCTTAAAATCAAATTGACATACAGAAAATAAATAAGCAATTAAGTTGAAATAATTTTTGCTGCGAATGATAAAGATCATACCTTTGCCGTCCGCTCAAAAAGCTACAGTTCTTTGCAAAATAATGGGTTGATTATCAGAAGGTTAAAATGCACTTTCCCAATATATAAGTCATTCAAATTGAGATAATTAAATATAAAAAATGTTGTAAAAGTTTTGGTGATTAAATAAAAGATCACTACCTTTGCAACCCCAACGCAAACGATATAAAAAAGTTCTTCTAAAAATAACAAAAGATGTACGGCTAAAGAGCCACAGAGATCGGATCTCACACATCAACAACGATCATGTAAATGATCAAAGTTCTTTGAAAGAWTGGAAACAACAGCACGAATCTAAGTAGTGATGCTTAGGTTCAAACAGGTAATGTACAGCTAAACATAATTAATAAGATCACCGATTGATTTCGAGAGAAATTAGTCAGTATCAAAACTTCTTTACAATGGAGAGTTTGATCCTGGCTCA
>NZ_JBFTSK010000132.1:0-921 GCF_056399985.1 Chitinophaga sp. 01L420
TTAGTTTGCTGTAAAGCAAAGGCTGTAAAGCAAAGAAGATCTTATGGTGGTTTTGCCGAGGGTGTTCACCTCTTCCCATTCCGAACAGAGAAGTTAAGCCCCTCATGGCCGATGGTACTGCACAACAATGCGGGAGAGTAGGTAGCTGCCATACTTATTAAGAGAAGCCTTAGTGTTTGTGCACTAAGGCTTTTTCTTTCTTTAAGAGTAGAGGATATCTGCTAAAGAGCAGATATCAAAATAACTTGACACACAGGGCAGTCACTACTGCTAACACGATGACACACCAGGCTAGGCAACAACCTACCACTTACACTTTACAATGGTGTCATCAACGTTTCCGACAAGGAAATACACTTAAGCACCAAGCTTAAAATCAAATTGACATACAGAAAATAAATAAGCAATTAAGTTGAAATAATTTTTGCTGCGAATGATAAAGGTTATATCTTTGCCATCCGCTCAAAAAGTCATGGTTCTTTGTAAAATAATGGGTTGATTATCAGAAGATTGAAATGCACTTTCCTAATATATAAGTCATTCAGGTAGAGATAATTAAATATAAAAAATGTTGTAAAAGTTTTGGTGATTAAATAAAAGATTCCTACCTTTGCAACCCCAACACAAACGACACAAAAAAGTTCTTCTAAAAATAACAAAAGATGTACGGCTAAAGAGCCACAGAGATCGGATCTCACACATCAACAACGACTAAATGTTAATGGTTAATAACTATCAGCAAGTCATAAGTTCTTTGAAAGATTGGAAACAACAGCACGAATCTAAGTAGTGATGCTTAGATTCAAACAGGTAATGTACAGCTAAACATAATTAATAGATCACCGATTGATTTCGAGAGAAATTAGTCAGTATCAAAACTTCTTTACAATGGAGAGTTTGATCCTGGCTCAGGATGAACGC
>NZ_JBFTSK010000133.1:0-905 GCF_056399985.1 Chitinophaga sp. 01L420
TTCACCGTATTATTATTCGCATCTGTTGCACTTGCTGTATTCGTAATACTACCAATAAAGCCAGGATTAATTTTACCGCTAATCTGTATGTTGATGGCATTGCCTGCACCAGCGGTGATATTGCCGGTCAGTGTTACATCGCCACTGCCAGAGCTATTGCCTGTTATGGATGCGGCACCGGTGGTATTCGCTGTCCAGCTTACGCCGCTGAGTGTATCGGATACAATATCACTAATCTTCACACCAGTGGCATCAGATGGTCCGTCATTCGTCACAGTAATAGTATACTTCAGACTATCGCCTGCGATAGCGGTAGCTGCTGCTTGTTTCACGATCCGTAGCATTGGTTTCTTCGTTACCACTGTAATCACTGGTGTACTTGGAATAGAATCACCCGTTGATGGTTTCAGTACGGCAATATTAGATACGGAACTAGTGACACCTGATCCTACCACACCTGTGATATTTACCACAATGGTATTACCGGCATCAATATTTCCTTTCACTACTACATTATTTCCACTACCTGCTGCTCCACTGGTTACCTGTGAAGTACCACTCGCTACTGCGGTCCATGTTACGTTACCAACTGCTGCCGGAACCGCATCTGTAATGCTTACACCTGGCACACCGGAAGGACCGGCATTGGAAGCGGTGATCACATAACGCACCGTATCGCCTGCATTCACCTGGGCGTTACCCGTTTTGGTAAAGCTTAATTGTGATCGTGCGCTTACCTGTGTAGTAGCTGTTCCATTCACCGTATTATTATTCGCATCTGTTGCACTTGCTGTATTCGTAATACTACCAATAAAGCCAGGATTAATTTTACCGCTAATCTGTATGTTGATGGCATTGCCTGCACCAGCGGTGATATTGCCGGTCAGTGTTACATCGCCACTGCC
>NZ_JBFTSK010000134.1:0-826 GCF_056399985.1 Chitinophaga sp. 01L420
TTAGTTTGCTGTAAAGCAAAGAAGATCTTATGGTGGTTTTGCCGAGGGTGTTCACCTCTTCCCATTCCGAACAGAGAAGTTAAGCCCCTCATGGCCGATGGTACTGCACAACAATGCGGGAGAGTAGGTAGCTGCCATACTTATTAAGAAAAGCCTTAGTGTTTATGCACTAAGGCTTTTTCTTTCTTTAAGAGTAGACGCACACTGCTAAAGAGCAGTAGTTTACATAAAGCGTCATCACATCTTTACTCTTTAAGAAATGAATTCGTACAGGATTCGTCATAAATACACTCAGCCACAAGGTTGACAACAATTTGAAATAAGATTGAAAAATAATTTGAGAGAAAGCTCAAATAGTTTTGTTTGCGAATGATAAAGGTTATATCTTTGCCATCCGCTTCAAAAAAGCCAATGTTCTTTGCAAAATAAGGGTTTGATTATCAGAGTATTAAAAGCACTTTTCCAATAGACAAGTCATTGATACTAAGATAATTAAAGATGCAAAAAACTTTAAAAAAGTTTTGGTGATTAAATGAAAGATCACTATCTTTGCAACCCCAACGCAAACAACGCGATACGGAATAAAAGTTCTTCTAATAATAACAAAGATGTTCGGCTAAAGAGCCACGGAGATCGGATCTCACACATCAACAATAATCACGGAAATGAAACTTCGCAAGAAGAGTCAGTGATTAAAAGTTCTTTGACATATTGGGAAATGCAAGTTGTATTCAGAATAGTAGTATTTGAATACGTAAATTTTTTAAAGCGAATAAGAGCGCATGGTGGATGCCTAGGATCTAAGAGGCGACGAAGGACGTGGTAA
>NZ_JBFTSK010000135.1:0-782 GCF_056399985.1 Chitinophaga sp. 01L420
GCAAAGAAGATCTTATGGTGGTTTTGCCGAGGGTGTTCACCTCTTCCCATTCCGAACAGAGAAGTTAAGCCCCTCATGGCCGATGGTACTGCACAACAATGCGGGAGAGTAGGTAGCTGCCATACTTATTAAGTGAAGCCTTAGTGTTTGTGCACTAAGGCTTTTTCTTTCTTTAAGAGTAGAGGATGTCTGCTAAAGAGCAGATCTCAAAATAACTTGACACACAGGGCAGTCACTACTGCTAACACGATGACACACCAGGCTAGGCAACAACCTACCACTTACACTATATCATGTCATCACACTTTCTACTTCTTTAAAAAGAATAGAAACACACTTAAGCATCACGCTTAATATCAGTTTGAAATACAGAAAATAAATAAGCAATTAAGTTGAAATAATTTTTGCTGCGAATGATAAAGATCATATCTTTGCCGTCCGCTCAAAAAGTTACAGTTCTTTGCAAAATAATGGGTTGATTATCAGAAGGTTAAAATGCACTTTCCTAATATATAAGTCATTCAGATAGAGATAATTAAATATAAAAAATGTTGTAAAAGTTTTGGTGATTAAATAAAAGATCACTACCTTTGCAACCCCAACGCAAACGATACAAAAAAGTTCTTCTAAAAATAACAAAAGATGTTCGGCTAAAGAGCCACAGAGATCGGATCTCACACATCAACAACGACTAAATGTTAATGGTTAATAACTATCAGCAAGTCATAAGTTCTTTGAAAGAATGGAAACAACAGCACGAATCTAAGTAGTGATGCTTAGGT
>NZ_JBFTSK010000136.1:0-776 GCF_056399985.1 Chitinophaga sp. 01L420
ACGAGGCTTAATGTATTGGAAGCGGTATTGAGGTTATTACCGACGTTCACGGCTACACTGGCTGGTACCTGTAGGGTTACCGCGCCATCTGTGGCAGGTGTTACGAGAACGGTGTAAGTGATATTATCTGTTGTCTGGAATGCGCTGAGCGTAGCGTTGGTGGTGGTAATATCTCCAACTACAAATCCAGTCACCGCTTCGGTGAATGTTATGGTCGCGGTGAATGGTGCTATCACCGGCGAGGTAGCGGTAGTGGAAATGACCACACCCGGATTAGTGGTATTTACGAGTACCCCGGTAGTGTTGCCCACATTATTGAGTGTGAGTACTGCATCTTTTCCGGCTGTGTTACGGATAGTGCCGGTAACTGCTGTGCCGAGTGTAATACCATCCATATCCATATCGCCCTGCTGCACGGTGTAGCTGTATMGTAAAGCATTGGTGCCGCTGCCGCTTACAAGTGTAGCGGATCTKGTRGTGGCGCCTATGATTACATCCAGCGATGAAGCACCGGTAACATTCACCGGTTCACTGAAGTGAACGGTGAAGGAGAGTACCTGGCCAAGTCTGTAAATGGCATTTGCCGGTACRTCTACTGCTGTTAYKACWGGAGCTGTTCCWGCAAAAACGAGGCTTAATGTATTGGAAGCGGTATTGAGGTTATTACCGACGTTCACGGCTACACTGGCTGGTACCTGTAGGGTTACCGCGCCATCTGTGGCAGGTGTTACGAGAACGGTGTAAGTGATATTATCTGTTGTCTGGAATGCGCTGAG
>NZ_JBFTSK010000137.1:0-773 GCF_056399985.1 Chitinophaga sp. 01L420
GGCATTACCCTGGGCGCTGCGATCACCGGTATTGTTAAGGATGCTGCGGGTAACAACGCGGTACTTACACTTCCTGCGGTAAACACCACAGGTGTACTCGTAAATACAAACATACCTGGCGTGGCAGTGACTACTGCCGCTACTTCTCCGCTGAATCAGCCATTCACGGCCACAGTTATCTTTACAGAAGCAGTAACCGGATTTGTAGTAGGAGATATTACYGCTACCAATGCTACATTAAGTGCATTCCAGACAACAGACAACATTACGTATACCGTCCTCGTCACACCTACGGCTAATGGTACTGTGACTATACAGATACCGGCAAGTGTAGCCGTGAACGTTGGTAACAACCCAAATACCGCTTCCAATATTCTAAGCCGCGTTTATGATGGCACGGCGCCTACTATTACATCGATAGATGTACCGGCTAATGGCATTTATCACCTCGGTGAAGGACTCCGTTTCAAAGCACATTTCAGTGAGTCCATCGTTGTAACAGGCACGCCTACACTCGATATCACCATTGGTGGCACTACCCATCAGGCTACCTATCAGGGCGGTACTGGCACAGATACATTAGGTTTCCTCTATATAGTGCAGGCCGGAGATCTGGATATGGACGGCATTACCCTGGGCGCTGCGATCACCGGTATTGTTAAGGATGCTGCGGGTAACAACGCGGTACTTACACTTCCTGCGGTAAACACCACAGGTGTACTCGTAAATACAAACATACCTGGCGTGGCAGTGACTACTGCCGCTACTTCTCC
>NZ_JBFTSK010000138.1:0-754 GCF_056399985.1 Chitinophaga sp. 01L420
AGTTCAATGTACTACCTGCTTTATAATAACCATTCGCAGGTACAATTACCTGTGTAACTACTGGTGCCGTGATATCTGCCGTTACACTGATGGTGTTGCTCGCAGTGTTGCCGTTGTCACCAATATTCACCGCTGCATCCGCAGGCAATGAAATACCAACAGCTCCATTGGCTGTTGGCGTTATATCAATGGTATAGGTAATGTTGTCGGTGGTTTGCAGCGTAGCAGCTGTAGCATTGGTTAATACGAAGTCTGTTACCGTAAGGCCAATCACCGCTTCGCTGAATACAGCAGTTACTGTAAACGACGCATTGACAATAGACGCAGCAGTGGTGGACAGCGCTACTGTTGGATGTACTGTGTTTACGAATACGCCCGCAGTATTACTGACACTATTCAAGAGGAGGGCTGCATTATTATTAGCTGCATCCTTGATAGTCGCACCATTCAGCAACAGGCTAGTACTAAGTGTGATGCCGTCCATATCCAAATCGCCGTTCTGAACAGTGTAACTGAAGGATAAATCCTGTGTACCGGCGCCTCCAGTATAAACCGCTGAAACATTTGTTCCTCCAATGTTTACGTTGATGAATGGCACACCGCCTGTAGTATTGATGAGCACATTTTCACTGTACGTCACTGTAAAGTTCAATGTACTACCTGCTTTATAATAACCATTCGCAGGTACAATTACCTGTGTAACTACTGGTGCCGTGATATCTGCCGTTACACTGATGGTGTTGCTCGCAGTGTT
>NZ_JBFTSK010000139.1:0-635 GCF_056399985.1 Chitinophaga sp. 01L420
AGCGGATACCCCAGTTACAACGCCAGCAGCATCTATACTCGCTACAGCCGCATCGCTGCTACTCCAAACACCGCCAACAGTAGTAGAACTTAAGATAGTAGTTCTGTTTATACAAACAGCAGTCGTACCGGTAATCGCACCTACAACAGGTAGACTGTTTACTGTTACAGTAGTTGTTTGCGAAGCGGTACAACCACTCCCGTTGGTTACCGTATAAGTGATYRTTGCGGTGCCAGWGGATACCCCAGTTACAACGCCAGCAGCATCTATACTCGCTACAGCGGCATCGCTGCTACTCCAAACACCGCCAACAGTAGTAGAACTTAAGGTAGTAGTTCTGTTTATACAAACAGCAGTCGTACCGGTAATCGCACCTACAACAGGTAGACTGTTTACTGTTACACTAGTTGTTTGCGAAGCGGTACAACCACTCCCGTTGGTTACCGTATAAGTGATTATTGCGGTGCCAGAGGAKACCCCAGTTACAACGCCAGCGGCATCTATACTCGCTACAGCSGCATCACTGCTGCTCCATACGCCACCAACAGTAGTAGAACTTAAGGTAGTAGTTCTGTTTATACAAACAGCAGTCGTACCGGTGATCCCGCCTACAACAGGCAGACTATTTACCGTTA
>NZ_JBFTSK010000140.1:0-631 GCF_056399985.1 Chitinophaga sp. 01L420
CTTTTGACGCATCTTTTGACGCATCACTGACAGCACTTTTCCAACCATTGCTGAAAGGCAGGGCGTTGGTAATAGCGCCAGCAGGCCTCCCTGCTACAGCGTTGTTAGGAGCTGACCAGGTATGCGGCCACGGGGTGTATGATTTTATTAAACTGACGCCCGCGCATCTGCCTTTGCTGGAAGATGCGTTAGGTTCAGGGGAGATCGTTACGCGGCGATTGGTACTGGGAGGAGAAGCGTTACAGTTGAATCATGTGCAGTACCTGATCGATGAAGGGCTCTCAGTAGAGATCATCAACGAGTATGGTCCTACGGAGGCCACCGTAGGCTGCAGTACCTACCGGTTCCGCACCAACGATTATTATGCCCTGGAACAAATAAAAGAGGGAAGGATACCTATCGGTAAGCCAATAGGTAATACACGGATGTATATACTGGATACCGCTGGCCGTCTTTGCGCGGTAGGTGTGACGGGAGAAATCCATATCAGCGGTGCCGGGCTGGCCCGTGGCTACTGGCAACGGGAAGAGCTGACAGCAGAAAAATTTATAACAGATCCTTATAGTCAGACACCGGACGCCCGGATGTACAAAACGGGCGACCTGGGTCGCTGGTTACCCGATGGAAATAT
>NZ_JBFTSK010000141.1:0-611 GCF_056399985.1 Chitinophaga sp. 01L420
AACACTGCGAGAACACTGCGAGCAACACCATCAGTGTAACGGCAGATATCACGGCACCAGTAGTTACACAGGTAATTGTACCTGCGAATGGTTATTATAAAGCAGGTAGTACATTGAACTTTACAGTGACGTACAGTGAAAATGTGCTCATCAATACTACTGGCGGTGTGCCATCGATTAGTGTAAATATAGGAGGCACAAATGTTTCAGCGGTTTATACTGGAGGCGCCGGTACACAGGATTTATCCTTCAGTTACACTGTTCAGAACGGCGATCTGGATATGRACGGTATCACACTTGGTACTAACCTGTTGCTGAATGGTGCGACTATTAAGGATGCAGCGAATAATACCGCTGCACTCACCTTGAATAATATCGGCAATACTATGGGCGTATTCGTAAACACGGTGCATCCAACAGTTACGTTGTCCACCACTGCYGCGGCTATTGTYAATGCGCCGTTTACAGTGAATGTGATATTTAGCGAGGCGGTGACTGGGCTTACAGTAGCAGACTTTACATTAACCAATGCTACTGCTGCTACGCTTCAAACTACCGACAACATTACCTATACCATCGTCATCACGCCGATAACTGATGGAGCTGTCAGC
>NZ_JBFTSK010000142.1:0-594 GCF_056399985.1 Chitinophaga sp. 01L420
GCAGTCGTACCGGTGATCGCACCTACAACAGGCAGACTATTTACTGTTACAGTAGTCGTTTGCGAAGCGGTACAACCACTCCCATTGGTTACCGTATAAGTGATTGTTGCAGTGCCAGAGGCCACACCAGTTACAACACCGCCAGCATCTATACTCGCTACAGCGGCATCGCTGCTGCTCCAAACACCGCCTGATGTGGTAGAACTTAAGGTAGTAGTTCCGTTTATGCAAACAGCAGTCGTACCGGTGATCGCACCTACAACAGGCAGACTATTTACTGTTACACTAGTAGTTTGCGAAGCGGTACAACCACTCCCATTGGTTACCGTATAAGTGATTGTTGCAGTGCCAGCGGACACACCAGTTACAACGCCAGCAGCATCTATACTCGCTACAGCCGCATCGCTGCTACTCCAAACACCGCCAACAGTAGTAGAACTTAAGGTAGTAGTTCTGTTTATACAAACAGCAGTCGTACCGGTGATCCCGCCTACAACAGGTAGACTGTTTACCGTTACAGTAGTTGTTTGCGAAGCGGTACAACCACTCGCATTGGTTACCGTATAAGTGATTGTTGCAGTGCCAGCGGATACC
>NZ_JBFTSK010000143.1:0-551 GCF_056399985.1 Chitinophaga sp. 01L420
ACATAACGAACTGTATCACCTGCATTCACCTGGGCATTACCTGTCTTCACAATACTTAATTGTGATTGTGCATTTACCTGCGTTGTAGCCGTTCCATTCACCGTRTTATTATTGGCATCTGTTGCACTCGCCGTATTCGTGATGCTACCGATAAAGTCAGGATTAATTTTACCGCTAATCTGTATGTTGATGGCATTGCCTGCACCAGCGGTAATACTACCGGTCAATGCAACATCACCGCTGCCGGTGCTGTTGCCTGTTATAGATGCGGCTCCGGTGGTATTGGCCGTCCAGCTTACACCGCCGAGTGTATCAGATACGATATCACTGATCCTCACACCAGTGGCATCAGATGGGCCGTCATTCGTTACAGTAATAGTATACTTCAGACTATCGCCTGCGATAGCGGTAGCTGCTGCTTGTTTCACGATACGCAGCGTCGGTTTCTTAGTCACCACGGTGATCACCGGCGTACTTGGAATAGAATCTCCTGTAGCTGGTTTCAGTACGGCAATATTAGATACGGAAGTATTCGTACCTGATCCTACCAC
>NZ_JBFTSK010000144.1:0-538 GCF_056399985.1 Chitinophaga sp. 01L420
GATCTGCACCTGCAACTGCTATGGAAGGAATCTCATAGTTGGTCAGTTCCACCATATCCGTAGTGGCCGCACAGGTACCATTGGTGATGGTCCATACCAGTGACACAGTATGTCCCGCCAGTACAGTCACCTTCGTATTATTTAAAGTAGTATCAGCAATCGTGATCCAGGGTTGCTTGCCACCTACAATAGTCCATGCACCACGTGCACCCAATCCGGCTGGAATGTTAGCCGTCATGTTGAAGATAGAATCATTACAATGTTTCTGATCTGCACCAGCAACTGCTATGGAAGGAATCTCATAGTTGGTCAGTTCCACCATATCAGTAGTRGCCGCACARGTACCATTGGTGATGGTCCATACCAGTGACACAGTATGTCCTGCCAGTACGGTCACCTTCGTATTATTTAAAGTAGTATCAGCAATCGTGATCCAGGGTTGCTTGCCACCTACAATAGTCCATGCACCGCGTGCACCCAATCCGGCTGGAATGTTAGCCGTCATGTTGAAGATAGAATCATTACAATGTTTCTGATC
>NZ_JBFTSK010000145.1:0-503 GCF_056399985.1 Chitinophaga sp. 01L420
GGTAGCATCACGAATACGGGGTAGCATCACGAATACGGCGAGTGCAACAGATGCCAATAATAATACGGTGAATGGAACGGCTACAACGCAGGTAARTGCACAATCACAATTAAGTATTGTGAAGACAGGTAATGCCCAGGTGAATGCAGGTGATACAGTTCGTTATGTGATTACTGCTACCAACGCYGGTCCTTCCAGTGCGGCAGGTGTAAGCATTACAGATGCGGTACCWGCRRCGGTTGGYAACGTWACSTGGACGGCAGTAGCGAGCGGTACTTCGCAGATAACAAGTGGTGCAACGGGCAGTGGTAATAGTGTGTTGGTGAAAGGGAACATAGGAGCAGGTAACACCATCGTAGTAAATATCATCGGTGTGGTAGGATCAGGTACGAATACTTCCGTATCTAATATTGCCGTACTGAAACCAGCTACAGGAGATTCTATTCCAAGTACGCCGGTGATCACCGTGGTGACTAAGAAACCGACGCTGCGTATCGTGAAAC
>NZ_JBFTSK010000146.1:0-488 GCF_056399985.1 Chitinophaga sp. 01L420
GTGTATAACGATGGACAAGTACTCTCCTTCACTGTTCATTTTAGTGAGATAGTTAATGTAACCGGCACACCATCGCTGGGTATAGTAATAGGCGCCACTACCAGACAGGCCACACTTGTAAGTGGCAGTGGTACCAACGCTCTGGTATTCAGTTACACCGTGCAGAACGGTGATATGGATATAGATGGTATCACAGTAGGAACCCTGACCGGCACTATCCGTGATGTGGCAGGTAACAACGCTRTACTCACCCTGAATAATGTGGCTAGCACTACGGGCGTACTCGTGAATACAACCCTCCCGGGTGTAGTCATTTCCACTACCGCTACTTCTCCGGTAATTACACCGTTTACCGCCACAATTACCTTCAGCGAAGCGGTGACTGGATTTACACTGGGTGATATTACCACCACCAACGCAACTTTAAGTACATTCCAGACAACAGATAATATCACTTACACCGTTCTCGTAACACCAACAGCAGATGG
>NZ_JBFTSK010000147.1:0-471 GCF_056399985.1 Chitinophaga sp. 01L420
GCGGATACCCCAGCTACAACACCGCCAACATCTATACTCGCTACAGCGACATCGCTGCTACTCCAAACACCGCCAACAGTAGTAGAACTTAAGGTAGTAGTTCCACCTATACAAACAGCACCCGTGCCCGTGATCCCGCCTACAACAGGCAGACTATTTACTGTTACACTAGTCGTTTGCGAAACGGTACAGCCACTCCCATTGGTTACTGTATAAGTGATCGTTGCGGTACCAACTGCAACACCAGTTACAACTCCGGAGGCATCTATACTCGCTACAGCCGCATCACTGCTACTCCATATACCACCGGTAGTAGCAGAACTTAATGCCGTAGTTTTACCTATACAAACAGCACCTGCGCCGGTAATAGCTGCTACAACAGGGAGACTGTTTACGGTGACACTAGCCGTTTGCGATGCCGTACAGCCACTTGCGTTAGTTACTGTATAAGTGATTGTTGCAACACCAGCG
>NZ_JBFTSK010000148.1:0-457 GCF_056399985.1 Chitinophaga sp. 01L420
ATTCGCTTTAAAAAATTTACGTATTCAAATACTACTATTCTGAATACAACTTGCATTTCCCAATATGTCAAAGAACTTTTAATCACTGACTCTTCTTKCGAAGTTTCATTTMCGTGATTATTGTYGATGTGTGAGATCCGATCTCCGTRGCTCTTTAGCTACACATCTTAAATCATCTGTTATCAATACTCTCGGCGTGTAGCCTTAAGCGTTAGTAACATCTAATCTGTGAAAGAACTTGAAAACAACTTATCAGTAYTAACTGAAARACTTGTCTTTTAAATAAATTAAAAGAAGGAAACAACAGCTAAGGACAATGAGCTCTAAAAAGGAGGTATTCCAGCCGCACCTTCCGATACGGCTACCTTGTTACGACTTAGCCCCAATTACCGATTTTACCCTAGGCGGTTCCTTGCGGTTGCCGACTTCAGGTCCCCCCGGCTTTCATGGCTTGACG
>NZ_JBFTSK010000149.1:0-442 GCF_056399985.1 Chitinophaga sp. 01L420
GGTAAATAGTCTGCCTGTTGTAGGCGGGATCACCGGTACGACTGCTGTTTGTATAAACAGAACTACTACCTTAAGTTCTACTACTGTTGGCGGCGTATGGAGCAGCAGCGATGCCGCTGTAGCGAGTATAGATGCAGGCGGTGTTGTAACTGGCGTATCTATCGGCACCGCAACGATCACTTATGCAATAACCAACGGGAGTGGTTGTACCGTTTCGCAAACGACTAGTGTAACAGTAAATAGTCTACCTGTTGTAGGTGCGATCATTGGTACGACTGCTGTTTGTATAAACAGAACTACTACCTTAAGTTCTACTACTGTTGGTGGCGTATGGAGTAGCAGCGATGCGGCTGTAGTGAGTATAGATGCTGCTGGCGTTGTAACTGGGGTATCCTTTGGCACCGCAATAATCACTTATACGGTAACCAACGGGAGTGGTTGT
>NZ_JBFTSK010000150.1:0-434 GCF_056399985.1 Chitinophaga sp. 01L420
AATACCAGAATACCAGAGCGTTGGTACCACTGCCACTTACAAGTGTGGCCTGTCTGGTAGTGGCGCCTATTACTATACMCAGCGATGGTGTGCCGGTTACATTAACTATCTCACTAAAATGAACAGTGAAGGAGAGTACTTGTCCATCGTTATACACAGCATTGGCAGGTACATTTACTGCTGTCACTACTGGTGCGGTACCATCGAAAGCAAGGCTTAAAATATTGGAAGCGGTATTGGAGTTATTGCCCACGTTCACGGCTACACTGGCCGGTACCTGGATTGTCACCGCGCCATCTGCTGTTGGTGTTACGAGAACGGTGTAAGTGATATTATCTGTTGTCTGGAATGTACTTAAAGTTGCGTTGGTGGTGGTAATATCACCCAGTGTAAATCCAGTCACCGCTTCGCTGAAGGTAATTGTGGCGGTAAAC
>NZ_JBFTSK010000151.1:0-417 GCF_056399985.1 Chitinophaga sp. 01L420
CTTTAAAGAAAGCGTAATAGCTCACTAGTCGAGTCGGCCTGCGCGGAAGATGTAACGGGGCTCAAACCATACACCGAAGCTACGGGTATCACTTAGGTGATGCGGTAGAGGAGCGTTCTGTAAGCCTGTGAAGGTGAGTTGAGAAGCTTGCTGGAGGTATCAGAAGTGCGAATGCTGACATRAGTAACGAYAAAGSGKGTGAAAARCMCSCWCGCCGRAAGACCAAGGKTTCCTGYSCAACGTTAATCGRSGCAGGGTKAGTCGRYCCCTAAGGCGAGGCYGAAARGCGTAGTCGATGGRAAACAGGTTAATATTCCTGTACTTCTGGTTATTGCGATGGAGGGACGGAGAAGGCTAGGCCAGCTTGGCGTTGGTTGTCCAAGTTTAAGGTGGTAGGCTGGAATCTTAGGTAAATCC
>NZ_JBFTSK010000152.1:0-413 GCF_056399985.1 Chitinophaga sp. 01L420
GACACTGTGTTGCTGACTAACTACGATGTTCCGAACTACGATGTTCCGGCTATTGCGAAAGCAGGTATTGACCAGAAACATTGTAACGACTCTATCTTCACCATGGCCGCCAACAAGCCTACTGAATATGGMGCTAAAGGCACCTGGTCTGTGGTAGGTAAACCAACATGGGTAACTGTTACTGATACCACTTTAAATACTACAAAAGTTAAAGTACTGGCTGGTCATACTGCTACACTGGTATGGACTATCTCTAACGGTACCTGTGCCGCTACTACCGACACTGTGTTGCTGACTAACTACGATGTTCCGGCTATTGCGAAAGCAGGTATTGACCAGAAACATTGTAACGACTCTATCTTCACCATGGCCGCCAACAAGCCTACTGAATATGGTGCTAAAGGTACCTGGTC
>NZ_JBFTSK010000153.1:0-409 GCF_056399985.1 Chitinophaga sp. 01L420
AAGAACTGATTAAGGATCATGCCCCAATTTCTAATGGGCATGGTCCATTTTTTTGAGGACTCTCTCAGCGCCAGGTATACGGATTTCATTACAGCATCATCAGTAGGGAATGACAGCTTGTTTTTTGTATACTTTCTGATCTTACCATTTAGATTCTCAATAAGATTTGTAGTGTAAATAATCTGACGGATATCAATCGGAAAATCAAAGAACACAGTCAATTCATCCCAATTCTCCCGCCAGCTCTTTACCGCATAAGCATATTTACTAGTCCRTTTTTTATCAAGGCTATCAAGCCCTGCCAGCGCAGCCTGTCGGGTGGGAGCTGCATAAATATCTTTTAAATCTGTAGTAAATTCCTTTTTGTCCTTCCATACTACATACCGGCAGCTATTACGGATTTGGTGAA
>NZ_JBFTSK010000154.1:0-401 GCF_056399985.1 Chitinophaga sp. 01L420
GTATGTCCAGCCAGCACGGTCACTTTGGTGTTATTTAAAGTAGTRTCAGCAATCGTRATCCAGGGTTGCTTGCCACCTACGATGGTCCATGCACCGCGTGCACCCAATCCGGCTGGAATGTTAGCCGTCATGTTGAAGATAGAATCATTACAATGTTTCTGATCTGCACCAGCAACTGCTTTGGAAGGAATCTCATAGTTGGTCAGGTCCACCATATCAGTAGTGGCCGCACARGTACCATTGGTGATRGTCCATACCAGTGACACRGTATGTCCAGCCAGCACGGTCACTTTGGTGTTRTTTAAWGTAGTATCAGCAATCGTRATCCAGGGTTGCTTGCCACCTACGATGGTCCATGCACCGCGTGCACCCAATCCGGCCGGAATGTTAGCCGTCATGTT
>NZ_JBFTSK010000155.1:0-399 GCF_056399985.1 Chitinophaga sp. 01L420
ACGGGCGATCTGGGTCGCTGGTTACCCGATGGGAATATCGAGTACCGTACCAGGGTCGCCGCGATGAGCAGGTGAAGATTCGTGGTTACCGTATTGAGCTGGGAGAAATAGAGCAGGTATTGCAGCAGAGCGGTCTGGTGAACCAGGCAGTGGTACTGGCTCGTGGTGATAGTGCCGATATGCGGTTAGTAGGATATGTGGTGACGGAAGAAAACTTTGACAAGGAAGCGATAACAAATTATCTGAAGGATTGTTTGCCGGAATACATGGTGCCATTGCTGTGGGTGGCGTTAAAAGAACTGCCTTTAACGGCTAATGGCAAGATAGACCGGAAAGCATTACCAGACCCGGATGTACGGGCGGAACAAAAAGGGCTGTATGCGGGGCCACGCAACGAAG
>NZ_JBFTSK010000156.1:0-399 GCF_056399985.1 Chitinophaga sp. 01L420
ACGGGCGATCTGGGTCGCTACGGGCGATCTGGGTCGCTGGTTACCCGATGGGAATATCGAGTACCAGGGTCGCCGCGATGAGCAGGTGAAGATTCGTGGTTACCGTATTGAGCTGGGAGAAATAGAGCAGGTATTGCAGCAGAGCGGTCTGGTGAACCAGGCAGTGGTGCTGGCTCGTGGTGATAGTGCCGATATGCGGTTAGTAGGATATGTGGTGGCGGAACAAAATTTCGATAAAGAACCAGTGATTGCTTACCTGAAGAACCATCTGCCGGAATACATGGTGCCATTGCTGTGGGTGGCGTTAAAAGAACTGCCTTTAACGGCTAATGGCAAGATAGACCGGAAAGCATTACCAGACCCGGATGTACGGGCGGAACAAAAAGGGCTGTATGCGGG
>NZ_JBFTSK010000157.1:0-397 GCF_056399985.1 Chitinophaga sp. 01L420
TTTTTTGATAAAATAAAGTGAATAGCTGAATAATCAGTGAATAGCTGAATAATCAGCTATTCACTTTAAAAATTATAATCGACTTTTCGAATGCTTATTGCCAAATACCAGATTTAGGCCGTCTTTCTCAGCAATTACTATCTTAATTCCGTCAGAAATTAATGATAGTACACCTGCTTCACAGTCGTACAAGAAATTCTTAGCACGGCCCAATCTTGATAATTTGAATTTCTTTGCRCCGTGGCTACCAGTAACMACGAAATAATTAGTTAACTTTCCCATAGTAATTATTTTAATAATTAATGATGGAACATTCGCCGGGCGGCAAGGGTCGCAAATGTGCACTTCGTTGCCGTTGTAAATGCGTGGAAGATGCCGCTGCCCTTCTGATGTAGCT
>NZ_JBFTSK010000158.1:0-392 GCF_056399985.1 Chitinophaga sp. 01L420
CTATAAACCGCTGAAACATTTGTGCCCTATAAACCGCTGAAACATTTGTGCCTCCTATATTTACACTAATCGATGGCACACCACCAGTAATATTAACTATCACATTCTCACTATATTTTACTGTAAAGTTCAGTGTGCTGCCGGCTTTATAATAACCATTTGCAGGTACGCTTACTTGTGTTACTACCGGTATCGTCACATCTGCTGTTACACTAATCGTGTTGCTCGCAGTGTTACCGTTGTCGCCAATATTCACCGCTACATTTGCAGGCAATGAAACGCTGACAGCTCCATCAGTTATCGGCGTGATGACGATGGTATAGGTAATGTTGTCGGTAGTTTGAAGCGTAGCAGCAGTAGCATTGGTTAATGTAAAGTCTGCTACTGTAAGC
>NZ_JBFTSK010000159.1:0-391 GCF_056399985.1 Chitinophaga sp. 01L420
ACCTGTTCGACTTCACCTGTTCGACTTCTCTGAAAAAGATACCTGGACACTTTTCCATTCCTATTGTTTCGATTTCTCTGTCTGGGAAATGTATGGCGCTTTACTCTATGGCGGCAAGCTGGTCATTGTTCCGAAAATCATTGCACAAAATGCCAATGACTTCTTACAGCTATTACAACAACAACAGGTAACCGTACTCAATCAAACACCTGGCGCTTTCTACCACCTGCTGGCCGCAACCCTGGAGCACCCAACGGCGGACCTCAGCGTGCGCTATGTGATATTCGGAGGCGAGGCACTCAAGCCCGGAAAGCTCAAAGGATGGTACGAAAAATACCCTGCCTGCAAGCTGATTAACATGTATGGCATCACCGAAACAACGGTGCATGTT
>NZ_JBFTSK010000160.1:0-391 GCF_056399985.1 Chitinophaga sp. 01L420
ACCTACCTGTTCGACTTCTCTGAAAAAGATACCTGGACACTTTTCCATTCCTATTGTTTCGATTTCTCTGTCTGGGAAATGTATGGCGCTTTACTCTATGGCGGCAAGCTGGTCATTGTTCCGAAAATCATTGCACAAAATGCCAATGACTTCCTACAGTTATTACAACAACAACAGGTAACGGTACTCAATCAAACACCCGGCGCTTTCTACCACCTGCTGGCCGCAACCCTGGAACAACCAGCAGCGGACCTCAGCGTGCGCTATGTGATATTCGGAGGCGAGGCACTCAAGCCCGGAAAGCTCAAAGGATGGTACGAAAAATACCCTGCCTGCAAGCTGATTAACATGTATGGCATCACCGAAACAACGGTGCATGTTACGTATAAAG
>NZ_JBFTSK010000161.1:0-389 GCF_056399985.1 Chitinophaga sp. 01L420
TGCAGATCAGAAACATTGTAATGATTCTATCTTCAACATGACGGCTAACATTCCAGCCGGATTGGGTGCACGCGGTGCATGGACTATTGTAGGTGGCAAGCAACCCTGGATCACTATTGCTGATACTACTTTAAATAATACGAAGGTGACGGTACTGGCAGGACATACCGTGTCACTGGTTTGGACTATCACCAATGGTACCTGTACGGCCACTACGGATATGGTGGAACTGACCAACTATGAGATTCCTTCCATAGCAGTTGCAGGKGCAGATCAGAAACATTGTAATGATTCTATCTTCAACATGACGGCTAACATTCCGGCCGGATTGGGTGCACGCGGTGCATGGACCATCGTAGGTGGCAAGCAACCCTGGATCACGATTGCTG
>NZ_JBFTSK010000162.1:0-384 GCF_056399985.1 Chitinophaga sp. 01L420
AGTCGGCAACCGCAAGGAACCGCCTAGGGTAAAATCGGTAATTGGGGCTAAGTCGTAACAAGGTAGCCGTATCGGAAGGTGCGGCTGGAATACCTCCTTTTTAGAGCTCATTGTCCTTAAGCTGTTGTTTCCTTCTTTTAAATTTATTTGCTACTAACGCAGATGGCTACACGCCGGATGAATAAGTAGTATAAAGTTCTTTTCAATCTTTTATGAAGATGTGTAACGAAAGCGTTACRGAGATCGGATCTCACACATCGACAATAATCACGTAAATGAAACTTCGAAAGAAGAGTCAGTGATTAAAAGTTCTTTGACATATTGGGAAATGCAAGTTGTATTCAGAATAGTAGTATTTGAATACGTAAATTTTTTAAAGCGAAT
>NZ_JBFTSK010000163.1:0-372 GCF_056399985.1 Chitinophaga sp. 01L420
AAAGTTCAATGTACTACCTGCTTTATAATAACCATTCGCAGGTACAATTACCTGTGTAACTACTGGTGCCGTGATATCTGCCGTTACACTGATGGTGTTGCTCGCAGTGTTGCCGTTGTCACCAATATTCACCGTTACATCTGCAGGCAATGAAATACCAACAGCCCCATTGGCTGTTGGCGTTATGTCAATGGTATAGGTAATATTGTCGGTAGTTTGCAGCGTAGCAGCAGTAGCATTGGTTAATGTAAAGTCTGCTACCGTAAGACCAATCACCGCTTCGCTGAATACAGCAGTTACTGTAAACGACGCATTGACAATAGCCGCAGCAGTGGTGGACAGCGCTACTGTTGGATGTACTGTGTTTACGAA
>NZ_JBFTSK010000164.1:0-371 GCF_056399985.1 Chitinophaga sp. 01L420
GTGGTAGGATCAGGTACGAATACTTCCGTATCTAATATTGCCGTACTGAAACCAGCTACAGGAGATTCTATTCCAAGTACGCCGGTGATCACCGTGGTGACTAAGAAACCGACGCTGCGTATCGTGAAACAAGCAGCAGCTACCGCTATTGCAGGCGATAGTCTGAAGTATACTATTACTGTGACGAATGACGGACCATCTGATGCCACTGGTGTGAAGATCAGTGATATTGTATCTGATACACTCAGCGGCGTAAGCTGGACAGCGAATACCACCGGTGCCGCATCCATAACAGGCAATAGCTCTGGCAGTGGCGATGTAACACTGACCGGCAATATCACCGCTGGTGCAGGCAATGCCATCAACATACA
>NZ_JBFTSK010000165.1:0-363 GCF_056399985.1 Chitinophaga sp. 01L420
ACCTACAATAGTCCATGCACCGCGTGCACCCAATCCGGCTGGAATGTTAGCCGTCATGTTGAAGATAGAATCATTACAATGTTTCTGATCTGCACCAGCAACTGCTATGGAAGGAATCTCATAGTTGGTCAGTTCAACCATATCTGTAGTAGCCGYACAGGTACCATTGGTGATGGTCCATACCAGTGACACGGTATGTCCTGCCAGYACGGTCACTTTGGTGTTRTTTAAAGTAGTATCAGCAATCGTGATCCARGGYTGCTTGCCACCTACAATAGTCCATGCACCGCGTGCACCCAATCCGGCTGGAATGTTAGCCGTCATGTTGAAGATAGAATCATTACAATGTTTCTGATCTGCACC
>NZ_JBFTSK010000166.1:0-362 GCF_056399985.1 Chitinophaga sp. 01L420
CTCTACAATAGTCCATGCACCGCGTGCACCCAATCCGGCTGGAATGTTAGCCGTCATGTTGAAGATAGAATCATTACAATGTTTCTGATCTGCACCWGCAACTGCTATGGAAGGAACTTCATAGTTGGTCAGTTCCACCATATCTGTAGTAGCCGCACAGGTACCATTGGTGATAGTCCATACCAGTGACACRGTATGTCCAGCCAGCACGGTCACYTTGGTGKTRTTTAAWGTAGTATCAGCAATMGTGATCCAGGGTTGCTTGCCACCTACGATGGTCCATGCACCGCGTGCACCCAATCCGGCYGGAATGTTAGCCGTCATGTTGAAGATAGAATCATTACAATGTTTCTGATCTGCAC
>NZ_JBFTSK010000167.1:0-354 GCF_056399985.1 Chitinophaga sp. 01L420
CAGCAATCGTGATCCAGGGTTGCTTGCCACCTACGATGGTCCATGCACCGCGTGCRCCCAATCCGGCYGGAATGTTAGCCGTCATGTTGAAGATAGAATCATTACAATGTTTCTGATCTGCACCTGCAACTGCTATGGAAGGAATYTCATAGTTGGTCAGTTYMACCATATCCGTAGTRGCCGYACAGGTACCATTGGTGATGGTCCATACCAGTGACACGGTATGTCCTGCCAGTACGGTCACCTTCGTATTATTTAAAGTAGTRTCAGCAATCGTGATCCAGGGTTGCTTGCCACCTACGATGGTCCATGCACCGCGTGCRCCCAATCCGGCCGGAATGTTAGCCGTCATGT
>NZ_JBFTSK010000168.1:0-350 GCF_056399985.1 Chitinophaga sp. 01L420
TACGTGGTGATAATGGAGGAGATCCCTGTTGTCACAGAAGTGAGCAGGCTAAGAATGGAGGTCAGCCCTGGTCAGCTGGCATATGTGATTTATACATCAGGATCAACCGGCAGACCGAAGGGGGTGATGATTGAACACCGGAGTCTGATGAATTTTTTAACGGGCGTTGGCCGGGAAATAGGATTTACGGCGGGTAACAGCCTGTTATCTGTGACGACCTATAGCTTTGATATCTCGTATTTGGAATTATACCTGCCGGTTATTACAGGCGGGAAGGTTATCCTGGCGAGCCGGGAAACAGGAAGTGATGGATTCCGGCTGTCTGCCGAAATCGCACAACACCGCCCTGA
>NZ_JBFTSK010000169.1:0-350 GCF_056399985.1 Chitinophaga sp. 01L420
ATCAAGGATGCGATCAAGGATGCGCAGTATCCATTCCCTGCCGGTGATTCCATCAAACTGAGCAGTGTGCCGGATAGCGTGAACGAAGGACAAAGTGCCGTGATCACTGCTACTTTACCAAATGGCTGGAAAGCCGGTAAAGCCTGGACGGTGAACCTGACAAAAGATGTGGTGTCATCTACTATTGCAGATAGCCGTTATACCAGTCTCCCGGCTACGATCACCATTGCCAGCGGAGCGGATCATGGCGATGCCACCGCTATTCAGACATTGACCAATAAGGTGTTTAATGATGAAGGGCTTTTAAATGTAGATGGTAATAAAGGCAATGTAAATATGCCTGCTACCAG